>NZ_JADWYS010000001.1:0-300000 GCF_015831345.1 Caenimonas aquaedulcis | reverse complement strand
ATAAGTGGCGATCTCACTGGCGACCATGCGCCCATCCGCGTCGAACGTGCGGCTGGCACCGTCGCCGTTGACCCAGCTCCACGCCTTGGGGGCGCCCAACGCGGTATGCGTCAGTCCTGAGAGGAACGCCACTGCCGGCTGCACCTTGCCGCCCTTGGCCGGTGGCTGTACATCGATACCGGTGATGCGCCCAGCAACTCGCCGATACGTCACCTTCAAGCCGCTCGGATAGGTGATGCTCGCCAGGTCTCCTGCCGCATAGCCGTACTGCACGGCATATGCGCTGGGCGTGGGCGGGTTGTCCTGGACGGTTTGGGTCTTGCTCAGGACGCGGCCCTGGGCATCCCGGGCATACACCGTGCTGCCCGAACTGTCGTCCATGCGGCTCACGTTGCCTGCCGCGTCGTACGCGAACGTGCTGGCGAACCCGGGCGCGTATTCGATGCGGGTCGGCCGCCCCAACGCGTCGCGTTCGATCTTCGTGATCTGGCCTTTGGCGTCCTGCGTCGTCACCACCGCGCCGTTGGCATCGCGCGTATAGGTGATGCTGCCGATATCCGGACTGGTTTCCTTCATCACTTCGCCGAAGGCATTGCGCTCGTACTGCGTCGCGACGCCCTTGGGGTCGGTCACTTGGACCAGTGCGTCGAGTGCGCTCCACGCCTGTCGTGCGGAGTTGTTGTCCGCAAAAATGGTGGCGGTGGGGCGGCGCAGCGCGTCCAGCGTCTGGCGCGTGGTCTGGTTCAACGGGTCGGTGACGGTGAAGGGCTCGCCGTTGGCGTCGTAGCCCATGCCCGTGGCTTGGCCCTGCGCGCCCTGGACGGCGGCGACGCGGTTCAGGCTGTCGATCACGCGCGCGGTGGTCAGCGCAAGATTGCCGTTGGCATCGCGCACCTCCTCGCGGATGCGGTTGCCCATGGCGTCCAGCGTGTAGGTGATGCTCGCGCCGCGGTTGTCGGCGATGGACACGAGGCGCTGCGCGGCGTCGTAGGCGTAGGTGACCTGCACGCCGTTGGGCAGCGTCGCGCTGGCGAGCTGGCCGGCTGGCGTGTAGGTGTAGGTGCGGGTCTCGCCGCCGGTGGCCAGCGATATCAATCGGCCGCGCACGTCGTAGAGATGGGCGGTGACGAGCCCGTTCGGATCCGTCTGCGTCAGCACGCGTCCTGCGGCATCGAAGGTATAGGCGGTTTGACGCCCCAATGGATCCGTCACGCTCGTGCGATTGCCGGCGGCGTCATAGCCGAAGCGCCAGAGGCTGCCCTTTGCGTCGGTCATGGTCTCCATCAACCCTTGGGATGTGTAGCTCCAGCGCACCGTGCGTCGCTGACCCGTCGCCGTGTCGGTCACGGTTTGGCTCAGGGTGTTGCCGCGACTGTCGTACTCGTAGGCCGTGGTCCGGCCCGGCTCGCCGACAAGCAGCGGAAGCCGCAATGACGGATGCCACTCGACCACCCTGCTCTGGGCCTCCTGTGTTCCGGCCGCCCGCGTTTGAGAGACGGGCAGCTTGCGTGCCTCGTCGTAGGTGTATTGGCTGGCGACGCCGGAGAAGTCTGTAGCCTGCGTGACCTTGCCGACCGCGTTGACCACCGTGCCGGCTGCGTTGCCCCTGCAGTCCGTGCAGGGCAGCGAACTGCCGGCGAAGACCTGCCGTCCGGCTACGTTCTGGTGCTGCAGCAGTCGCTGCACGCCCAATGGATCGGTGACCACCACGCCGGCACTGCTTGCATCGAAGTCCAGCGCGAAGCGTTCGACCCCGCCGGCGTGTTCGCTGCCCACCGCCCGGCCTCTTGCGTCATACCGCCACGTGGCGAAGCGATTGCCGTTCTGATCGATCAGGCCCGTCAGCGCGTACGGGTACGAAGGGTTCTCGTACAGATACTGGCGACTGGTGCCATCCGCGTACGTCACCGAGCCAAGGTGCCCGTTCGCGCCGTAGCCGTAGCGCATCGCCTCACCCCCTGGCGCTGCGACCTCCGCCAGGCGGCCCCGGGAGTCGTAGGCGAATGCAAGCGCCCGCCCGAAGTCGTCCGTGACGGACTGCAATGCCCAGCCGCTATAGGCCAGCCGCACGCTGCGGCCACCCCGATACGTGATCAGGATCGGAAGCCCGTTCGCGTCGTACCACTCCACGGTGTCCGCGCCCGTGACAAGTTTCCAGGCCGGATCGCCCGGGCTCGTGGCATTCAAGCGTACGAGCGTCTCGACGACCGTGGCGTTGGAGGTCCATGCGCCCGCACCGGCGCCGTTGAAGACCAGCGTCTTGCCGTCGGGGCGCACGGCGATCGCCGTGCCGCCGCCGGCGCGGATGCGCATCATGTAGTTGTGCACCCAGGTTTTCAGGCCCGAGTTGTAGTGGCGCACGAGGCTGAGCACACCGGGGCCGACGTAGTCCACCTCGCGCTGGTACTTGTTGCCGGTTCCCGCAAAGATCGGGTTGCCCGGTGCGTTGACGATGTTGGCCGACGAGCAGGTCGACCCCTCTTCGTTTTCGGGCAGGCCGATGTCCTCGCCCGCATCGGGCACGTCGGCCGTCGGCGTCCCGTCGTTTTGCCGCGGTGTGTCGGGAGGCGGCGGCGGATTGGGCATGGGTGAATTGCCGACACACTCGTAGAAGCCGCCCGCCCCTGCCGCACAGCCCTCGGACGGATACGGGATGGGCGGAGGCGGTGGAGGGGGAGCCGGCGGTGGCGGCGGTGGCGGTGGCGCGGGATTGGGTGGAGGCGGCGGCGGCGGGGGCGGCGGCGGAGGCACGGGCGGGCCGTCTTTCTGGCACGCCGGGTCGAGCGTGACACCGTCTTCAGTCCACGCGCCGACGTATTGGAAGTCCGCAGGGCATGTGTAGATCGCAAAGGCGTACAGCGTGGGCTGCGCGTACCACTGGTTCTGGTTGTCCTGGAAGGTGACGATGGCCCAGCCATCCTCGTTGGTGCCGGTATAGGCGCAACTCTTCATGTACGGCACGTTGCCGGGGTACGAGCAAAAGGCAGCCGCGCCGCCGGTGAGCGCCGCGGCCTGTGTGCTGTATTGCGTGCTTTCGAAGGAGTTGCCCCAGGTCACAGTGGGCGACACGATCGTTGCGGAGGCGGAGCCCGCGGCTGCGGCCAAAGCCAGGCCAAAGGGCGCGAGCAGCCACTCGGCGCGCGCGGACGAGCGTTTACGTCGGGACGTCTTCACTTCTGGTTCTTCCTCGAGAATGAAATGCCATGCCCCGACGCCTGGGCGATGGGGTGCGATGTACTTCGGGGGTGCGCGAATGAAACTTGCGCGCTTTCGAGGCGAAGCCGTGCGGGAACGCTGGCTTGTCGAAAGTTACTGCGTCACGCGTGGTGACTTACGGCTGCTGTGCGGTGACGCGATGCACAGGGACTGCTTGAGATCGAGGCGCGGAGTATAGCCAAAGAAAATGCGACGAAGTGCCAAGGCCCGCAGCTAGCCGAAAAACACATCCACCGTCGGAAACCGGTCCTGCGCCCGGATGCAATCCCACAGGTAAATCGCAAACCCGACGTCGCCCGTCCAGAGTGAGTAGCGACCCTGCCCGTACTCCGTGCGCGCGGCATCCACCTGCGCGATGCCGTGCATGGCAAACGCGCGGGCGCGCTCCAGCCACAGCGCATCACCGGTGCGGCGGAACATCTTGAGGAATGCGTAGCCATTGCCGCCGGTGCCGTGGCACAGGTTGGGGCCCTTGCGCAAGGGGCCGGCCGCCCAGGTCGCCTCCGCACCCGCTGCCAGCACATCATCCAGCTCGCTCCCGGGAAAGTCGCCCAGGCAAATGACGAACCCCGGCGCGCCGTGGCAGTACTGCATGAGCTTCAGGTCACCGGGCGGCGCGTCGGCGAATGCGTGCCAGCTGGCCAGCGGCCCCTCCCAGCGCGCCGAGCGGCGCACGGTGTTGGCGATGACCTCGCGCCAGCCCTCCCACTCTCCAGCGCCCAGCAAGTCGCGGCCCTGGATCAGCGGCGGCGCCGTGCCGACGAAGCCGTGCACGGCGTCGATGTAGAAGGTGTGCGAGCCGTAGAGGTCCTGGCTCCACAACCGGCAGGTGCCATCGGGCGAAGGCTCCAGCTCGGACCACAGGATGGCCGCGGTCTCACGGAACAGGCGCGCCCAGGTGTCGTCGCCCGTGCGGCGATACAGGAACAGCGCCGCCATCAGCGTACCCGGCGAGCCCCACATCATTTCGCGCGAGGGATGGTGCTGGGTGCCTTCGATCAACCGCGCCAGTTCCGCTGCGGTCGTCGCCGATGGAGCGGCTTCGAACTCCATCAGGCGAATCGGCGTGTCGCCCATCAGGTACGCACCGAACGGCTGCGCCGGGTCGGCTTCCATCTGCGCACGGTTGGGTGCGACCAAGGCCGGGAGGATCTCGGTGTAGTCGTTGGCGAGTTGCGCCGCGCCCTGGCTCGCGAGGTAGCGCAGCGCCCAGATCACGCCCGTCGCGCCGAAGTACAGGCAGTGCTGCGGCGCCGGGTCCTTGACGTCCATCGGATGCGTCGGCCACAGGCGGGCCGGGCTGAACGCGGATTCGGCATCGCGCACGATCTGCGCGATGCATTCACGCGCGCGGGCTTCGTCCCAGGCCGCGGGGAGCAGCGGCTCGTGGCGGTCGGCTGCCCAGAGGTTCATGCGGGGACTGTAAGCGGCGAGGCTGGGCGGCGCAAGCGCGCCGGCCACCTACGCGGGCAAGGTCGCCAGCAGCAAGCGCAACACATTTCCGCCCATGATCGCCGTGATGTCCTCTTCGCTGAAACCGGCCTCCAGCAGGCCCTGGGTCAACAAGGGCAGGCCGGTGACATCGAACGGCGCGCGGATGCTGCCGTCGAAGTCCGAGCCCAGAGCCACGTGCTGGATGTCGGCGATTTTGGCCGTGTAGCGCGTGGCGGCGACGATGGCGAGCACGTCCGTGCCGCACACGGCGCCGTCGAAGAATCTGATGCCGATCACGCCCCCGGTGGCGGCGATCTTGCGGACATGCTCGTCGGAGAGGTTGCGCGGCCCGCGGCAGGTGCCCTTCACGCCGGTGTGCGAGACCAGCACCGGCCGCGTGGCCATGGCCAGCACGTCGTCGATCACGCGCGCCGAGGCATGCGCCAGGTCCACGAGCATCTGCTTTTGTTCGAGCCGCCGGACAACGTCCTTGCCGAAAGGCGTCAGGCCGCCCTTCTCCATGCCGTGCGCCGAACCGGCTTTCGTTGTCGAAGAGCTGAGAGTGCGGGCAGCAGCAGATCACTGATACTTTGTGGTCGGCAGGTGATCCCCTATGTATCCAATTACGAATGCACGGTCCGCCGGATCCTCTAAAAAATATATTCGATGGCGCTCGGAGACGTTCAAATGCTTGGAAAAGACTGCCGTTCCGCCAGCTGGCATCCGAAAGGTACGGGCTCTAACAAAGGCCTCGTTGTTCATCGTCGACTCGCTTTCCGGCCGCCAACTAAACTGATAATCTGGTGCAGGCGAACCCGACTTTTGCCACCTGAGACCGGTCGCATTTATTCGCGCGAGCTTCTTGATGGCGTTCTCAAACTGCGGGCCGGGAATTGCTTTCACCTGGTCATCAACGTCGGGAGAAAAGCGAAGGGCTATGAATGCCGCTCCCCTGTTCGCGGCAAAAAGACGGAGGTCATTGAGGCTTCTAAGGAGGAGCTCATCTCTTGCTTCTCGTATCGCAGGGATGTGCCCCACGCGACTCGCATGCTCCACCGACGCATTCCTGATCTGCGCACCTGCGTCATCCAAAATCACAACATCAACGCTGGGCGCACTCCACAGCGACGCCGTGTCCAAGCTGATCAAAACGTTGTCAGTCTGATATGCAAGCCCAAGCGCCAGCGAGGAAGGCCCCGACGCAGACCCTGCGCAGTAAGTGAACGCGATCAACTCATCTTCAGCTCCCGGTCCGAATACGACACTCGAACCGAGCGGAATCTTAGTATCAAGAGCACGGATTAGCGAGAGAACCTCTCTGTCAACGCCGCCGCCTTCTAGCCAGTCGTAGGATTGCCAGACGCCCCCTGCAGACAGGGCCAACTCCAGGAACATTAGGCTGTACTCAGTATGGACAACTGGATTGGAAAGCCCATCATCAATCAATCCGGCAACTGTTTGGATTAATTGGTCATATGCGCCCCGCGCAGCGTCTGCATTGGAAAAGACTGTCAGGGACGTGTCATTGAAGACCATCTCGGACACGTTCACTCCTTAGTTCCGGGACGTCGCACTAAGGCCGCAAGATCTCTATCATGTTGATCAAAGAAGCCCTCGGGCCAAAATGAAAGACGACCCTCACTGTCGAGGGTTGGCGTTTGCACTCTCGACGTCACCCCGTCACGTACCAGATAATGAAACGCAACCTGATCGGCGCTCAATTCGCGGCGTTTGACTGCGACGCGGATGCCGTTCATAACGTGATCGCTATGCGTTTCTACGATGACTTGAGCCAAGCTCGACGCTCGCACAATTAAGCGGGCTAGAGAAGATTGTCCGCGCGGATGCAAATGCGCCTCAGGATTCTCCAGCAGTATTAGTGACTTCTTAGTGGAACAAAGCAGGGCCACGATCATCGAGATCGAATATGAGAGCCCAAATCCCACATTTGCCGGGCGGTAGTATCTGGAAGCGACGTCGCCCTTGCGATCAAAACCGAACCCAGCTGATGCCAAGCCGACGGATTTCAGAGCTTGAACGTCCATTTTTACGCCCGGACTAATTTCTCCTAACCATGCAGCGACTTGGTGCAGAAGCCCCTTTCCCAATGCTTGAGGGTGGTGGAGGGAAAGATTCTCTACGGGATCATCGCCATGGTCCAACAGATGTCGGAATGTGTACTGACCTAGAACTCCCAACGACCCTTCAGGCTCGCTGTCCTCATAAGGGTACGTTGTACGTGGACCCCAACGTTCAGCAGCCAAATATGTCAAAGGCAAAGCCCGCACAAACTCTAAGTCTTCACGCGAGATGACGTCCTTGGAAATCAGCTTTCCTGAGGTCGGCAGATAGTCAAAAATCCATTCACGCCTCTCTCCAGAATCCATTCCCACACCAATGCTAAGAACGTCCGTTTTTGCATATTCGTGCAGAAGATCCCTGCCCGTACCCAGAGACAGAAACTGCCCGGTTGGAAGTAGCTCCGCATGGTCCGTGTTGGGGCTGCGTTGCCAATCGATCTGCCTCAATAAAACTAATGCTTGTATGACAGAGCTTTTTCCCGAACTGTTTGGCCCGCTCAGAAGAGTCAACTGTCGCAGGCCAATCGACTCTTCCTCGAATCCCTTGAAATTTCGCAAGTGAACGGAGTTAAGCACTTAAGACTCCCAAGATCAAAGACTTGATTTCGATGAATCGCTTCCGGACGTTGGCTGCCGACCCAGTACCTATTGAAATCGATTCTTCAAAGCTTCTGTCCCTCATAAGCTCACCGAACTTCTGGAGCACTACTTCCTTTCTTTCGACCAACTTGACCGCCTGTTCATCCGAAACTCCCGCAAAGGTTACAGTCCAAACCTCAAAGAGCGCCTTGTTTATGGGGCTAAGCCGATAGTTTGCGCCGTAGTATTTGCGAAATGCCCACTTTCCAAGGACTAACTTCGAGAGTTTCAGAGAACGCAGGAAGATACTGCTTAACTCGACTAATTGCAGCGGTGACCAGTGATTGATCTTTTCCATCGCATCTATTAGGAAAGTATCCAGATCAACGTTTGGATAGGAACTTGACTCGGTGATCCAGAAGGCGCAAAACCGCAGCACGCATTCGCGGTCTGCCATCCGTTCGTCTTTGATGCTGCTTCTCGTCGCATCCTTGAATTCAGGACTTTCTGCCAGTTCTTTCAGAAGGTGGGTAGCGTGACCTTGCTTGATGGCGTGACGAATCTCCTGGGCTGAAAGTGGAAGCCCGCCTGTATTGATCCTCTTAAATATGTTAAACATGACTGCAGGTGGCGTACCGGGCTGAATAATATGGACCGTCAACTCGGTCTCTTGAATACGGCGCTGCATCTCACGCGATAGTCCATCGAAATCGCAGTCGTTAAGGTGTCCCAAAAATTCAAGATTCTTCAAGGTTAACGACTTGTCAACTATGAATTCCTTCAAAGTCGTGATGCGCTGAAGCCCGTCGACCACGGACCAGCGCTCATTCTTATCTGCGGCCACATAGAAGACAGGCAAAGGTATTCTCAACAAGAGCGACTCAACCAAGCGAGACTTCCGGGTCTGGTCCCAAATGCCTGCCCGTCGCTGGAAATCTGGCATCAAGTCAATTTCACGTTGACCGCCACGGATTCGGGACATCAACAAGTCCACAACCATAGGCTTGGTCTTGACGTCGATTTGATCCGGGTCGAAAGGCTCCTTGATAGTCGCGCTGGGATCTTCGACCCGCTCTACCTCGACGCCTGAACCCACCTTTTCCGAGGTGACATCCTCAAGGACAGGCAACTCTTGCCTATCAGTAGATGCTGGAGTAACCATCTGCTATCCGATCAATGTAAGTACGCTTCTGAAGTGGGTAGGGCCTCGCACTACTCTACCTGAGGCCCAGCCAGCGCCTTCCCCAACCTTCCCACGCCCTCCTCAATCTTCGCCACATCCGCCGTAGCAAAGCTAAGCCGAAGGGTCGAGAGATCCGGATCGTTCGCATAAAACGGCGCCCCCGGCACAAACGCCACGCCTTTCTCGATCGCCCGCTTCGCAAACTCGCCAGCATCCTTCAACTTCCCGCCGGCCCCCGTCAGCCGCGCCCAAAAGAACAACCCACCCTGCGGCTGCGTAAATTCAATCGCATCCCCCAACTCCTTCTTCAGCGCCGCGCCCATCGCCTGCGCCCGCTCCGCATACACCTTCCGCACCTTCGCCAGCGTCGCCGGCATCCGCCCGCTCTTCAAATACTGCGCCGCCGTCGCCTGTGCAAACGTGCTGGTGTGCGCATCGCTGAACTGCTTGCACATCGTCGCCTTCGCCAGCAGCTCCGGCGGGCCGATCAACCAGCCCACGCGCAAGCCCGGGCTCAGCACCTTGCTCATGCTGCCGCAATGCGCGATCCACTCGCGGCTGCCCGGCACCTGGCTGCTCAAAGCCAGGATGCTGGGCGGCGGCGGCTCGCCGAAGTACAGGTCGCCGTACGGGTCGTCTTCGACGATCAGCGTCTGGTGCTTCACCGCCATCTCCAGCACCTTCATGCGGCGCTCGCGGCTCAGCATCGCGCCGCTCGGGTTGCCGAAGGTGGGGATCAGGTAGACGAACTTGGGTTTGTGCTCGGCGATCAGCTGCTCCAGCTTGTCCGTCTGCACGCCGTTCGCGTCGACGGGGGCGGTGATCAGCTCCGCGCCGTACAGGCGGAAGCACTGGATGGTCGCGAGGAAGGTCGGCGCTTCGACGATTACCTTGTCGCCGGGACTGATCATGGTTTTGCCCAGCAGGTCGAGCGCCTGCTGGCTGCCCGTGGTGACGATCAAGCCCTGGGGCTCGATGTCCTTGACGCCCTTGCTTTGCATGAAGGCGGCCAACTGGGTGCGCAGCGGCTCGTAGCCTTCGGTGGCGCCGTACTGGAGGGCGCCGCCGGGCTCCTCGGTCAATGCCTTGTTCGCGGCTTCCTTCAGGCCTTCGACGTCGAACATCGCGCTGTCGGGGAAGCCGCCCGCGAAGGAGATGATGCCGGGCTTGCCGAGGAGTTTGAAGAGCTCTCGGATGGCGCTGGTTTCTACGTTGTTTAGGCGGGTGGCGAAGTTCAAAGGCATGGTGGGTCTCTTTGGCCGGGAGCGGGATTTGGGGTCAGAGCCGAATTTCGTGGGGATATTTTGGCGCTTCGGGGGGATCATCTCCGAAAATCGGATCTGACCCCAAATCCCTGGGGGCGTGCCACCCCAAAACCGAAGGCACCCGCCCCTCGGCGCGCCAGCGCCGCTCCTGTACACGCGCAGCGCTGACGAACGAAAGCACGCCGGCGTTGCGCCGGCGTTCAGAATCAAATAGAAAGCGATTTACTCGCGGTCGCCGCGGCTCGGCTTGCCGTCCGCGTCGCGCATCTCGTTGCGCGGCGCATCGCCGAAGGCGAAGGCTCGCTCGGTGGACACACGGCCCGCGCGGTCCTCCAGCGTTTCCGGCGGGCGTTCGGTGTTCGCATAGCGCTGCACCGCCGGCTGGTCGGTGCGGCGCTGCGCCACGTAGTCGCGCAGCGGCATCTTGCCGTCGCGCATGAAGGCATGCACGCCCGGGCGCGTCACGTCGTGGTCGCCCAGGTCGGTGTCGCCGTCCCAGCCCTCGTCTTTCCACTGGTGGGCGCGGTCCGTCACATCCACGGCGCCGAGTTCGTGCATCAGCAAAGCGGCGCTTTCGGCCTGCGCGTCGTCGCGGGCATCCACCACCACGACGGATCCGCCGCGGCGCACCGCTTCGGAATAGGCGCCCGCGCGCCGCTTGTGGTCCTTGCCCATCAAGCTAACGAAGAAGTTGCCGATGGACTCCAGCACGCCGCGGTCCACGGCGACTTCGCGCTCGGCGGTGTGCATCGCCATGTCGCCCAGGGCGCGGTCCTGTGCGTCGGAGGCTGCGGCGGCGGTCGTCGGCGTGTCGCCGGCGACGGGCTCCTGCAGGTGAAGGTCGCTGCGCGAGAAGCCCGCATCCACGAGGCGCTCGATGGCGCGTCGCGCCGTGGCACGGTCGTCGAAGACACTGATCAATGTTTGCATGGCTCTTCCTTTACAACACGCCGCTTTCGCAGCCTTGGCGTCATCATGGGCGGCCCGGGTGCTGCGCCGCGTCGGTGATGCAAGGGTTTGCAGGTAGGCACCGGACTACCGGCTGAGGGGCACAATCGATGAGCCTGAACCCACGCTGCCGGAGACGCGCGCCATGACGCTGATCGAGAAGGAACTGGACATCCCCACGCCCGACGGCGCGATGAATTCCTTCGTCGTCTATCCCGATGGCGGCAAGCACCCCGTGGTGCTGTTCTACATGGACGCGCCGGGCAAGCGCGAAGAACTGCACGACATGGCGCGGCGCCTCGCGGTGGCCGGCTACTACGTCGTGCTGCCCAATCTCTATTACCGCCGCACGCGCGATTACTGGCTGCGCGAACGCACCGAAGCCGCGATGGCCGTGATGTTCGAGCACATGCGCGCCACCACCACCGCGCTCAACGTGCGCGACACCGGCGCGCTGCTGAAATTCGTCGACGCACAGCCCGAGGCGGACGCGTCGCGCATCGGCGCCGTCGGCTACTGCATGAGCGGCCCTTTCGTCGTCGCCGCAGCCGCGAACTTCCCGGACCGCTTCCAGGCCATCGCCTCCATCCACGGCGCGGGCATGGCGACGGACGCGCCCGATTCCCCGCACCGCCTGGCCGCGAAATTGAAGTGCGAGAGCTACTTCGCGTGCGCCGAGATCGACAAGTGGGCGCCGAAGAAGGACATCGACGCACTGGCCGCCGCGCTCGAAGGCAGTGGCGCGCCCTACACCATCGAGTGGTACCCCAAGGCCGAACACGGCTTCGTGTTCCCGCAGCGCAAGGGCGTCTACCACGAGCCGAGCGCGGAGCGGCACTGGGAAAGGCTGCTGGCGCTCTTCGCGCGCAACCTGCGTTGAGCGAACCCCCCGGATCATCAAGGAGACAAGACGAATGTATCGACGCAACCTCATCGCCGCCGCCCTCGCGGCCGGCGTTTTCCCGCGCGCGTTCGCGCAGGCCGGCTGGCCCGGCAAGCCGATCCGCCTCGTCGTGCCCTTCCCGCCCGGCGGCGGCACGGACACGGCCTCGCGCCTCATCGCCGAGAAGTTCACCACCGTGCTGGGCTGGACCGTCATCGTGGACAACAAGCCCGGCGCGGGCGGCAACATCGGCATCGACTTCGTCGCGAAGTCCGCGCCGGACGGCTACACGATCGGCATGGGCCAGGCGTCCAACCTCGCGATCAATCCGTCGCTCTACGCGAAGATGCCCTTCGACCCGCTGAAGGACCTCACGCCCATCGTCGCGATCTCCGAGCAGCCGGTGGTGCTCGTCGTGCGCGCGGATTCGCCCTACAGGACCTTCGCGGATTTCGTGAAGGCGGCGCAGGCCAAGCCCGGCGCCATCGGCATCGCGCAGGCGGGCAACGGCACGGTCGGCCACCTCGCGGGCGAACTGCTCGAGCGCCAGATCCACGCGCAGATCATGCAGGTGCCGTACAAGGGCGCGGGCCCGGCGATGAACGAATTGCTCGGCGGGCAGGTGCCGGCGTATTTCGGCAGCAGCCCGTCGGTGATGCCGCAGCTCGCGGGCGGCAAGATCCGCGCGCTGGCCGTCACCTCCGCGCGCCGCCTGGGCTCGATGTCCGCGGTGCCGACGGTGGCCGAGCAGGGCTATCCGGGCTTCGCCGCGACGACGTGGCTCGGGCTCGTCGGCCCCGCGGGTATGCCGGCGGATGTCGTCAACCGCATCAGCAGCGAGACGCTCAAGCTGCTTGCGCGGCCCGAGGTGAAGGAGAAGCTCGAGTTCGACGGCAGCGAAGTCACGCCGGGCAACCCGCAGCAGTTCGCCGCGCACATCAAGGCGGAGCACGCCAAGTGGGGCGCGCTCATCAAGGAGGCCAACATCAAGCTGGAGTGAACGCCCCGGCGCCGGGGCAGCGCGCGGCTAGGGCTTCGCGCCGATGTTCTTGTCCAGGAACTTCTCGACTCGGCTCCAGAAGTCCACGCGCGTTTTCGGGTTCAGCCAGCCATGGCCCTCGTCGGTGTATTCGATCCACTCGACGGCCGGGTTGGTCTTCTGCACGGCGTCGCGGAACCGGACGCCGTGCACGATGGGCACACGCCTGTCCGCGCCGCCATAGGCCATCAGCAGCGGCTGCTTGATGCGTGACGCCTGCAGCAGCGGCGACGTCGCCTTGAGCTGCTCGGCATCCTTCTCGCGGTCGCCCACCAGCACCGGCATGCCGTAGGTCTTGAACTCCGAGCCGAAGTCGCTCCAGGTCACGGAGTACATGAGGTCGATGTCGGTCACTCCCGCCCACTCGACGCCGCAGCGGTACAGGTCGGGGTCGTTGACCAGCCCCATCAAGGTCGCATAGCCGCCGTAGCTCGCGCCGGCGATGCAGATGCGCGAGGGCTCTGCGATGCCCTTGTCGACCGCCCAGCGCGCGCCATCGGCCAGGTCATGCTGCATGGCGAGGCCCCACTGCTTCCAGCCGGCGCGAAAGTGCCGCATGCCATACCCGCGCGTTCCGCGAAAGTCAGGCTCGAGCACGGCGTAGCCCCGCGTCGCGAGGAACTGGCTTTCGGCCTTCCACTCCCAGCTGGACGCGCCGATGTACGGGCCGCCGTGCACCAGCACCACCAGAGGCAGCTTCCTGCCCTTCGCGCCCGGCGGAAGCGTGAGCCACGCCGGAATGTCCAACCCGTCGCGCGCCTTGTAGCGGACGAAGTCGCGCTGGCCCATCTGCTTCGCATCGATGCCCGGCATCACCTGGCCGAGCTCCGTGAACTTCCCCGTTTGCCGGTTGTAGATGTAGTAGGTCCCGGGGTTCGCGTCGGAAAACGACTGCACCAGCACCACCGGCGTCTCGGCCCTGTCGGGCACGTCCAGCCGGTTCACCGCACCGGGCAACGCCTTGTCGATGGTGGCCTGCAATTGCTTCAGCTCGGGGTCGAACCAGGCCGTGGCCTCGGCGTCCGAGACGTACCGGATGCCCAGCAGGCGCTTGCCGTCCGAGAGGAGTTGTCCGCGAAAATCGTGCCCCGCCACGCCGACCACGGGGGCCGGGTCCACGGCGCGCGCCTTGAAGTCGTACTGGTACAGCGCGGAGGTTCCCGCCGCGCCGCGCTGCTGGCGCACGAAGAGCGAACCGTCCGGCGCGAAGCCGATCGGCGTCATGCGGTCCTCGCCCGTGACAGCGTCGTATTCCACGAGCTTCGTCCACTGGTTCTTCTCCGGGTCCAGGTAGTACACCGCGCCGCGGCCTGCCTCCTCGGTCACGGTCGCGCGCGGAACGTCCTTGGCGTCCATGTACCACGCCGTGGACTTGCCGGGCCGGTTGTACGGGCTCGCGATGCCGGTGCGCGTGTTCAGGCGATAGAGGGTGAGCGCCTCCAGCTCGTGCGTGGTGTCGCTGAACCGCGCCTGCGTGACGAAGATGTCGTCCGAGTTCACGTTGTTGGTGGCCGCGACGAAGCGCGTGGTCGGGTCCATCAGCTGGCGGTCACCGACGGAGCGCTCCATCCCCCAATCGAGCCGCGCGAGCTGCTTGTCGCCCGTCCCGTCGAAGTCCACCGCGAACAGGCCCGGACTGACATAGTTGGCGCGCTCCCCGATGCCCGCCTTGAAGTCGTACACGCTATAGACCAGCCGCTTGTCGCTGATCCAATGGACGCTGTTGATGTCGCCATCGGTGTAGCTCGCGATGGCCTTGGCGGTGAACTTCGCCGTGTCCACGACCACGAGCTGGATGCGGCCCGTGGTTTTGGAAGCGACCAGCAGGGCGACGTGCGCGCCCGTGGGCGACATCTCGCCGCCGGCGAAGGCGGGGTTCTGGAAGAAGGCTTCGATCGGCGGGCGACTGGCGGGCTGGGCGCCCGCGTGGGGAGGAAGTGCGAGCGCCCAGGCAAGAACACTGAAGGCGCACAGCAAAGTGCGTCGAACGAGCTTGAAATTCATGGGCAGCATTCTGCCCGCCCGTGGCCCGTCGCGATCTCAGGGTTTTCAGTTGCTCATCAAGCGGCCGTCGCGCGTGACCATCGCGAGGTCCACGAACTTGCTGCCGTGCTGCGCGCCCGCGCCGAAGGTGATCTTGTAGCCGCCGAGGTCATACGCGCCCAGGTTGGTCAGGGCCTCCAGCAGCGTCTTGGCGGTGACGGGCTTCTTCGCGCGCCGCATGCCTTCGGTCAGCACCTTCGCCGCGAAGCACGCCTCGAGCTGCGTGCTGTTCATGCCCTTCATGCCCGCGGCTTCCATCACCTTCGCGCATTCGCGCACGGCGGGAATCTGCGAATTCGGGTTGGGCACGACCTGCGAGATCGACACGCCCGCGCTGGCCGGCCCCGCCGCCACGATGAACTGGTCCGCACCGACGAAGGACAGGCTCGACGTCGGGATGACGCGCCCCATCTCCACCAGCGACTTCTGCATCTGCGCAGCCGCGCCCGAGAGGACCGTCGTGAGGATCAATTCGGGCTGCTGCGCGATCAGGGCCTGGATCTCCGGCTTGCCGACCTGGGCGTTCCGCTTGAGCGGAAATGCCTGCGGCGCGAGATTGATCTTCTTCAGGTAATTGACGACGACTTCCAGGTTCTGCTTGCCGACCTCGTCGTCGTAGTGGACGACGGTGACGCGCTTGAGGCCCAGGCTGGTCCAGAACTTGAGGATCTTCTCCATCTCGTCGCCGTAGGATGCGCGCACGGTGAAGAGCACAGGGTTGTTCACGCGCACCGGGTTCGCGCCGGAGAACGGCGCGAAGAAGGGAACCTCCTTCGCTTCGGCTTGCGGGATCGCGTCGAGGCTCAACGTGGCCGAGGCGAAGCCGAAGAGCGCGACGACGTTCTTGTTCTCGAGCAGCGTCTTCGCGTTGGCGCCGGCCGTCTTGCGGTCGTTCTTGTCGTCGATGGACAACAACTCGATCGGCTTGCCGCCGATGCCGCCCTTGGCGTTGACCGATTCGAAATATGCATTCGCACCGTCACGGATGTCCTTGCCGAATTGCGCATTGCCGCCGGTGAGCGGCGCGGACTGGCCGACGATGATCTTGTCCTGTGCGTGGACGGAGACGGCCGCAGCCCAGATTACCGCCGCGATGCCTGCCTTTGAAAACATGGATGTCTCCCGGTGTTACGTTCTAACGGGTGAGCCTAGCGGCTTCCAGCACGGCTGCACGCCGTTGCTAGCTCCTAAGTTCTAAGGAAAGTCGCAAGCGTTTGTTACCCGTGTGACGGGTTGCATGCTTACGGAACAACTTCACGCGCGCTCTAGAAGCCCGCGGCCAGGCCGTCCCGCCTCGAATCGGACGCCACGACATAGCCCTCGCGCGAGGGGTCGCCCGCGCGCCAGATGAACTGGCCCGAGCCGAAGTCCTGGTAGCTGTCGTTGATCACGTCGACCTTGTGGCCGCGGCGCTTGAGTTCCTCGACGGTGCCGGCGTCCATCTGGTGTTCCACGTTGATTTCCATCCCCGCGTTGAAGCGCCAGCGCGGCGCATCGCACGCGGCCTGCGGGCTCTGCTTGTAGTCGATCATGCGCACCAGCGTCTGCATGTGGCCCTGCGGCTGCATGTTGCCGCCCATCACGCCGAAGGACATCACGGGCTGCCCGTCCTTCGAGAGGAACGCGGGGATGATCGTGTGGAAGGGCCGCTTGCCCGGCGCCACGAGGTTGGCCGGGTTCACCAGGCTGAAGCCATGGCCGCGGTTCTGCAGGCTGATGCCGAAGGTCGGCTCGACGCAGCCGGAGCCGAAGCCCATGTAGTTGCTCTGGATGAAGGAGATCATCATCCCGCTCTCGTCGGCGGCGGTGAGGTAGATGGTGCCGCCCTTGACCGGGTTGCCCGCCTTGAAATCCTGCGCGCGCTTCATGTCGATCAGCTTCGCGCGGCTCGCGAGGTAGGTCGGGTCCAGCAGCTGCTGCGAGGTCACGCTCATGCTGTCGCCGACGTGATGGTAGACGTCCGCGAAGGCGAGCTTCATCGCCTCGATCTGCACGTGCTGCGAGTCCGCGCCGTCGACCTTCATGCCGGCGAGGTCGAACTGCTCCACGATGCCCAGCGCCATCAGCGCGGCGATGCCCTGCCCGTTGGGCGGGATCTCGTGCATGGTGAACCCGCGGTAGTTCTTCGCGATAGGCGTGACCCACTCGGGCTTGTACGACGCGAAGTCCTTCGCGGTGAGGCTGCCGCCGTTCGCGGTGGAAAACTTCTCGACGGCCTGTGCAATCTCGCCGCCGTAGAACGCAGCACCCTTCGTCTCGGCGATCGCACGCAGGCCGCGCGCCGCGCCCTTGAACTGGAACAGCTCGCCGACCTCGGGCGCGCGGCCCCAGGGCAGGAACGACTGCGCGAAGCCGGGCTGCGAGCCCAGCTCCTGCGTCGCCGCGGCCCATTTCTGCTGCACGACGACCGGCATGAGGTAGCCGCGCTCCGCGATCTCGATGGCGGGCTCCAGCAGGTCGGCGAAGGGCAGCTTGCCGAAGCGCTCGCTCAGCGCCACCCAGCTCGCGACCGCGCCGGGCACGCTGATGGAATCGATGCCGCGCTTGGGCGGCGCCTTCGCATCGCTGCCGTACTTGCGCCTGAAGTAGTCGACCGACCACGCGGCGGGCGCCGGGCCGGAGGCGTTCAATCCGTGCAGTTCCTTGCCGTCCCACAGGATGGCGAAGGAGTCGCTGCCCAGCCCGTTGCTCACGGGCTCCACGACGGTCATCGCGGCCGCAGCGGCAATCGCGGCGTCCACCGCGTTGCCGCCCTTCCACAACATGCGCAGGCCGGCCTGCGAGCCGAGGGGATGCGAGGTGGAGACCGCATTGCGCGCGAAGACCGGCAGGCGGGTGGTGGGATAGGGATTGTCGAAATTGAACTTCATGACGGCATTATCGTTTTTGGACGCAGAATTCGCAGAGGTTACGCAGAATGAAGACAAGAAAAAATCAAATGCAGTTTTGTCTTTTCTGCATTCCTTCTGCGTAACCTCTGCGAATTCTGCGTCCTTGAATTGAAAGCCAGTGAGAAAAGAATACATAGCCCCCTTCTTTGCCACCCTGCGCGCAGCCAATCCCCTGCCCACGACGGAGCTGGAATTCACGACGCCGTTCGAACTGCTCACGGCCGTGCTGCTCTCCGCCCAGGCGACCGACGTCGGCGTCAACAAGGCGACGCGCAGGCTCTTCCCCGTCGCCAACACGCCGCAAGCCATCCTGGACCTCGGGCTGGCGAAGCTCGAGGACTACATCAAGACCATCGGCCTCTTTCGCACCAAGGCCGCGAACCTGATGAAGACCTGCGCCATCCTGGTCGAGCAGCACGGCGGGCGCGTGCCGCGCACGCGCGAGGCGCTCGAAGCGCTGCCGGGCGTCGGCCGCAAGACCGCGAACGTCGTGCTCAACGTCGCCTTCGGGGAAGAAACGCTGGCCGTCGACACGCACATCTTCCGCGTCGCCAACCGCACGGGCCTCGCGCCCGGCAAGGATGTGCTGGAGGTCGAGCAGAAACTGATGAAGCGGGTGCCGAAGGAATTCATGGCGGATGCGCATCACTGGCTCATCCTTCACGGCCGCTACGTGTGCGTGGCACGCACGCCGCGCTGCTGGGAGTGCGCCGTGATCCAATACTGCGACTACCAACCCAAGACGCCGCCCCCGGCGGCGTCTTCCTGATACGGGCGAGGCCACCATGGACGACGAAGCGAAGCAGATGCAGGAGATGCTGGCGATGTACAGCGACAACATCAACGGCCTGATGGAAAACCAGCTCGCGCTCACCGCGCAGGTGCAGGTGCTGCAGGCCGCGCTCGCGAGCATGCTGCTGCACCACGGCAGCCGCGCGTCGCTGCTCGGCACCTTCCAGCAATACATGAAGCTCTCCAAGCAATCGGCGCCGCAGCTCGCCAGCCGCATGGAAGGCCTGGAAGCGGGGATGCTCTCGCTCATGGGGCAGCACCAGGCGTGACGCCCGCCGACGGCCGGCGGGCCACCTGGGTGATGCTGATCGCGCTGGCCAGCGCCTTCGCGCTCAGCCAGGCCTTTCGCACCGTCACGGCCATGATGGCCTCGCAGCTGAAGACGGACTTCAGCCTGACGCCGCAGCAGCTCGGCGTGTTCGCGGGCACCTTCCACTTCACCTTCGGCGCGATGCAGCTCTTCATGGGCATCGGCATCGACCTGCACGGCGTGCGCCGCACCATCCTCGCCGCGTTCCCGGTGGCGGTGGCCGGCGCCCTGCTCTCCGCGCTCGCACACGACTTCTGGGTCGTCGTCGCCGGGCAGGCGCTCATCGGCGTCGGCTGCGCGCCGGCCTTCCTCGTGTGCACGGTGTTCATCGCGCGCAGGTTCCCGGTCGCGCGCTTCGCCTCGGTGTCGGGCCTGGTGATGGGCATCGGCGGCATCGGCATGCTGCTCACCGCGACGCCGCTCGCGTGGGTGGTGCAGCACAGCTCCTGGCGCAACGGATTCCTGCTGCTGGCGGCGGGTTCGGCATTGGCGTGGATCGCGGTGTTCATCTTCGTGCGCGAAGAGGCCGCCGCGCGCAACCGCGGTGGGGAGACGGTGATGCAGGCCGTCAGGCAATTCGGCTCGCTCTTCGCGCTGCCCCATACCTGGGGCATCGTGGCGCTCGGCTCCGTGACATACGCATCGTTCATCACCTTGCGTGGCCTGTGGCTCGGCCCCCTCCTGATCGAACGCTACGGCTTCTCGCTGGTCGCAAGCGGCAATGTCGCACTCGCGGTGTCCATCGTCAGCCTGTTCGGCCCGCCCCTCTTCGGGCGCTTCGATCCGAACGGCGCGCGGCGGGGGTGGATCACGGGCTTCACCGCGGCGATGGCCGCGCTGTTCGCGGTGCTCGCGTTCGTGCATGTCGCCGCGCTTGCGGTAGCCATCGCACTAGTCGTGTCCTTCCTCACCGGCTACATCATCCTGCAGTACGCCGACGTGCGCATCGCCTACCCCGAGGCCCTCACGGGCCGCGCGATGGCCGTGTTCACGATGGCGATGTTCCTGGGCATTGCGCTGATGCAGTGGCTCACCGGCGTCGCGGCCACCGTCGGAGCCGCGCACGGCGTGGACCCGTTCGAGGCCGTGATGTTGACGACCGCGGTGATGCTCGCGGCAGGTGCCGCCGCCTTCCGCCTCCTGCCTGCGCCGCGCTAGGCGGACGAAAGCAGCTCGGACGCCTCCACGTCCGCCGCCTTGCCCTTCAGCTCGAAGGATCGCGGCGCACCGAACCTGAAGGCATCGCCCACCAGCGCGCGCGTGGTCGCGCTCACGAGCACCTGCCCGGCCTTGGCGCGCGACTCCAGCCGCGCCGCCGTGTTGACCGCATCGCCGAGCACGGTGTATTCCATGCGCTTGTCGGTGCCGATGCAGCCGGCCATCGCGGTGCCGGAATTGATGCCCATGCCGACGGCGATCGGGGTGTTCGACGGATGAGCCGCGTTGAATGCGCCCACGCGATCGCGGATCGCCAGGGAGCAGGAGAGCGCGCGCTGCGCCTGGTCCGGCTGCGCGAGCGGCGCGCCGAAGACCACCATCACCGCGTCCCCGATGAACTTGTCGATGGTTCCCTCATGGGTGAGCACGCAGTCCACCACCACCGCGAAGTAGCGATTGAGCTCCATGAACAGCTGGTCCGGCGCGAGCGACTCCGCGCGCGAGGTGAAGCCGCGGATGTCGCAGAAGAGGCAGGTCACCTCGCGCGATTCGCCGTTGACGACCGAGTCGATGGTGCGACTGTCCATCAACCGCCGCTTGACTTCCGGCGACACGAACTTTTCGAACACGCTGCCCAGCCGCGAAGAGTGCGCGCGTTCGCGCTCCAGCATGTTCTGCGCGCGCAGCAGCGGGTTGCGCCGGATCGCGTCGCGGTACACATCCACGCCGATGCCGCCCTCCTCGAGCAAGCGCCGCGCCTGCTGGTGGACGGTGAGGTGCCAGCCCGGGTCGCCTTCCAGCGCCGTGCCCTCGTTGAGGGCGGCGGAAACGGCCGGCCGCACCGCGTCCGTGATGAGCACGACTTCGCTCGCGGCCAGGCGCCCCACGCTCCCGCGGCCGGAACACGTGGCGCAGCCGCGCGCGCTGCGCAGCGACGCAGGCGCCTGGGTGCCCGGGAAGAGGTAATCGAGCTCGCTCGGCGCCAGGCTTGCCGGTTGGGCGCACGCCTCGCAGATCTGCGGGAGCAGGAACTGCGACCAGACGCAGCGCACGCGCGCGAGGAAGTCTTCGTAACTCACATTCATCTCGCGCAGCGCATACGCGACGTCCTGTCCGAGCAGGGGCGTCTCCACGGTCGCGAGCAGCCAGCGCCCCGGCGCCATCTGCCAGAAGGCCGGCGCGCTCTCGCGGTCGAGGAACACGAGCACGACCAATGCGGAGGGACTCGCGTCACGCAGCGCCGCCTCCCATCCGTCACGCCCGCCGGCCACCATCTGGTGCCGCCAGCCCCTGGGCAGCGGCTGGAACATGTCGAACTCGCGGGGCCGGTCGCTGGCGCTGAACAGGACGACCTCCTGGCCGGGCTTGGCGAGCATCTGCGCCAGGGCCATGAGCATGGTCTGCTTGCCGCTGGTCGCCTGCCCCGTGGCGAGCACGATGCCCGGCGGCTGCGCGGCGAGATTGCGGGCGATGGCGAGCAGCGCGTTGTCACCGGGCAAGGCTTCGGTGAGCGTCTCTATGGAATGGATCGGCATGGAATCCCTCCGCGGCCTGCGATGGCCGCGGACCAGTCTATGCCCGGCCCTGCCGCGCTACAAGCCCCGCCAGCCCCCGCCCAGTGACTGAATTAACGCTACCGCCGAAACTTGGCGGTCCGACTGCGCCTGCACCAGCGCGCGGCGTGCATTTTGCGCAGTCACCTGCGCCGTCACCACCTCGGTGTAGCTCACCTGCCCGGCCTGGTAGCGATTGAGCACCTGCTGCTCCACCAGCGTCGCGGCCTGCGCCGCCTGCTGGCGCAGCGCGAGCTGCTGCTGCAGCACCCGCGAGGCGACGAGCTGGTCCTCGACGTCCTGGAAGGCCGCGAGCACCGTCTGGCGGTAGCGCGCCGCGGCCTCTTCCAGCCCGGCGCGCGCGCCTTCCACCTGCGCGCGCGTCGCGCCCGCATTGAAGATCGACTGCGCGAGCGAGGCGCCGAGCGACCACACCAGCGCCGATGTGCTGAACAGGTCGCCGATGGTGGCCGACGCCGCGCCGATGTTGCCCGTGAGGCGCAGGCTCGGGAAGTACGCCGCCTGCGCGATGCCGATCTGCTCGTTGGCCTGTGCCGCACGGCGTTCGGCCGCGGCGATGTCGGGGCGGCGCTGCAGCAGCGTGGACGGCACGTCGAAGGGGATGTCGGGGATCATCCCCGCGAACACCGGCCGCGGCGCGATGGAGAAGTTGCCCGGCGCCTTGCCCACCAGCACCGCGATGGCATGTTCCAGCACCGCGCGCTGCCGCTCCAGCGTTAGTTGCTCGGCCTGCGCGTTCGCGAGCTGCGTCTGCGCCTGCAGCACGTCCGTGCGCGCGACGATGCCCGCGTCGTAGCGGTTCTGCGTGATCTTCACCGAGCGCTGGTAGCCCTCGATGGTGTCCGCCTGCAGCGCGCGCGCGGCGTCGAGCTGGCGCAGGTTGAAGTAGTTGATCGCCAGCTCGCCCTGGGACGCCAGCCTGGCCGCCTGCAGGTCCGCGAGGCTGGCCTGCGCGCCCGCGCGTGCGCTGTCCACGCCGCGGCGCAGGCGCCCGAACACGTCCGGCTCCCAGCTGCCGCCGATGCCGACCTGGTAGCTGCTGCGCTCGGCCGTGTCGCCGCGGCCGCCGCTGCGGTTGGCGCCCAGGCTCAGGTCGACGGTCGGGAAGAGCGACGCGCGCTGCTGCGCGACGAGCGCGCGCGCCTGCGCATACGAGGCAACCGCCGCGGCGACGTTCTGGTTGGACACCTCGACCTGCGATGCGAGCGCCGTGAGCTCCGGATCGTTGAACAGTTCCCACCACGGCCCGCGTTCCAGCGCATCGGCAGGCACGGCCTTGACCCATTCGCCCCGCCCTTCCTTGAAGGCGGCGGGCGTCTCCACCGTGGGGCGCTGGTAGGTCGGCCCGACGGCGCAGGCCGCGAGCAGGAGGGACGCCGCGAGGGCGACGCAGGTGATTCGATGTGGAACGGGTTTCATGTGCTTTGTGGCTCCGGCGCGGCGTCGTGATGCCGGCCGAGCTGGCGCTCGAGCGGGCTGCGGCGGCGCAGCTTGTCCAAAAGGAGGTAGACGACCGGCGTCGTGAGCAGCGTGATCACCTGGCTCGCGATCAGCCCGCCGATGATGGAGATGCCCAGCGGCCGGCGCAGCTCGGCGCCTTCTCCGAAGCCGATCGCGAGCGGCAGCGCGCCGAGGCCGGCGGCCAGCGTCGTCATGAGAATCGGGCGGAAGCGCAGCAGGCAGGCCTCCCGCACAGCCGCATAGGGCGAGAGCCCGCGCGATCGCTCCGCGTCGAGCGCGAAGTCGATGATGAGGATGGCGTTCTTCTTCACGATGCCGATCAGGAGGAACAACCCGATGAGCGCGATGATGGACAGCTCCATCTTGAAGATCAGCAGGGCCAGCACCGCGCCGATGCCCGCCGACGGCAGCGTGGATAGCACGGTGATGGGGTGCACGAGGCTCTCGTAGAGCACGCCCAGCACGATGTAGATGACCACCAGCGCCGCGAGGATCAGCATCGGCTGCTCCTTCTGGGAATCCTGCGCCGCGCGCGCCGTGCCCTGGAAGCTGCCGCGCACGTTGATCGGCATGCCGATCTGCGCCTCGGCCTCCTTCACGGCGTCCTGCCCGTCCTGCAGCGTGCTGCCTTCGGCGAGGTTGTACGAGATGGTGGTGGCGAGCTCCGCATCCTGGTGGTTGATGGAGCTGGCGGTCGGCCGTTCGGAGAATTTCGCGATGGCCGAGAGCGGCACCATCGTGTCCACCGTGGTGTTCACCGCCTGGCCGGAGGACTGGTCGCGCAGCGCGGGGTTGACCGAGACGCGCGAAGACGCCGCCGTGCTCGTCGTGCTCGCGCTGGAATTGACCGGCGTCGCGATGCTGCCCGTGGTGCCGCGCGCGGGCACGTAGATGTCGTTGAGCGCACCGGGGCTCTTCGTGTACATCGGCGCCACGCCCATGATCACGCGGTACTGGTTCAGCTCGTCGTAGATCGTCGCCACCTGCCGCTGGCCGAAGCCGTTGTACAGGGCGTTGTCCACGTCGCGGGAGTTGATGCCCAGCCGCGCGGCCGAGTCTTTGTCCACCTGCACATAGGTCTCGACGCCGTTCTCCTGCTGGTCCGTGTCCACGTCGGTCAGCTCCGGCTGGTTCTTCATGGATTCGGCGAGCTTCGTGGCCCAGGCGCGCAAATCGGCGATGTTGTCGCTCTTGAGCGTGTACTGGTAGGTGCTGTTGCTCTGGCGCCCGCCCATGCGAAGGTCCTGCACCGGGTTCAGGAACAGGCTCACGCCCGTGATCTTCGCGAGCTGCGGGCGCAGCCGCGCGATCACGGCCTGTCCCTTCACGTCGCGCTGGTTCGCGGGCTTGAGGTTCATGAACAGGAAGCCGCCGCCCGCGCGCGAGCCGCCCGTGAAGCCGACCACGGTGTCGACCGCCGGGTCGGCCTTGATGATGGCGACGAGCTGCTTGAGTTTTTCCTGCATGGCCTGGAAGGAGATGCTCTGGTCGGCGCGCAGGCCGCCGTTGATCTGCCCCGTGTCCTGCTGCGGGAAGAAGCCCTTGGGCACCATCATGAAGAGGTACACGTTCAGCCCGATGACGAGCGCGAGGATCAGCAGCACCAGCCACTGCGCCGACAGCGCCCAGTCCAGGCTGTGCTCGTAGGCACGCTGCACGCCCTTGAACCCGCGTTCGAATGCGCGCGAGATGCGCCCGGGCTCGTGCTTCTTCGCATCGGGGCGCAGCAGCCAGGCGCACATCATCGGCGTGGTGGTGAGCGAGATCACGAGGGAGATCATCACGGCCGCCGACAGCGTCACCGCGAATTCGCGGAAGAGCCGCCCGACCTGCCCGCCCATGAAGAGCAGCGGGATGAACACCGCCACCAGCGACAGGCTGATCGACAGCACGGTGAAGCCGACCTCGCGCGCGCCGAGCAGCGCGGCCTTGAAGCGGTCCATGCCGGCCTCGATGTGGCGGCTGGTGTTCTCCAGCACGACGATCGCGTCGTCCACGACGAAGCCCGTGGCCACCGTGAGCGCCATCAGGCTCAGGTTGTTGAGCGAGAAGCCGAGCAGGTACATCACGCCGAAGGTGCCGAGCAGCGAGACGACGGTGGCGACCGCCGGGATGATGGTCGCGCGGGTGCTGCGCAGGAAGGCGCTCACGACCAGCACCACCAGCGCGATGGCGATGGCGAGCGTCAGCTCCACCTCGTGCAGCGAGGCGCGGATGGACGTCGTGCGGTCGCTCGCGACCTGCAGCTTGATCGCATGCGGCAGCTGCTCCTGCAGCTCGGGCAGGAGGCCGCGCACGCTGTCGACCGTTTCGATCGCGTTCGCGCCGGGCGCGAGCGTGACGAGCACGATCACCGCCGGGTCGCCGTTGAAAAGGCCCAGCGTGTTGATGTTCTCCACGCTGTCGGTGACTTCCGCGACGTCGGTCAGCCGGATGGCCGCGTTGTTGCGCCACGCGACGACGAGGCCCCGATAGTCCGACGCCATCGGCCGCTTGCGGTCGCTGGTGCCGGAGCCGGTGTAGATCTGCAGCTGCCGCCCGTTGCCTTCGATCGTGCCCTTGGGCCGGTTCGCGCTGCTCGCCTGCAGCGCCGCGCGCACGTCCTCGCTGCTCACGCCGTAGCGGCTGAGCGCGAAGGGCAGCAGGTCCACGCGCACGGCGGGGAGCGAGCCGCCGCCGAGTTCCACGTCGCCGACGCCCTGCACCTGCGAGATCTTCTGCTGCACCACGTTGGAGACGGCGTCGTAGATCTGCCCCGGCGACAAGGTGGGCGATGTGAGCGCGAGGATGACGACCGGCGCCGCGGACGGATTCGCCTTGCGGTAGGTCGGGTTGCTGCGCAGGTTCGCGGGCAGGTCCGCCCGCGCCGCGTTGATCGCCGCCTGCACTTCGCGCGCGGCCGAGTCGATCTTGCGATTCAGGTCGAACTGCAGGCTGATGCGCGTCGAGCCGGTGCCGCTGCTCGACGTCATCTCGTTCACGCCCGCGATCACGCCCAGGCGCCGCTCCAGGGGCGTCGCCACGCTGGTCGCCATCGTGTCCGGGCTCGCGCCGGGCAGGCTGGCGCTCACGGAGATGACGGGAAAGTCCACCTGCGGCAGCGGCGCGACCGCGAGCATGAAGAACGCGGCCACACCCGACAGCGCCAGGCCGATGGTGAGGAGCACCGTGGCGACCGGGCGGCTGACGAAGGGCGCCGAGAGGTTCATGCGCGGCCCTCGGGTTGGACGGAGGGTGACTTCCTGCCCCACCGCCGCCCCAACGCATCGAACCCCAGGTAGATCACCGGCGTCGTGAACAAGGTGAGCAGCTGGCTCACGATCAATCCGCCGAAGATCGCGAGGCCCAGCGGTCGGCGCAGCTCGGCACCCTCGCCCCAGCCCAGCATCAGCGGCACGGCCGCGAACAGCGCCGCCAGCGTCGTCATCAGGATCGGCCGGAAGCGCAGCAGCGCCGCCTGGTGGATCGCCTCGCGCGGGCTCTTGCCTTCGTTGCGCTCCGCCTCGATCGCGAAGTCGATCATCATGATCGCGTTCTTCTTCACGATGCCGATCAAGAGGATGATGCCGATGATCCCGATCACGCCCAGCCCGTTGCCGCTCACCAGCAGCGCGAGCAGCGCGCCCACGCCCGCGGACGGCAGCGTCGAAAGGATCGTGAGCGGGTGGATGTAGCTCTCATAGAGCACCCCCAGCACGATGTACACGCAGATCACCGCGGCCAGGATCAGCCAGAGCTGGTTCGAAAGCGACGCTTCATATGCCCCGGAGGCGCCGAGGAAGGTCAGCGACACGCTGTTGGGCAGCTCGATGTCCTTCGCCGCCGCGCGGACCGCGTCCACCGCCGTGCCGAGCGACACCCCCGGCGCGGTGTCGAAACCGATGGTCGTCGCGGGGTATTGCGACACGTGCGTGATCTGCAGCGGCGCGCGCCGCTCGACGATGTTGGCGACGGAGGACAGCGGAATCGGGTCGCCGGACGAGCTCTTGAGCTGCACCATCCCGAGCGTCGCCGGCGAGGCCGCGCCGTCGGGCCGCGCCTCCAGGATCACGCGGTACTGGTTGGTCTGCGTGAAGATCGTCGAGACGATGCGCTGGCCGAACGCGCTGTAGAGCGCGGCGTCGATGTCGGCGGCGGAGATGTTCAGGCGCGCGGCGGTGTCGCGGTCGATGTCCACGTAGACGGCGGCGCTCGACGCATCGGAGTCCGTCACCGGGTTACGCACCTTGGGCTCTCCCTTCAGCTTCTCCACCAGGCGCGTCGACCATTGCGTGACGAGCGCGTTGTCCGCGCCCTCGAGCGACACGCGGTATTGCGTCGGCCCGCTTTCGGCGTCGATGGTGAGGTCCTGCGTCGGTTGCAGGTACAGGGTGATGCCCGGCACGCGCTGCGCCTGGCGTCGCAGTCGGTCCATGACGGCCTGCTGGTCGTCGTGGCTCTTCTTCAGGTTGATCAGCATGCGGCCGGTATGCAGCATGGTGTTGTTGGCAGCGTCCACGCCGACGAAGCTCGACAGCGTCTCGACGTCCGGGTCCTCCATCATGAACCGCGCGACTTCCTGCTGCATCTGCGCCATCGCGGTGTAGGAGACCGATTGCGACGCCTCCACCCGCGCCTGCAGCTGCCCCGTGTCCTGCGTGGGGAACAGCCCCTTGGGGATCCACAGGTACAGCAGCACGGTGAGCACCAGCGTGCCCAGCGCCACGAGCAGGGTGAGCTTCTCGCGATCCAGCACCCACACGAGCATGCCGTCGTACTTGTCCACCACGCGGTCGAACATGCGCTGGATCTTTCCGCCCAGGCCCTTCTCGCCGCCCGGGTGCGCGGTGAGCCAGCGCGCGGACATCATCGGCACGAGCGTGAGCGAAACCACGGCAGAGATGAGGATGGTGATCGCCAGGGTCACCGCGAACTCCCGGAACAGGCGCCCGACCACGTCGCCCATGAAGAGCAGCGGGATCAGCACCGCGATCAGAGACACCGTCAGCGAAATGATGGTGAAGCCGATCTCCGTCGCGCCCTTGAGCGCCGCCTGCATCGGCGGCTCGCCGTCCTCGATGTGGCGCGAGATGTTCTCGATCATCACGATGGCATCGTCCACGACGAAGCCCGTCGCGATGGTGAGGGACATGAGGCTCAGGTTGTTCAGGCTGTAGCCGAGCAGGTACATCATCCCGCAGGTGCCGATCAGCGAGATCGGCACCGCCAGGCTCGCGATCAGCGTCGCGCGCGGGCTGTGCAGGAAGGCGAAGATCACCAGCACCACCAGCACCACCGCGAGGATCAGCTCGATCTGCACGTGCTCCACCGAGGCGCGGATGCCGGTCGTGCGGTCGCTCAGCACGTCCACCTTCAGCTGGGCCGGAAGGCCCGCGGTGAGCTCGGGCAGGCGCTGCTTGATCGCATCGACGGTGGCGATGACGTTCGCGCCCGGTTGCCGCTGCACGTTCAGGATGATCGCGGGCTTGAGCTGCCCGTGGATCACGGCCCAGGCGCCGAGCTTGACGTTCTCCGCGCTCTCCACCGCCTTCGCGATGTCCGACAGGCGCACCGGCGCGCCGTTCTTGAACGACACGATGAGCTTCTGGTAGTCCTCCGCCGCCACGAGCTGGTCGTTGGAGTTGATGGTGTACGCGCGCGTCGGCCCGTCGATGCTGCCCTTGGCGCCGTTGGCGTTGGCCGCGGTGATCGCGGTGCGGACGTTGTCGAGCGTGAGGCCATAGGAGGCCAGCGCGCGCGTATCCACCTGGATGCGCACCGCCGGACGCTGCCCGCCCGACAGCGTGACGAGGCCCACGCCGTTCACCTGGCTGATCTTCAGCGCGAGCCGCGTGTTGGCGATGTTCTGCACGTCGGTGAGCGGCAGCGAATCGGAGGTGATCGCGAGCGTGAGTACCGGCGCGTCGGCCGGGTTCACCTTCGCGTACACCGGCGGCGCGGGCAGGTCCGCCGGCAGCAGGGACGCACCGGCGTTGATGGCCGCCTGCACCTGCTGCTCCGCGACGTCGAGCGCGAGGCCGAGGCCGAACTGCAGCGTGACGATCGAGACGCCCGCCGCGCTGGTGGAGCTCATGCGCGAGAGCCCGGGCATCTGCCCGAATTGCCGCTCCAGCGGCGCGGACACGGTCTGCGCCATCACCTCGGGGCTCGCGCCCGGGTAGAGCGTCTGCACCTGGATGGTCGGGTAGTCGACCTGCGGCAACGCGGACAGCGGCAGGAACTTGAAGCCCACGATGCCGGCCAGCACGATGGCCACCATCAGCAGCGAGGTCGCGACCGGCCGCAGGATGAAAGGACGGGATGGGGACATCAGAGCCCCCGCGCGAGAGGGATCACTGGCCGGCCCCTCCGCCTTCGCGGCGTCGCTGCTGCATCATGTGCCAGCGCTCCACGGCCTGCGGGTCGCCCTTGTCCAGCGCGTCCAGGAATTTCTTGCGGCGCGCGAGCTGCTCCGGGTCGTCCTTGGCGGAGTCGAGCAGGCGCTGGCGCTGCTCGGCGGTGGGCTTGTCGCTCAGCGGGGTTCCGGCGGCGGCAGGCGCCCCCGCCGGCGCGGAACCTGCCGTGCGGCGCTGCGCCTGCGCGGGGCCGTTCTGCGGCGTGGCGTCCGCCGGGCCGCTGGCGGCCGGGGTGCGCGAGCGCTGGCGGCGCTCGGAGTCGCCACCGGCTGCAACGGGCGCTTCCGCGGAACCCGAAGCTCCCGCCTGCGGCGCGGAAGCGCCTTCGGCACTGCGCCGTCGCCCGCCGCCCTGCCCTTGCCCGCGCCCGGCCCCGGGCGCATCGCCCGGCAGCACCACGCGCGAGCCGTCGCGCAGCCGGTCCGCGCCTTCGGTGATGACGCGTTCGCCGACCTGCAGGCCGGTCGCGATCTGCACCTTGTCGACGGTCGCCTGGCCCTTGGTCACCGGGCGCTGCGACACCGTGCGGTCTTCCTTCAGCACGAACACGTAGTCGCCCGCATTGCCGTGGCGCAGGGCCGAGACAGGCACGACGACGGCGTCCTTGATCACCCGCACGTTGAGCTGCAGGTTCACGAACTGGCTGGGAAAGAGCTGCAGCTTCGCATTGTTGAAGCGCGCCTTGGCGCGCACCGTGCCGGTCTGCGTGTCGACCTGGTTGTCCAGCGACGCGAAGACGCCCGTGTCGAGCACGGTCTGCCGCGTGCGGTCGAAAGCCTTGGCCTCCATCGCCGCGCCCGCATTCTGTTGGAGCAGCGGCGCCTGGTCCTGCGGCACCGCGAATTCCACGTCGATGGGGGAGATCGCGGTGATGAGGCCGATGCCGTTCGCATCGCTCGTGTTCACCACGTTGCCCACGTCCACCGCGCGCAGGCCCACGCGCCCGGCGATCGGCGCGACGATGCGCGTGTAGCCGAGGTTCAATCGCGCCGTGCCTTCGTTCGCCTTGTCCACCACGATGGTGGCTTCGAGCTGCTTCACGAGCGCCGCCTGCGTGTCCACGTCCTGCCGCGCGATCGAATCCTGCTGCAGCAGCGTGCGGTAGCGCTGCAGCGTGACCTGCGCCGCCTGCAGCTGCGCCTCGTCGCGCATGCGCTGGCCCGAGGCCTGCTGCAGCGCCATCTCGAACTGGCGCGGGTCGATGGTGGCCATGAGCTCGCCCTTGCGCACCATCTGGCCTTCCTTGAAGAGGACCTGCTGCAGCACGCCCGACACCTGCGGGCGCACGCGCACGGAGGCTTGCGGCACCACGGTGCCCAGCGCGTCCATGACGATGGGGATGTCGGTCTTCTCGGCGATGGCCACGCCCACGGTCGTCGCCGCGCCGCGGCCGCGTCCACCACCGCCAGGCCCGCCAGGCCCGCCGGCGCCCGGACCGCCCGGGCCGCCGGGTCCCCCGGGTGCCGATGCCGTCTTGTCAGGGTGGGTGAGGTCCCACGCGAGCCAGCCGACGCCCGCGACCACCAGCAATGCGACCACCGCGCCGATGATGGAAGCGCGCCGGCTCAGTTTCCTGCGGGGCGGCTCGCCGGGGAGCGGTTCGTGGGTGGGCGGATCGACCGGGGGCTGCGCTTGCATTCAGGTTTCCTTCTTATGGGAGGCCGGCAGCCGCGATGGTTGCGCGATGCATTCGCCCGGGTGGCGCCAGCGTGACGCACACCCCGTGGCACAGCCATAAGCCGCCGACGCAATCCAATGTAGGCCCGTTCCTGCGCCCAAACGGGCGGTTTACCGAGGTTTACCCGATTTTTACCCAGCATTCGCTTTGGATGTGCGTTTGACTCGACATCGGCGCGGCCGGGCTTTTTGAACGCAGAGGGCGCAGAGGTTGCGCAGAGGACGCAGAGAAATGCCAAAGGAACACAAAAGGAATTCAGGTTTTTAAATTCCTGGATTTCCTTGAATTCTTCTCTGCGCCCTCTGCGCAACCTCTGCGCCCTCTGCGTTCAAGAAGCCCTGGCCCCACCCCGGTCCGCCGCCACCCTCACTCCAGCGCCGAGCTGAAGTCCCCCATCTTCTCCCGCACCCCGGGCAGCGGCTCGAGGCCGAAGCGCTTCGTCACGAACTTCAGGATGGAGGTCGTGTCGTACGCCGTCGAGTCGACATGGTGCTTGCGCACCGTCGGGCCGATCAGCAGCGTGGGGATGCGCGTGCCGGGGCCGAACTTGTCGCCCCAGCCCGGGCCCGTCGGCGGCGGCACATGGTCCCAATAGCCGCCGTTCTCGTCGTACGTCACGATCACGAGCATGTCCTTCCACTGCGGGCTCGCGCGCAGCTTTTGCAGCAGCCCGTCGATGTGCATGTCGCCGGTCATGATGTCGGTGTACGACGGGTGCTGGGTGTCCCGCCCTGCCGGCTTGTAGAAGCTCACCGCCGGCAACGTGCCCGCCGCGATGTCGCGCTCGAAGTCCGAGCCGTCGAGCAAATGCTTCGCGCGGTCGGCGGTGCCTGGCGCGAAGCGCGCGTAATAGTTGAACGGCTGGTGGTGCGGCTGGAAGGCCGGGGAGTTGTCGGCGCGCTCGTAGATGATCTTGCGCTTCACGCTCGCGGGCTGCTCGCCGTCGGCCAGCGCCTGCTTGTACGCACCGGCATACCAGGCCCACGAGATGCCGCGCGCGCTCAGGCGGTCGCCGATGGTCGGCGTGGTCTGGGGCGGCAACGGCACGCCCTGCGCGGCATTGCCGGCGGGGTCGGCCGCGTTGAGCGGGCCATTGGCCGCAGGGGGCACGCCGCTCGGCTGCCACGGCGGCTGCGTCGTGTTGACCGACCAGCCGTCCGGCGTGACCTGCACGCCACCCCCGCTGAAGACCTGCACGGCGCCCTCGCTGGCCGCGGGCGAGCCGGGCCGCTTCTCGAGCTTGCCGTTCGCGTCCAGCCGGATGCGCATCGACGCGGGAGCAGTATCGTGCCGCGGCGCGCAGGCGCAGATGAGGTACTGGTGATTGAGGTAGGAGCCGCCGAACGCGCCCATGAAGAAGTTGTCGGCCAGCGTGTATTCCTGCGCCCACTTCCACAGGCGGAACTGGCTGCCGTCGTAATAGCCCATCGTCCAGCCGCCGACGGTGGACATCGCCGCGAACATGTTGTTGGCGCCGCCGTTGATCTGCTCCTGATTGTGGAAGAAGGCGTGGACCGGGCTCGGGACGATCTGCGTGGGCGGCTTGTTCAACGGCGGCGCGTCGATGCGGAAGGGCTTGTTGGGCATGCGCGGGTAGGCGGCATTGGGCTTGCCGTCGCCGCCCCACACGACCAGTTCGGGCAGCGGCTTGCCGTCATGGCCCAGCTGCGTGTATTGCGCGGGCGTGGCGTTCGCGATGCCGTTGGCGCCGGGGAACATGCCGTACATGTTGTCGAAGCTGTGGTTCTCGGCGTAGATCACCACCACGTTCTTGATGTGGCCGGCGCGGCGCTGGAAATCGGGGGCGCTCGCGCAGCCGGCGAGCAAGGCGGCGAGCGCAAGTGCGGTCAATCGATACATCGGAGTCTCCTTGGGTGTTGCCTGTTGTGGTTCGATTCAATGCGCGACGCTTCTGCCGGGGGCGTAGCGGCCCCTGGCGATGTAGATGCCGCCGAAAGCCGTGGTGACCACCTCGACATCGGAGAGGTGGCGGGCGAGCAGGTCCCAGGGCTTGCCCAGGCCCTCCAGCGACGTCACCGAGTACATCGCCGCGAGCATCACGAAGCCGTTGGTGGGCCAGGCCCAGGGCGGCGCCCACTGCAGGCCCGAGGCGACGACGTGCGCACCGGGCTGGAGGTGCGAGAGCACGTTCGCGATCGCCGCGGGTTCGCGCAGCACGTCGTGCGTGAAGTGGAAGAGCGCGGCATCGGCCTTGCCGCTCCAGCGCGCGATGGCCGCAGGGGCGCCGACCAGCTCCACGTTCGTCCAGTGCGCCGCATCCACCCGCGCCCGCGCCCTGGCGAGCATCTCGGGGCATTGTTCGATGCCGACGATGCGGCCGCCCTTGCCGATGCGGTCGTGCAGCATCTCGAAGGACAGGCCGGTGCCGCAGCCCACGTCGAGCACGACGTCGCCGCGGTGGACATCGAGCGCGGCGATCGCCTCGGTGCGGATCGGCTCGAAAAGCAGCAGCTCGCGGTCGTAGCCCGCGGCGCGGCGGCGATACTGGTCGAGCGCGGCGGAACGCGACGGCTTGCCCCCGCGCGGGGCGATGTGCGGCCTCATGGCGTGCCCCGCTACTGCGTGATGACGACCAGCACGCTGCACGGCGCGTGCTCGATCATGGCGCCCGAGATGGAGCCGCGCCACCAGCGGGCGGCCCAGCTGTCCAGGTGCTTGTGGCCGACGACGATGAGGTCGGCGTGGATCTTCTTGGCGTACTTGCAGATCTCGTCGACGGCCTCGCCCACCACCACTTCGCCGCGCGAGGTGAAGCCGGCTTCGGAGAGGCGCCGCAGGCCGTCGTCCAGCACGGCCTGGTGCTTCTTCTTCTCGCGCTCCTCCAGCTCCATGTCGTAGACCCCGCCTTCGAGGCCGACGAAGCTCATCGCCGACGGCATGACCGCGACGAGCGCCAGTTCGGACTGGCTCCAGTGCGCCAGCTCGCGCGAATCCAGCAGGGCTTTCTGCCCCGCGTCGGATCCGTCATAGGCCAACAGGATGCGTTTGTACATGGCGAGCTCCCAACGGTTTGGTCGCTGCAAGCATAGACGGTGGGGCCAGCGTTGTCACTCGCCTGCGGCACCGATGAGATGGGTAAGAACCCCAGTGTCGAAATGCGTGTCGATGAAGTCCGCAAGGCCGTCGAACACGCTGTCCAGCGTGCGCGCCTGCGCGCCGAACAGCGCATGCACCACCCGCGCGTCCTCGAACATGCCGTGCAGGTAGAGGCCCAGCACGTGGCCCTCGCTGCTCTGCCATGCGAGGCCTTCGGGCATCGCTTCATGCGCGCGCGCCATCGCGGGATGCTGCGCGCTGCGGCCATGGTGGATTTCGTAGCCGTCCATCTCCACACCCGACAGCGCGGACCACGCGCCCTGCAGCGCCTCGAAGCGCGCGGCGCGGCGGCGGAGCGTCTTGCGCGGCTCGAACACCGTGACCAGGGGCAGCAGGCCCAGGCCCGGCCCATTGCCGTCGATGCCTTCGGTGTCGATCAGCGCCTCGCCGAGCATCTGCAGGCCGCCGCAGATGCCCAGCACGCGGCCGCCCTTGGCGGCATGCTGCGCGATCGCGCGGTCCAGGCCCTGCGCGCGCAGCCACTGCAGGTCGCTGCTGGTGTGCTTGGAGCCGGGCAGGATGATCCAGTCGGCGGCGGCGAGGTCCTGCGGGGTGCGGGCCCAGGAGAGGTGGATCTGGGGGAGGTGCGCGAGGGGCTGGAATTCGTCGAGGTTGCTGATTCGGGGGTAGGCGACGATGGAGATCTTCGTTGGAGCGTGACGCCCGGTGTCCTCACCCCGGCCCTCTCCCAGGGGGAGAGGGAGTGAATTCGCCCCGCCAGCCTCGTGGAACCCGTCTTCTTCCGGCAGGCCGTGCCCGCGCCACATCGGGAGGGTGGCGACGGTGGGGATGCCGGTGAGGTCGCGCAGCATTTGCGGCGCGGGCGCAAGCAGCGACGCGTCGCCGCGGAACTTGTTCAGCACGAAGCCGTCGATCAGCCGGCGGTCAGCTTCCGCCAGCAGCGCCCAGGTGCCGTACAGGTGCGCGAACGCACCGCCGCGGTCGATGTCCGTCACGAGCAGGCAGCGCGCACCGGCATGGCGCGCGACGCGCAGGTTCACGATGTCGCTCGCCATCAAGTTGATCTCGGCGGGCGAGCCCGCGCCTTCGATCACCACCACGTCGTTCTCCGCACGCAGTTCGTCCAGCGCCGCCGCGACGCGGGGCCACACCACCGCGCCCCGATCGCGCCAGGGCATGCGCGACAGCGCCTCGTCGACCTGGCCGAGCATCACCACCTGGCTGTGCGTGTCGCTCTCTGGCTTGAGCAGCAGCGGGTTCATGCGGACTTCGGGCCCGGCGCGCGCGGCGAGCGCCTGGAAGTACTGCGCGCTGCCGATCTCACCGCCCGCCACCACGCGCGCGTTGTTGCTCATGTTCTGGGCCTTGAAGGGCGCGACCTTCAAGCCCTGCCGCGCGTACCAGCGGCACAGCGCCGTGGCGAGCCAGCTCTTGCCGGCGCCGCTGGTCGTGCCCAGCACCATCACGCAGCGTGCGGTCATGGGGCTTCCTGCGTCATGCGGGGAGCGCGACCCACTGCGCGGCCAGCGAATGGATCCGGATGCGCTGCGCGAACACCCGCTCGAGCGCGCGATGGGTGCCCGCGTCTTCGCAGGCGCCCTGGTGCACGACGCGCCCGGCGTCCATCACCACCACGTCGTCCGCGTGCAGTGCCATCGTGATCTCGTGCAGCACCGACAGCGCCGTGCCGCCGCGCGCCACATGCGCGCGCACGATGCGAAGCCAGTCGGCCTGGTGCGGCGGGTCGAGGTTGGCGAGCGGCTCGTCCATGAGCAGGATCGGCGCCTGCACCGCCAGCGCGCGCGCGAGCAGCACGCGCTGGCGCTGGCCGCCCGAGAGGCTGCCGAGGGGGCGATCGCGCCAGTCCCAGCATTGCGTTTCGTGCATCGCCGCCTGTACGGCTTCGCGGTCTGCCCCACTGGCCGCGCCGAGCCAGGACTGGTGCGGCACGCGCCCGAGCATCACCACGTCGCGCGCCAGCAGGTCTTCCGCGCCGCCCTCGTTCTGGCCCAGCCAGGCAAGCGTGCGCGCGCGCTCCTTGTGCGTCCACGACGGCGCGGCGCGGCCGAGCAGCGCGACTTCACCCGTGCCGTGCAGCAGGCCCGCCAGCGACTTGAGCAGCGTCGTCTTGCCCGCGCCGTTCGGCCCGACGATGGCGGTCCACCGCCCGGCCGGCAGGGACAGGTCCAAGCCGTGCAGCACTTCGACGCCGCCCAGCGCGACGCGCAGGCCCCGCGCGGAGAGTGCGGGCGTCACAGCGGCCTCCGGTGCATGGCCCACAGCAGGTAGCCGCCGCCGAGCACCGCGGTCAGGACGCCAACGGGCAGTTCGCGCGGGGCGAGCGCCCAGCGCGCGAGCACGTCCGCGGCCAGCAGCAGCACGCCGCCCGCCAGCGCCGACAGCGGCAGCAGCCAGCGATGCGTGGGCTTGCAGGTCGCGCGCACGAGATGCGGCGCGACGAGGCCGATGAAGGCGATCAGCCCGACCTGCGCCACGGCCGCGCCGGTGGCGAGCGCCATGACGCCGATCAGCACGACCCGCACCGGCGTGAGCGCGATGCCCAGGCTCGCGGCGGTAGTGTCGCCGAGCGCGAGGGCGTCGAGCGCGCGGCTGAAGGCGACCGCCGGCACGAGGCACACCACGGTGACGGCCGCGAGCAGTCCCGCGGCGCCCCACCCGAGAAAGCCCGTGGTGCCGAGCAGGAAGCCCTGCATCGCGCGCAGGATGTCCGGAGACCAGAACATCACGAGCGCCGCGAACGCGCCGAAGACCATGCCGACGACCACGCCCGCGAGCAGGAGGCGCAGGGTGTGCTGCACACCCTTGGCGAGGCCGAGCGTCACGAGCACGGCCGCCACGGCCCCGGCGAAACCCGCGCCCGTGGAACCGAGGCGCGCGGCCCAGCCCGCGGCCGACGGCGTGGCGCCCACGAGCACCAGCAGCACGGCCACACCGAGCGCGGCGCCCGTCGCGCTGCCGAGCAGGTAGGGGTCGGCCAGCGGATTCCTGAACAGCCCCTGCGCGACCGCGCCGGCGAGCCCGAGCAAGGCGCCCGCGAGCCATGCGCCCAGCGTGCGCGGCACGCGGATGTCCCACACCACAGCCGATGCCGTGTCCGTGGCACCGCTCCACAGCGGCTCCCATCCGAGGCTGCCGACGGCGGCGCCCGCGAGGCACAGCAGCGCCGTGGCCGCGAGCAGCAGCAGCGCGAGCGACGCCGGGTGCCGCAGCGGCCTCACGGCTTGCCGCGCCCCGCGATGCAGTCGACCATCAGCCGCACCGCCTGCGCCATGCGCGGCCCCGCGCGCACCATGACGTCGCCCTGCTCATGCGTGAACAGGCAGACGCGGGCGTCGTGCACCGCACGGATGCGGGCCCAGCCGGGCCGGGCTTTCACCGCCGGCGCATCGCGATCCGAAATCATGATCACCTGCGGATCCGCGCGCACGACGAATTCCGGGTTGAGCTTCGGGAAGGGCCCGAGCCGTCCCGGCACGATGTTCGCGGCGCCGGTGCGCGCGAGCAGTTCGCCGAGGAAGGACGATTCGCTCGCCGCGTAGGGCCCGTCGTTCACCTCGATGTACACGCGCGTGCCGCGCATCGCGGGCGGCAGCTTGCGCGTCTCCGCATCGACGGCGGCCTGCAGCCGCTGCCATGCCGCGGGCGCGTCCGCGACGCCCAGCGCCAGCCCGAGCTGCAGCCACACGCGATGCAGGTCGGCCACCGTCTTGGGTTCGAGCGTGAGCACCTTCACGCCCAGCCCCTCCAGCCGCGCGACCGCCCGCGAGGAAGACGCGAGCAGCACGAGATCCGGCTTGAGCGCGACGAGCCGCTCGATGTTCGTGTCCTCCAGCCCGCCCAGGCGCGGCACCGCAGCCACGCGCGGGGGAAAGTTCGAGTAGTCGTCGAGGCCCACCAGCCTGTCGCAGGCGCCGAGCTCGCACACCGTCTCGGTCAGCGACGGCAGCATCGCGACGATGCGCTGGGGCGGCGTCGCAATTTCCACCGACACGCCGCGGTCGTCCGTGACGCGCACCGCGTAGGCCTTCGCGGCGCATACGAGCAGCAGCCACGCCAGCCACTTCATGACGCGGGCCCCTGCGAGCGGCTCCATGCCATGACGATGCGATGCAGCTGCTCCACGCCGTCCGTCAGCGCGGCGGGGCCGGGCTGCAGGATGTCGGCGGACTTGATCTCGAAGAGCTGCGCGTGCTTCACCGCGGGCACCTCGCCCCAGCCCGCGCGCGCGGCGACTTTCTCCGGCCGGAATTTCTTGCCGCACCAGGAGCCGATGACGATGTCCGGCGCGCGGCGCACGATTTCGGCGCCGTCGGCAATGATCCTGTCCTTGCCCATGGCTTGCGTGGCGAGTTCCGGAAAGCAATCGTCGCCGCCCGCGATGCCCACGAGCTCGGACACCCAGCGGATCGCGCTGATATGCGGCTCGTCCCATTCCTCGAAGAAGACTTTGGGGCGGCGCGGCAACACGCGCGCCTGCGCTTCGATCTCCTTCAGGCGCGCGCGCATGCCCTCGATCAACTCCAGACCCCGGTCCGCCTGGCCCACCATCGCGGCGACCTGGTACAGCACCCCGAAGATTTCCTCGACGCTGCGCTGGTTGAACACCGTCACCTGCACACCCTTGCGGATGAGCTCGGCGGCGATGTCCGCCTGCAGGTCGGAAAAGCCGAACACGCAGTCGGGCCGCAGCGCGAGGATCCTGTCGATCTTCGCGCTGAGGAAGGCGCTCACGCGCGGCTTCTCCTGCCGCGCGCGGGCGGGCCGCACGGTGTAGCCCGAGATGCCCACGATGCGCGCCTCCTGCCCGAGCAGGTACAGCCACTCGGTCGTCTCCTCCGTGAGGCAGACGATGCGTTGCGGGCCGGGAAGCGGGGTGGGCATGGCGGCGATCAGAAGCTCACGCGGACGGCCGCCGTGACGGCGCGACCTGCTTCCGGGTAGATCGACGTGGTCGTGCCCGCCGCGCAGCCGAAGGCCTGCGAGTAGTACTTCCTGTCGAAGAGGTTCGCGACGCCGAGCGACAGTTCCACCTGCTGCCACTGGTAGGCGTAGCGGACGTCGGCGGTGGTGTAGGCCGGCATGGTGCAGGCGTTGTTGAAGTCGGGGTGCTGCGAGGATACCCAGTTCACCCCGCCGCTCACATGGTGCTGCGCCGCGGGCGACCAGTCCGCGCGCACGGCGAGTGTCTTGCGCGCGACCAGCGGCACGTCCTTGCCCGCGTAGGGGCCGGAGCGGAAGGTGGCCTCGCGCACGGCCGCGTTCACGCGCACGCCGAGCGTGGACGTGATCGCATGGCGCACGTCGAGCTCCACGCCCTGGCGGCGCGTCGGGTCGAAGTTCGTGTTGGCGCCGGCGAAGCCGAAGGGACCGGCGGCATTCGGATCGAAGCCGATCTCGTTGTCTACGAGGGTACGGTAGAGCCGTGCCTCGAACTTCGTCGCACCCGCCGTCCAGCGCGCGCCGATCTCGGCGTCGCGAGAGGTTTGCGGCTGGAGGATCACGCCGGGCGAGGTGTAACCGAACTCGTCGACGTTCGCGAGCCGGTAGCTGCGGCCGATGCGCGCATAGCCAGTGGCTTGCACCGTGAAGGGATGGCTCACGCCGAGCTCCCAGGCATGCATGCGGTCTGCCGTGCCGGCTGTCGCCGTGGTGTTGTCCTTGGCGATGCGCTCCGTGCGGTAGCCCGCGCTCACGCGCGTGCCGCCGGCGAGTGTCACGTCGTCCTTGAGGTACACGGCGCGCGACGATTGCCGGGCGGTGGAGCCGAAGGCGCCCAGCACGTCGCGCGTCCAGTCGAGGCGGTCCGCGCCGACCACGAACTGGTTGGCGAAGCCGCCGAACTTCCCTTCGTGGCGCGCACGCAGGGCATAGTTCTTCGCATCGACGTCGTAGTCGTACCCGAAGCCGCCGTTCATGCTGCGCAACTCCTTCTTGCGCTGCCCGGCGTCCGCGGCGATGCGCCAGTCGCCCACATGCGCTTCCGCGAAGAGGCTCGCGCGCTCGTTGCGGATGCTCGCCTCGTCGCCGGCCCGGGTGCTCTGGCGCGGGTCCGCCTCGTACTGCGCGGCCGTGAGCGCGCCGGGCAACTGCGTGTCCAGCGAATCGCGGGCGACGCGCGCGCCCGCGCGCAGCCAGTCGTTGGACCACTGGCCGGTGACGGAGACGGCGTCGGAATCGGACTTGAAGTTGTCGCGGTGGTTGTCCGCGCGGCGCTTTTGCGCGGCGGCGTCCAGCGAGAAGCCGCCGCCGCTCGCGGTGCCGCCGGCCCGCACGTCACGCGCGCCGAAGCTGCCCGCGCCCGCGTAGACCGACGCACTGTTGCCGCGCTGCTGGCCGGCCCCGGCCTTGGTCGTCACCACGATGACGCCGCCCGTGGCGCCTTCCCCGTAGAGCACGCCGGCGTTGCCGCGGATCACCTCGATGCGCTCGACGGACTCGATCGGGATGCCCGCGAGCCGCGAGCCGCCGAGGTCCCCTTCGGAAAAGCGCATGCCGTCGACCATCACCACCTGGTTGTTGTCGGCGGTGCCGCCGAAGCCGCGCAGGTCCAGCCCGTATTCGCCGCCGCCATAGAAGTCCTGGCGGCCGGCGATGCCGAGGATGCGGATGAGCGCCTCGTTGATGGTGGACGCGCCCGACGCGCGGATCTCCGCGGCGGTGACGACCGTGACGCCCAGGGGCAGCGATTGGGCGTCGTCCGTGAAGCGCGTCGCGGTGACGACGGTCTCGGGCAGGACGAGTCCTTGCGCGAACGCGGAGGGAAAGGCGGCGGCGAACGCGAGCGAAAGCGCCGAAGAACGCAACGGGGTGCGCGTCGAAATGCGGGAAAAAGTCATGATGGTTGAAAAAGCCGGATGCATGCCCGCACCGGCTTCCCCGCCGGTGAATTGGGCGTCACGGCCGCGCCTTCTTGCGAACGCGCGGCCACCTCGTTGGCCGGTATCCGGGCTGGCGGTCGACTTCCATCGCCTTCCCAGGCGCGCTGATTCATGCGCGCCCAGTGGCATTGCGTGATGGAAGCGGGATTCACGAGGAACCCATCCGCTTACCGTTGCGGGGGCAGCGCAGGTTAGGCTTGCCGCTGGGCGGCGCACCCTCCTGCTTCCCGTTGAACTGCGGCATGCGAACCACACCGCGAGCACCAACGCTTTCATTTTAGCTTTCAAATTCCATCGCCCCCCCTACAATCGAAGGCGTATGCCCAGTGCCTCCCAGATCGACCAGGTAGCGGAACGCGTCGAGCGACTGCTCGTGCGCTACGAGGAATTGCAGCGCACCAACACGCTGCTGGCCGAACAGGTCGAAGTGCTCACGCACGAACGGGACTCCCTCAAGTCCCGCCTCTCCGCCGCACGCGCCCGCGTCGACGCGCTCCTCGAGCGCCTGCCCGACATCAAGAGCGCGGCATGAGGCGCCCGGCCGCTCCGAAGCGCAATACCGCAGCCTGCAAGGCGAAGGTTTCCGAATGACTTCCGTGATGAAGCAACTCGAGGTCCAGATCATGGGCCAGAGCTACCTCCTCGCCTGCCCCGAGGGCGGCGAGCAGCGCCTGCTGGAAGCCGTGGAGAAGGTGGACACCGCCATGTGCAAGATCCGCGACGCCGGCAAGGTGAAGGCGCGCGACCGCATCGCGGTGCTCGCCGCGCTGAACCTCGCCTTCGACGTCGCCGACCGCGGCGTGGCGATCCAGACCCCAGTGATCGTCCCTGCGCCCGTCAAGAGCAACGGCAGCGACGTGTCCGATCCGCGTCTTGCGGCATTGATGGGGCGCCTCGATTCCGCGCTGGGCGACGACGGCCGGCTGATCTAGCCCGGGCGTGCCATGGTCTCTGTGAACGCAGAGGAATACAAAAAAATTCTTTGCCTTCCCTTGAATTTCCTCTCTGCGCCCTCTGCGAAACCTTTGCGTCCTCTGCGTTCAAAAAAATCCCGCCAGCTGCGCGCGATCCCCAAAAGTCAAGAATCTTTTTTTCAGTGCGGCAATGTGCGCTCGCGCACCCTCAGCCATACGCATCGGCCTAGAATGGCCACGTGTCTGCAGTGCATGCCGGGCTTTATATTTCCTTGAACCAATGCTCATAGAGCTCCGGGCCTGGAACATCTCCTGGTGAGCGTGATCGTCTCGCGTCAGACGAACCCAACGCCAGGCTGACCTAGCCCACCTGAACCCCGGTTCAGGATGCCGGTCCGGTGGCACTTGCAGACGCCTTTTTTTGGCCTACGATGGGGGACATCACTCCACCCGCCGGGGGCCCGATGAGCGAATCCGAAGCGCGGTTCACCGTCTTGCGGCAATCCGCCGACCCGCTCGCCGCAGCGGGCATCGAACGCCTCGTGCGGGACGGCACCGACCGCGAGCTGCACCGCATCAACGTCATCGACTTCGCCGCCGCCAACGGCCTGCCCGTGGACCGCGCGCTCGACGCCTTCCTGCACGCCACGCGCCTGGGCATGTTCGAAATGTCCTGGAACGTCCTGTGCCCCGGCTGCGGCGGCGTCCTCAACACCAACGCCACGCTCAAGACCATCCACCAGCACAGCTACGCGTGCGCCCTCTGCGCGGCCGGCTACGAGCCCTCGCTCGACGAAATGGTGGAAGTCGCCTTCAGCGTGAGCCCGCGCGTGCGCCAGATCGCCGCGCATGCGCCCGAGCAGCTGCCGATGTGGGAATACGTCCGCCAGATGTACTGGAGCTCGGGCATCGAATTCCCCGCGGAGATGCCCGCGCAGGAGGTGATGGAGCGCTTCGTCATCGACTGGACCGACCTCGGGGCCGGCGACAAGGCGACGATGTCGCTCCAGCTCCCCGCGGGCTTCATCATCCTGTTCGAGCCGGTGACGCACTCGGCCCAGTTCCTGGATGTGCAGGGCGAACCGACGCGCGAGCGGCAGGAGCTCGGCGTCGTGTTCAACAACGTGCAGGCGCCCACCGGCACCGTGCCCCTGCGCCCCGGCCCGCTGCGCCTCACGATGGAGAACCGCACCGACGCCCGGGTGCTGCCCGCGCTCTACATCGCGGGAGACGACCTGCACCACATGCTCGGCAAGCGCAAGAAGTTCCTCACCGCCCGCACGCTCCTCACGAACCAGACTTTCCGCGACCTGTACCGCGCCGACATGCTCGCGATGGACCAGCGCCTGAAGATCACGAGCCTCACCTTCGTCTTCACCGACCTCAAGGCCTCCACCGAGCTCTACGAGCGGGTGGGCGACCTCGCGGCCTACGAGCTCGTGAAGGCGCACTTCGGGGTGCTCAACGAGGTCGTCGCCCGCGAATCCGGCGCCGTCGTGAAGACCATCGGCGACGCGGTGATGGCGTCCTTCCCGACGCCCGACCGCGGCATCGCGGCCGTGCTGGGCATGCGCGAAGCGATGAAGGCGCTCAACGCGTCGCGCCACAGCGAGGACCTGACGCTGAAGATCGGCATCCACGAAGGGCCCTGCCTGGCGGTGACGCTCAACGACCGGCTCGATTACTTCGGCCAGACCGTCAACATCGCGGCGCGGGTGCAGGGCCTCGCCCAGTCGCACGCGATCTTCGCGACCGAACCCGTGGTGCGGCACGCGGACGCGGCCCGCCTGCTGGCCCAGGCCGGCCTCACGCCGGTGGCCCAGCGCTGCAACCTGCGCGGCATCGCCGAGGAACTCACGGTCTACGAAATCCCCTGAGCCGGGGGCGCGCCGCGCCGCTTTGCGACAATCGACGGCACAAGATGCTGATCGAACCCCAACTCATTCTCGAACTCCTGCTGATCGGCACCGTCACCGGCTTCCTCGCCGGCCTGCTGGGCATCGGCGGCGGCATGCTCATGGTGCCGTTCATGACCATCATCCTCACCGCCAAAGGGTTCCCGCCGGAATACACCGTGAAGATGGCCGTCGCCACCTCGCTCGCGACGATCTGCTTCACCTCGCTGTCCTCCGTGCGCGCGCACCACAAGCGCGGCGCCGTGCTGTGGCACATCGTGCGGGTGCTCGCGCCCGGCATCCTCGTCGGCTCGCTGCTCGGCGCGCAGATCGCCGTGGCCATGCCCGCGAAGCTGCTGGGCGTCCTGTTCGCGATCTTCGTCGCCTTCTCGGCGACGCAGATGTTCCTCAACAGGAAGCCCAAGCCCTCGCGCACCCTGCCCGGCCCGCTCGGCACCTTCGCGATGGGCGGGGTGATCGGCCTGCTCTCCTCGCTCGTCGGCGCGGGCGGCGCCTTCGTCTCGGTGCCCTTCATGACCTGGTGCAACGTGAAGATCCACGACGCCGTGGGCACGTCCGCGGCGCTGGGCTTCCCGATCGCGCTCGCGGGGACGGCGGGCTACATCTACGCGGGCCAGGGCCTGCCGCAGATGCCGCCCGGCTCCATCGGCTACCTCTACCTGCCCGGGCTCGTCACCATCGCGCTCGCCAGCATGGCGATGGCGCCGCTGGGCGCGCGCACGGCGCACCGCATGGACATCCAGCCGCTCAAGAAAGTCTTCGCCGTCGTGCTCTACTGCCTGGCCGCCTACTTCCTCTTTCGTTGAACCAGCTACAAACACACATCATGAAAATCGCGATCATCGGCCAGCAGGAATTCGGCAAGGCGGTGCTGGAAGCCTTTCGCGCGCGCGGGGACGAAGTCGCCGGCGTCTTCTGCAGCCCCGAGAAGGCGGGCGCCAAGCAGGACGTACTGCGCGAGGCCGCGCACGGCCACGGCCTGCCGGTGTTCCAGTTCAGCAGCCTGCGCAGCAGCTATGCGCAGGAGGCGCTGCGCGACCTGAAGGTGGACATCGGCATCATGGCGTACGTGCTGCAGTTCGCCCCGCAGGAGTTCGTCGGCATCCCGCGCCACGGCACGATCCAGTTCCATCCGTCGCTGCTGCCGAAGCATCGCGGCCCCTCGTCCATCAGCTGGCCCATCGCCACCGGCGCGGCCGAGACGGGCATCACCATCTTCCGCCCCACCGACGGGCTCGACGAAGGCCCGGTGGTGTTGCAGAAGTCCTGCCCGATCGGCCCGGACGAGACGTTGGGGGAGCTGTACTTCAACAAGCTCTTCCCGATGGGTGTGTCGGGACTGCTGGAAGCCGCGGACCTCGTCGTCGCGGGCAGGCACGAGGAGCGCGCGCAGGACGAATCGCAGGCCGGCTACGAGGGCTGGTTCCACGAGGAGGAGTCGCGCATCCACTGGTCGCAGCACGTCGACCAGGTCTACAACCTGATTCGCGCCTGCAACCCCGCGCCCGGCGCGTGGACCGAACTCGCCGGCGTGAAGGTGTGGCTCTACGACGCGCGCAAGCACACGGCGCGCACCTTCGGCGACGTGAAGGGCAAGCCGGGCGAGATCGCGGCGGTGACGGACACGTCGATCGTGATCAATGCCCAGGGCGGGCGGATCGAGGTCCTGAAGCTGCGGGCCGAGGGTGGGAAGAAGATGAATGCGGGGGAGTACGCGCGGTCGGTTGGGCTGGCCGGAGCGTGAGGGGCGAAGGCCTTTTGAACGCAGAGGGCGCAAAGGTTACGCAAAGAGCGCAGAGATGAAGTCAAGGAAAGCCAAAGGAAAGAACCTGAATTCCTTTTGTCTTCTTCTGGTATTTCTCTGCGTCCTCTGCGTAACCTTTGTGCCCTCTGCGTTCAAAAAATCCTAGCCGCGCCCCCTCTTCCCCAACGCCGCCTCGATCAACGACGCCCCGTCCTTCAGCAAGAACGCCTTGAACGCCTGCGCCACCGGCGGCAGGCGTTTGCTCTTGCGATGCACCACGTACCAGTTCAGCATCAGCGGGAAGCCTTGAACCTGCAGCACCACCAGGCTCTTCGCCTGCAGCTCGCGGCTGACCGTGTGCGCGGACAGGAAGCTCAGGCCCATGCCCGCCATCACGGCCTGCTTGATCGTCTCGGTGCTCTTGATCTCCATCGCCAAATTGAGCTGCGGCAGGTGCGCGCCGAACGCGTCCTCCATCGAGTTCCAGGTGTCCGAGCCCTTCTCTCGCACGATGAAGGGCTCTTTCGCCAGGCGTGACACCGGGATGCGCTTCCTGCCGGCCAGCGGATGGTCCGGCGCGGCCACGACGACGTAAGGGTGCGGCGCGAAGGCTTCGGCGATCGTGTCCGCATCCACCGGCGGGCGCACCATGATCGCGAGGTCGGTCAGGTTGTCGGCGAGTTGGCCCAGCAGCTCCTCGCGGTTGCACACGCCGAAGTTGAGGGTCACGCCGGAATGCCGCCGCGCGAATTCCACCAGCAGGCGCGGAAAGAAGTAGTCGCCCGCGCTGATCACCGTCACGTTCAGGCGGCCGCCGGAGACGCCCTTGAACTGCGTCATCGCCTCTTCCGCCTCGCGGAACTGCTGGATGATCGCTCGGCTCGACAGCAGCATCTGCCCGCCGGCGGGCGTGAGGTGGATCTTCTTGCCGAGCTGCTCGAAGAGCGGCAGCCCCGCATGCTCCTCCAGCTTGCGGACCTGCGTCGAGACGGCGGGCTGCGTGAGGTGCAGCTCTTCCGCGGCGCGCGAGAAGCTCAGGTGCCGGGCCACCGCTTCGAACACCTTGAGCTGGCGCAGCGTCGCGTTCTTCATGCGGGCACAACTATAACCCCGAGGCAATCGAAACGATCAAATACTTTCACTGTTATTAATCGTGCGCCCTGCCTACATTGGCCCGATCGACGCATTCAAGGAGACGACGATGTTCGCAGTTCACGCGCGCCAGCGGCACGAAGACAACGACCTGCTCGATGACCAGCAGGTCGAGAGCCACCGCGTGGCGTACAACGCCGCGTTCGACGAACTCGGCCTCAACTGGCACTGGGACCCCGTGACGTATGCGCTGCTGCCCGAGCGCGGTGCGGCGGGCGTGCGGCACTACCTGGAGAAAGAACACGGCCACCTGCTGCGCGCGTACGATGCCGACTTCCTAGTGCAGGCGGTGGAAGCGGCCAAGCAGCGCTGCCACAACGTCATGTCGGGCAGCCGCGCGAGCGAGCGAAAGTATTCCGTGCGCTAGTCCCACATTTTGTTACGGTCGGGACAAACCCTAAATCCCGGGGACGAATTTCGCAAACTTGATCCGAGTCAAGAGTTCATGCCGGGGATGCAAAGAGCATCCGCTTTGACGTCACGCGCGGGGAGCAGCAATACTCCGTGCGGAAGTAAATCAGTCAAAGGAGACAAACATGAACTCGTTGAACCGTATCCGCCTGGCCCTGTCCGTTACCGCGGCCGCCTGCATGGCGGTCGCGCCCTCCGCGCAGGCCGCGTGGGAGCCGGCCAAGCCCGTCGAATTCGTGGTGCCCGCAGGCACCGGCGGCGGCGCGGACCAGATGGCCCGCCTGATCCAGGGCATCGTCATCAAGTACAAGCTGATGAACCAGCCGATGATCGTCGTCAACAAGTCGGGCGGCGCGGGCGCCGAAGGCTTCCTCGACATCAAGGGCGCGAAGGGCGATCCGCACAAGCTCGTCGTCACGCTCTCCAACCTCTTCACCACGCCGCTCGCCACGGGCGTGCCCTTCAACTGGCGCGACATGACGCCGGTGTCGATGATGGCGCTCGACCAGTTCGTGCTGTGGGTCAACGCCGAGACGCCCTACAAGACGGGCAAGGAATACCTGGACGCCGTGAAGAAAGCTGGCCCGAGCAAGATGAAGATGGGCGGCACGGGCTCCAAGCAGGAAGACCAGATCCTCACCGCCGGCATCGAGAAGGCCACCGGCACCAAGTTCATCTACGTGCCCTTCAAGGGCGGCGGCGAAGTGGCGGTGCAGCTCGTGGGCAAGCACATCGACTCCACCGTCAACAACCCGATCGAGGCGGTCGCGCAATGGCGCGCGGGCCAGCTGCGCCCGCTGTGCGTGTTCGACGAGAAGCGCATGCCGTACAAGACGAAGGTGACCGACACCATGTCCTGGGGCGACATCCCGACCTGCAAGGAGTCCGGCGTGCCGACCTCGTACACGATGCTGCGCGGCGTGTTCACCTCGCCCGGCGTCACCGCGGACCAGCTCGCGTTCTATACGAACCTGCTGAAGAAGGTGCGCGAAACGCCGGAGTGGAAGGACTACATGGAAAAGGGCGCGTTCAACCAGACGACCATGAGCGGCGAGGAATTCACCAAGTGGCTCGGCAAGGCGGAGAACGACCACCGCCAGCTGATGAAGGACGCCGGCTTCATGGCCACCACCAACTGACGGGAGCGAGCGGCCGATGCAAGACAACGAGACTCCCGGCGACACGCCCCGTTCGGGCGTCGCCACCTACGTGATCGAGGGCGTCGTCGCCTTCGCGGTGCTGCTGCTGGGCATCGTCGTGCTGCAGGGCAGCTGGAAGCTCGGCTCGCGCTGGACCAGCGACGGCCCGGGCTCCGGCTACTTCCCCTTCTACATCGGGCTGATCCTGTGCATCGCCGGCATCGGCATCTTCTTCCAGACGGTCTTCGGGAAGAACCGCAACACCGAGATCTTCGTGGACAGCGAGCAGCTCAAGCGCGTGCTGCAGGTGCTCGTCCCCGCGATCGTCTATGTGCTGGTGGTGCAGTTCGTGGGCCTGTACGTCGCTTCGGCGATCTACATCGCGGGCTTCATGATCCTGCTCGGGCACTACTCGCCGCTCAAGAGCATCCTCACGGCGGTGATCATCAACGTCATCTTCTTCCTGATGTTCGAAGTGTGGTTCAAGGTGCCGCTGTTCAAGGGCTCGCTCGATCCCCTCGCCTTCCTCGGCTACTGAACCCGGTCAACCCAGAACACGAAATCCATGGACGAAATCAGCGCGCTCTTTCACGGCTTCAGCGTCATCCTGACGCCGATGAACATGGTCCTCATGCTGGTGGGCATCGTGCTCGGCGTGCTCATCGGCGTGCTGCCGGGGCTCGGCGGCGCGAACGGCGTCGCCATCCTGTTGCCGCTCACCTTCACGATGTCGCCGACCTCGGCGATCATCATGCTGTCGTGCATCTACTGGGGCGCGCTCTTCGGTGGCGCGATCACCTCGATCCTCTTCAACATCCCCGGGGAGCCCTGGTCGGTCGCGACCACCTTCGACGGCTACCCGATGGCGCAGCAGGGCCGCGCGGGGCAGGCGCTGACGGCGGCGTTCACCTCCTCCTTCATCGGCGCCTTCGTGGCGGTGGTGATGATCACCTTCCTCGCGCCGCTGGTCGCGAAATTCGCGCTCAAATTCGGGCCGCCCGAATACTTCGCCGTGTACCTGCTCACCTTCTGCAGCTTCGTCGGCATGGGCAAGGGCTCGCCCTTCAAGATCCTCGCGTCGATGGCGATCGGCTTCGCGCTGGCCGCGGTCGGCATGGACACGGTGACGGGGCAGCTGCGCCTCACCTTCGGCTTCCCGGACCTGATGCGCGGCTTCGACTTCCTCATCGGCGTGATCGGCCTCTTCGGCATCGGCGAGATCCTGCTGTCGATGGAAGAGGGCCTCGCGTTCAACGGCAAGTCCGCGAAGATCAACCCGCGCGTCGTGCTGGAAACCTGGAAGACGTTGCCGAAGTACTGGATCACCTCGATCCGCAGCTCGCTCGTCGGCATCTGGATGGGCATCACGCCCGGCGGCGCGACGCCCGCCTCCTTCATGAGCTACGGCCTCGCCAAGAAGATGTCCAAGGACGGCGCGAAATTCGGCACCGGCCAGATCGAAGGCGTGATCGCCCCGGAGACTGCCGCACACGCCGCCGGCACGAGCGCGCTGCTGCCCATGCTCGCCCTCGGCATCCCGGGCTCGCCCACCGCCGCGGTGCTGCTGGGCGGCCTGCTGATCTGGGGCCTGCAGCCCGGCCCGCTGCTCTTCGTCGAGCAGAAGGATTTCGTGTGGGGCCTGATCGCCAGCATGTACCTCGGCAACCTCGTCGGCCTCATCGTCGTGCTGACCACGGTGCCGCTCTTCGCGTCGATCCTGCGCATCCCGTTTTCCATCATCGCGCCGGTGATCGTGGTGATCTGCGCGATCGGCGCCTACACCGTGCACAACGCGATGCTGGACATCTGGTTCATGCTGGTCTTCGGCGTCGTCGGCTACCTGTTCAAGAAGCTCGACTATCCGCTTGCGCCGCTGGTGCTCGCGCTGGTGTTGGGCGACAAGGCGGAGGATTCGTTCCGCCAGGCGATGCTGGTCTCGCAGGGCGAGCTGGGCATCCTGTGGTCGAACCCGCTGGTCGGCACGATCTCCACGCTCGCGATCCTGCTGCTGCTGTGGCCGCTCATCTCCCGGCTCATCGCCAGGGTGCGCCCGCCCAAGCGCGAGTCCTTCGCCGAAGAACAGCCGGTCGACTGACCTGAACCGAGGAGCACGCCATGCCCGTCATCGCCCTCACCCAGGAAATGGGCTCGCTCGCGAAGGACGTCGCCATCGAGCTCGGCCGCGTGTCGCAGCTCGAGGTGCTGCGGCACGAGGTGCTGGAAGGCGTCGCCGGGCGCATGCAGGTATCCACCAGCCTGATCAGCCGCCTGCGGGAGGGCAAGGCCGGCCTCATGGAGCGGCTCAAGAGCGACCACGACACCGAAGCGGTGTACACGGCCAAGGAAGTCTATGCACTCGCGGGCCGCGGCAACGTGGTGCTGCGCGGCTGGGGCGCGACCTGCCTGCTGCGCGACGTGCCGCACGTCGTCACGGTGCGCATCACGCGATCCTTCGACAAGCGGGTGGACTGGCTGATGGAGCATCTCGGCACGGACGACCGCGACTTCGCGCAGGCCGAGGTGCGCCGCAGCGACGACGCCCATGCCACCCGCATGCACGACCGCTTCGGCGTGACCTGGGGCGACCCCCTCCTCTACGACCTGGTGCTCAACACCGATCGCGTGACGGTGGAAAGCTGCGCCGCGCAGATCCTGCACCTGGCCGGCCGCCCGGAATTTGCGGAAACCGAAGCCTCACGCGCGAAGCTGCAAAGCCTGGCGCTCAATTCCGCGATCCGCGCGGCGCTGCGCGACAACGAATCGACGCGCGAGGTGAACATCGAAGTCGATTCGTCGCAGGGGAAGGTGGTGCTGCAGGGCATCGTGCTGAACGACGCGGAGCGGTCGGAAACCGCGCGGGTGGCCAGCGCGGTCGCGGGCGCGGGCAATGTAGACAACCAGCTGCGGATCATGGCGGTGACGCGGCGGTTTGCACATGCGAAGACTTGATTTTGATACCGGACGCAGAATTCGCAGAAGTTACGCAGAAGAAATACAAGAAAAAATCAAATGAAATTTTGAATTCTTCTTGTCTTCATTCTGCGTAACTTCTGCGAATTCTGCGTCCTTGCCCCCTAAATCTTCCCCCGCTGCTTCAACCGGCTCAGCGTCTCCGCGGAGAGATTCAGGTAGGTCGCCAATTCCTTCTTGGGCACCCGGTCGAACAGCTCAGGGTGCTTGCGCTGGAAACGCTTCACGCGTCCCGGCGCATCCAGCAGGTGCAGCGTAATCGTGTGCGCCATGATTTCGCTCATTTCCTGCATCACGTAATACTCGAAGGATTGCTTCAATCCGGGGTGGCGCTCCAGGAAGCCCACCCACTCGCGCATCGGCAGCTTCGCCACCCTCGCCTTCGTCACGCTCACGATGCTGTACGGCGTCGGCGTGCCCAGGCGCCACGCGGCGTAGCTCGTCTCGAAATCGCCTTCGTCCGTGAAGCGCAGGATCATCTCCTTGCCTTCCTGGTTCGTGACCACACGTTTGAGCACGCCGTCCAGGATGAAGTACTGCTCCATTTCGTGCACGCCCTGGTTGAGCAGGTTCTCGCCTTTTTGCACGTCCAGCACCGCGAGATGCGTTTCCAGCTCCATCGTCTGGGCCGCGGTCATCCCCTTGAGGACGACGTTGTGCGCCAGCTGGACGCGGATGACGTTTCTTTCGGGATGGTTGTCGACGGATGACATGCAGGGGAAAGTTCGGTGCCGGGGTGCCCGCCGCGCGCCGGGTGGATTGGTGAAAATTGACCCCGGTCAAGAGTGCCGCGCAAGGCGTTTCCTATGATACCGCGCAGGGGTGAGCAGGCCTTCCGCACGGGGCGGGAGACGGCACCCGCAGGACCTGAAGACATGACGACAGAAACCCAATCGCAGGCCACGACCGACGGCTTTCACCTCGTCATCGACGCGCTGAAGCTCAACGGGCTGGACACCATCTACTGCCTCCCGGGCATCCCGATCACCGACTTCCTGCGCATGGCGCAAGGCGAAGGCATGCGCGTGATCGCCTTCCGGCACGAACAGCATGCGGGCAACGCCGCCGCGGCCGCGGGCTTCCTCACGCAAAAGCCCGGCATCTGCTTCACCGTGTCGGCACCCGGTTTCCTGAACGGCCTCACCGCGCTCGCGAATGCCACGACCAACTGCTTCCCGATGATCCTCATCAGCGGCTCCTCGGAACGCGAAATCGTCGACCTGCAGCAAGGCGACTACGAAGAGATGGACCAGCTCGCCATCGCGAAGCCGCTGTGCAAGGCGGCCTTCCGCGTGCTGCATGCCGAAGACATCGGCGTCGGCATCGCGCGCGCCATCCGCTCCGCCGTTTCCGGACGCCCGGGCGGCGTGTACCTCGACCTGCCGGCGAAACTCTTCGCGCAAACCATCGATGCGGCCGCGGGCAAGAAGTCGCTGATCAAGGTGGTCGATGCCGCGCCGAAGCAGATCCCCGCGCCGGATGCCGTCAAGCGCGCCGTGGACCTGCTCAAGGGCGCGAAAAAGCCCCTCATCCTCCTGGGCAAGGGCGCGGCCTACGCGCAGGCCGACGCGGACATCAAGGCGCTCGTCGAGAAAACCGGCATCCCCTACCTGCCGATGTCGATGGCCAAAGGCCTGCTGCCCGACAACCATGCGCAGTCGGCTTCCGCCGCGCGGTCCTATGTGCTCGCCGAAGCCGACGTCGTGATGCTCGTCGGTGCGCGCCTGAACTGGCTGCTGTCGCACGGCAAGGGCAAGACCTGGGGCGGCGCGTCGGGCAAGGACGGTGGCGGCCAGCAGTTCATCCAGGTGGATATCTCGCCGACGGAAGCCGACAGCAACGTCGCGATCGCGGCGCCGGTGATCGGCGACATCGGCTCCTGCGTCGCGGCACTGAACGCGGCGATCGGCTCCTCGTGGGCCAAGCCGCCGGCCGAGTGGACCAGCGCGATCTCCGAGCGCAAGGACAAGAACCTCACCAAGATGGCCGAGACGCTGGCGAAGGATCCTTCGCCCATGAACTTCCACAGCGCGCTCAACGTCGTGCGCAACAAGATCAAGGAGCGTCCCGACGCGGTCCTCGTCAACGAAGGCGCCAACGCGCTCGACTTCACGCGCAGCATCGTGGACATGTACGAGCCGCGCAAGCGCCTCGATGTCGGCACCTGGGGCATCATGGGCATCGGCATGGGCTTCGCCGTCGCCGCTGCCGTCGAGACGGGCAAGCCGGTGATCGCCGTGTGCGGCGACAGCGCCTTCGGGTTCTCGGGCATGGAAGTCGAGACGATCTGCCGCTACAACCTGCCGGTGTGCGTGGTGGTGATGAACAACAACGGCGTCTACAAGGGCACCGACCAGAACGCGAGCGGCGGCAAGGACGTCGCGCCCACGGTCTTCGTGAAGGACGCGCGCTACGAGATGCTGATGCAGGCGTTCGGCGGCACGGGCGTCTACGCGAAGACCACGGCCGAGCTGAAGAAGGCGCTGGACGAGGCGGTGTCTTCCGGCAAGCCGACCCTGATCAATGCCATCATCGACGAGACGGCGGGCACCGAGAGCGGACGCATCACCAGCCTGAACCCGAACGCGAAGAAGAAGTAACCGGTTTTTGAAACTTTGAAGAGAGAGAACAAGCCATGAGCAAAGCCCTGGACGGCGTCAAGATCCTCGATTTCACGCACGTGCAATCCGGCCCCACCTGCACCCAGCTGCTCGCGTGGTTCGGCGCGGACGTGATCAAGGTGGAGAAGGCGGGCGAAGGCGACGCGACGCGCGGCCAGCTGCGCGACATCGACGGCGTGGACAGCCTCTACTTCACGATGCTCAACCACAACAAGCGCTCCATCACGATCAACACCAAGGACCCAAAGGGCAAGGAAGTGCTGGAGCGCCTGGTGAAGGAATGCGACGTGCTGGTCGAGAACTTCGCGCCCGGCGCGCTCGACCGCATGGGCTTCTCGTGGGAGCGCATCCAGGAGCTGAACCCGCGCATGATCATGGCGTCCGTCAAGGGCTTCGGCCCCGGGCCGTACGAGGACTGCAAGGTCTACGAGAACGTCGCGCAGTGCGCGGGCGGCGCGGCCTCCACCACCGGCTTCGACGACGGCCCGCCGCTCGTCACGGGCGCGCAGATCGGCGACAGCGGCACGGGCCTGCACCTGGCCCTGGGCATCGTCGCCGCGCTCTACCAGCGCAACACCACCGGCCGCGGCCAGAAGGTGCTCGCCGCCATGCAGGACGCCGTGCTGAACCTGTGCCGCGTGAAGCTGCGCGACCAGCAGCGCCTGGACCGCAAGCACGTGCTCGAAGAGTATCCGCAGTACCCCGACAAGGAATTCCTCGAGGCCGTGCCGCGCGCGGGCAACGCCTCGGGCGGCGGCCAGCCGGGCTGGATCCTCAAGTGCAAGGGCTGGCAGACGGACCCGAACGCCTACATCTACTTCATCACGCAGGCGCCGGTGTGGGGCGCGATCTGCAAGGTGATCGGCGAGGAAGGCTGGATCACCGACCCCAGCTACGCGACGCCCAAGGCGCGCCTGCCGCACCTGAAGACGATCTTCTCGCGCATCGAGGAATGGACCAAGCAGCACGACAAGTTCGAGGCGATGGACATCCTCAACAAGTACGACATCCCCTGCGGCCCGATCCTCTCGATGAAGGAGATCGCCGAGGAACCGTCGCTGCGCGAAACGGGCACCGTGGTCGAAGTCGACCACCCCAAGCGCGGCAAGTACCTGACGGTGGGCAACCCCATCAAGATGTCCGACAGCATCACCGAAGTGACGCGCTCGCCCCTGCTGGGCGAGCACACGGAGGAAGTGCTGGCCCAGCTCGGTTATTCCCGCGAACAGATCGCCGATCTGCGCGAATCCAAAGTCATCTAAGGAGCTTCACATGGCAATCGACAAAGCAAAGGTCCGCAAGATCCTCGACGCCGTCAAGGCGTCCGGCCGCGATTCGCTGACCGCTCCCGAAGGAAAGGAAATCTGCGATGCCTACGGCATCAAGGTCCCGGGCGAAGGCGTCGTCACCAGCGCTGCCGAAGCTTCCAAGCTCGCCGGCTCCATGGGCTTCCCCGTTGTGATGAAGATCGTCTCGCCTGACATCCTGCACAAGACGGAAGCCGGCGGCGTGATCGTCGGCGTGAAGAGCGCGGACGAGGCGTCCAAGGCCTACGACACCATCCTCGCCAACGCGAAGAAGTACAAGGCCGACGCGAACATCCTGGGCGTGCAGGTGCAGCAGATGATCAAGGGCGGCACCGAGGTGATCGTCGGCGCGATCTCCGACGACAGCTTCGGCAAGCTCGTGGCCTTCGGGCTGGGCGGCGTGCTGGTCGAGGTGCTGAAGGACGTGACCTTCCGCCTCGCCCCCGCGACGAAGGAAGACGCCGCGTCCATGCTCGACGGCATCCAGGCCGCTGAAATGCTCAAGGGCGTGCGCGGCGGCAAGCCCGTCAACCGCGCGGCCCTGCAGGACGTGATCGTCGGCGTGTCGCAGCTCGTGTCCGACTTCCCGGAAATCTCCGAGATGGACCTGAACCCCGTGTTCGCGAGCGAGGAAGGCGCGATAGCCGCCGACGTGCGCATCGTGGTGAACTTCACGCCGAAGGCGCCGCGCTATCGCCCCTCCGAGAAGGACGTCGTCACCTCGATGAACCGCATCATGAAGCCCAAGGCGATCGCGGTGGTCGGTGCGTCGAACGAGGCCGGCAAGATCGGCAACTCGGTGATGAAGAACCTCATCAACGGCGGTTACAAGGGCCAGATCTACCCGATCAACCCCAAGGACGCGGAAGTGATGGGCATCAAGGCCTTCAAGAGCGTGAAGGACGTGCCCGGAGAGATCGACACCGCCGTCTTCGCGGTGCCCGCGAAGTTCGTCGCGAGCGCGCTCAAGGAATGCGGCGAGAAGAAGATCGCCGGCGCGGTGCTGATCCCCTCGGGCTTCGGCGAGACGGGCAACATCGAGGGCCAGGAAGAACTGCAGCGCATCGGCCGCGAATACAACATCCGCCTGATGGGCCCGAACATCTACGGCTTCTACTACACGCCCTCGAACCTGTGCGCGACCTTCTGCACGGCCTACGACGTGAAGGGCTCCACCGCCCTCTCCTCGCAGTCCGGCGGCATCGGCATGGCGATCATCGGCTTCTCGCGCTCCGCGAAGATGGGCGTCTCCGCCATCGTCGGCCTGGGCAACAAGTCGGACATCGACGAGGACGACCTGCTGCTCTTCTTCGAGCAGGACGACAACACCAAGGTCATCGCGCAGCACGCGGAAGACCTGAAGGACGGCCGCGCCTTCGCCGAGGTCGCCAAGCGCGTCTCGAAGAAGAAGCCCGTCATCATGCTCAAGGCCGGCCGCACGGCGATGGGCGCCGCCGCCGCGGCCTCGCACACGGGTGCGGTGGCCGGCACGGACAAGATCTACGAGGACGTGCTCAAGCAGTCCGGCGTGATCCGCGCGCGCAGCCTGCGCCAGATGCTGGAGCTCTCGCGCGGCGTGCCCATCCTGCCGACGCCCAAGGGCGAGAACGTGGTGATCATCACCGGCGCCGGCGGCTCGGGCGTGCTCCTGTCGGACGCCTGCGTGGACAACGGCCTCAAGCTGCTCAAGCCCATGCCCGACGACCTGGACGCGGCGTTCCGCAAGTTCATCCCGCCCTTCGGCGCGGCCGGCAACCCGGTGGACATCACCGGCGGCGAGCCGCCCATCACCTACGTGAACACGGTGAAGCTCGGCCTGGAAGACGACCGCGTGCACGCGCTCATCCTGGGCTACTGGCACACCATCGTCACGCCGCCCATGGTGTTCGCGAAGAACATGGTGCAGATCGTCAACGAGATGAAGGCCAAGGGGAAGGTCAAGCCCGTGGTCGCCTCGCTGGCGGGCGACGTGGAAGTCGAGGAAGCCGCGCAGTACCTGTACGAAAACGGCATCCCGGCCTATGCGTATTCCACCGAGCTGCCGGTGGAAGTGCTCGGCGCGAAGTACCAGTGGGCCCGCTCCGCCGGCCTGCTCTGAGCTCCTGAAGGAAGGCGCGACGTTTTGTTGAAGAAAGTCATCCCCATCGCGCCATCCCGCGAAGAAGTGCGCGAACGCAAGCGCCGCGGCCCGAAAGGCCGCCGCGCGAGCGCGCAGGCCGTCGCCGAGGTGCGCGAGCTGCTCGGCAGCGCGTCCCGCCAGCGGGACCTGCTGATCGAGCACCTGCACCGCATCCAGGACCGCTACCGCTGCCTGTCGTCGGACCACCTCGCGGCGTTGGCGGAGGAGATGGACCTCGCGCAGACGGAGGTGTACGAGGTCGCGTCCTTCTATCACCATTTCGACATCGTCAAGGAAGGAGAGGATGCGCCGCAGGCACTGACGGTGCGCGTGTGCGACGGCCTGTCGTGCGAGATGGCCGGCGCGCAGGATTTGCTGGACCGCCTGCCCGCGATGCTGGGGCGCGACGTGCGCGTGTTGCACGCGCCCTGCATCGGCCGCTGCGAACAGGCGCCCGCCTGCGTCGTCGGCCACAAGCCCGTGCCGAACGCGACGGCGGAGAAAGTGGTCGCGACCGTGAATGCGGGCGTTGCCACGCACGAACCCGAACCGTACATCGGCCTGGATGCCTATGTCGCCGACGGCGGCTACAAGCTGCTGGGCGAATGCCTGTCGGGCCAGCGCGATGTCGACTCGGTGATCGCCGTGATGGAAGCCTCCGGCCTGCGCGGCCTGGGCGGCGCGGGCTTCCCGGCCGGCCGCAAATGGAAGATCGTGCGCGCCGAACCCGCGCCGCGCCTCATGGCCGTGAACATCGACGAAGGCGAGCCCGGCACCTTCAAGGACCGCGTGTACCTCGAGAAAGACCCGCACCGTTTCCTCGAGGGCATGCTCGTCGCCGCGTGGGCGGTGGGCATCGCCGCGATCTACGTTTACCTGCGCGACGAATACCACGGCTGCCGCGCGGTGCTGGAGCGCGAGATCGCCGCATTGAAAGCCGACCCCGCCCTGAAGGACATGCCGGCGATCGAGCTGCGCCGCGGCGCGGGCGCGTACATCTGCGGCGAAGAGTCCGCGATGATCGAATCGATCGAGGGCAAGCGCGGCATGCCCCGCCTGCGCCCGCCCTACGTGGCGCAAGTGGGCCTCTTCGGCCGACCGACGCTGGAGCACAACTTCGAGACGCTCTACTGGGTGCGCGACCTGGTCGAGAAAGGCCCCGAGTCCTTCAGCTCACACGGCCGCCATGGCCGCAAGGGCTTGCGTTCCTTCTCGGTGTCGGGCCGCGTGAAGAACCCGGGCGTGAAGCTCGCACCCGCCGGCATCACCATCCAGGAATTGATCGACGAATATTGCGGCGGCATGCTGGACGGGCAGACCTTCTATGGCTACCTGCCCGGCGGCGCGTCGGGCGGCATCCTGCCGGCGGCGATGAACGACATCCCGCTCGATTTCGACACGCTGCAGCCTTACGGCTGCTTCATCGGCTCGGCGGCGATCGTCGTGCTCTCCGACAAGGACACCGCGGCGGCGGCGGCGCGCAATTTGATGCGCTTCTTCCGCGACGAATCCTGCGGCCAGTGCACGCCATGCCGCACCGGGACGGCGAAGGCGCTGATGCTGATCGAGCAGCCGAAGTGGGACACCCCGCTGCTGGCGGAACTCTCGCAGGTGATGCGCGATGCATCGATCTGCGGGCTGGGGCAGGCGGCGCCCAATCCGGTGGACTGCGTGGTGAAGTATTTTCCGCAGGAGCTGTCATGAACTGCTGGATACCGGACGCAGAATTCGCAGAAGTTACGCAGAATGAAGACAAGAAAAATTCAAAATTTCTTTTGGTTTTATTCTTGAATTCCTTCTGCGTAACTTCTGCGAATTCTGCGTCCGGATGTCCTGCCTCCGCAGTAGCCTCACGCTAGGCACCCAACATGAACGCCATCACCAGATCCGAACTCGCCCACCTCGACGCCCCCACCGTCACCTTCAAGCTCGACGGCAGGGAAGTCACGTGCCGCGCCAATGAGACGCTGATCGAAGTGGCCGACCGTGAAGGCGTGGAAATCCCGCGCCTTTGCTACAAGCCCGGCCTCGACAAGGTCGGCAACTGCCGCTCCTGCATGGTCGAGATCAAGGGGGAGCGCGTGCTCGTCCCCAGCTGCTGCCGCTACCCCACGCAGGGCATGGAAGTCAGCAGCAACAGCGAACGTGCCGTCGCCTCCCAGAAGATGGTGCTCGAGCTGCTCCAGGCCGACATGCCCGAGGCCGACTACACGCGCCACAACGAGGTGGACGAGTGGGCCGCAAAACTCGGCGTCGGCAAGCCGCGCTTTCCCTCGCGTGCACAGGTTCCCGCCGACCTGTCGCACCCCGCCATCGCCGTCAACCTCGACGCCTGCATCCAGTGCACGCGCTGCCTGCGCGCCTGCCGCGACGAGCAGGTGAACGACGTCATCGGCCTCGCCTTCCGCGGCGAGCAGGCCAAGATCGTGTTCGACATGGACGACCCCATGGGCGTGTCCACCTGCGTGGCCTGCGGCGAATGCGTGCAGGCCTGTCCCACCGGCGCGTTGATGCCCGCGCGCGACGCCGCGCTCGCCGTGCCCGACAAGCAGGTCCCCTCCGTCTGCCCGTACTGCGGCGTGGGTTGCCAGCTCACCTACAACGTGAAGGACGGCAAGATCCTCTTCGTCGAAGGACGCGACGGCCCGTCCAACCACAAGCGCCTGTGCGTGAAGGGCCGCTACGGCTTCGATTACGCGAACCATCCGCAGCGCCTCACCGTGCCCCTCATCCGCCGCAAGGACGCACCGAAGGTCGCCGACGCCGAGATGGACCCCGACCGCCTGATGGACATCTTCCGCGAGGCGAGCTGGGAGGAAGCGCTGGAATTCGCCGGCGGCACGCTCGCGAAGCTGCGCGACACGCACGGCCCGAAGTCGCTCGCGGGCTTCGGCTCCGCCAAGGGCAGCAACGAGGAGGCCTACCTCTTCCAGAAACTCGTGCGCACGGGCTTTCGCAGCAACAACGTGGACCACTGCACGCGCCTGTGCCATGCGTCGTCCGTCGTCGCGCTGCTCGAAGGCATCGGCTCCGGCGCCGTCTCCAACCCCGTGATGGACGTGACGCGCGCCGAAGTCGTGATCGTCATCGGCGCCAACCCCACGGTGAACCACCCGGTGGCCGCGACCTGGATCAAGAATGCGGTGAAGAACGGCACCAAGCTCATCGTGATGGACCCGCGCAAGTCGGACCTGTACCGCCACGCGCACCGGTACCTGCAGTTCAAGCCGGACACCGACGTCGCGATGCTGAACGCGATGATGTACGTGATCGTGCACGAGGGCCTCGTCGACGAAGCCTTCATCGCGAGCCGCACCATCGGCTACGAGGACCTGAAGAAGAACGTCGAAGGGTACAGCCCCGAAGCGATGGCGCCCATCTGCGGCATCGACGCCGAGACGCTGCGCTACACGGCGCGCCTGTACGCAAGCTCCAAGGGCTCGATGATCCTCTGGGGCATGGGCGTGTCGCAGCACATCCACGGCACGGACAACGCGCGCTGCCTGATCGCGCTCGCGCTGATGACCGGCCAGATCGGCCGTCCCGGCACCGGCCTGCATCCGCTGCGCGGCCAGAACAACGTGCAGGGCGCCTCCGACGCGGGCCTCATCCCCATGATGTACCCCGATTACCAGCGCGTGGTCGACCCGGCGGCGCGCGCGCGCTTCGAGAGGGCCTGGCAGCTGCCTGCCGGCACGCTCGACGACCAGCCCGGCCTCACCGTCGTGGAAGTCATGCATGCCATCAAGGCCGGCACCGTCAAGGGCATGTACGTGATGGGCGAGAACCCCGCGATGTCCGATCCGGACGCGAACCACGCGCGCGAATCGCTCGCCGCGCTCGAGCATCTCGTGGTGCAGGACATCTTTCTCACCGAGACCGCCTACCTCGCCGACGTGATCCTGCCCGCCGGCGCCTTCCCCGAGAAGACCGGCACCTTCACCAACACCGACCGCCTCGTGCAGATGGGCCGCCAGGCGATCGATCCGCCCGGCGACGCGAAGCAGGACCTCTGGATCATCCAGGAGATCGGCAAGCGCCTCGGCCTGCCGTGGAACTACGGCCACGTGAGCGAGGTGTTCGACGAGATGCGCCACACCATGCCCAGCATCGCGGGCATCACCTGGGAGCGGCTGGAGCGCGAGCATGCCGTCACCTATCCGTGCCGCGAGGAAGACGACCCCGGCGAGCCCGTGGTGTTCGTGGAGGACTTCCCGCGCGAGGGCGGCCGCGGCCGCTTCGTGCCGGCGGACATCATCCCCGCCGACGAGCGGCCCGACACCGAGTTCCCCATGGTGCTCATCACGGGTCGGCAACTCGAGCACTGGCACACCGGCAGCATGACGCGCCGCGCCACCATGCTCGACGCGATCGAGCCCGACCCGGTGGCACTGATCCATCCGCTGGATGTCGAGCAGCTCGGCATCCGCCCCGGCGACGTGGTGACCATCGAATCGAGGCGCGGCAGCGTGTCGCTCTATGCACGCGCCGACGACAGCTCGCCGCGCGGCGCGGTGTTCGTGCCCTTCTGCTACTACGAGGCCGCCGCGAACAAGCTCACGAATGCCGCGCTGGACCCGTTCGCGAAGATTCCCGAGTTCAAGTATTGCGCCGTGCGGCTCACGCCCGGCGGCGACGAACCGCGGCAAAGCAGCTTCGGCGGCGGGCAGGCCCTGGCGAACGAACTGCGCCGCGATTTCGCGGACTAGTCGGCGAAGTAGAAGTAGAAGGCCGCGCCGTGCCCCACGGCACCCTCCGCCCACACGCGGCCGTGGTGCCGGTCGACGATGCGCTGCACCGTCGCGAGGCCGATCCCCAGGCCCGGGTAGTCCTTGTTGCCGTGCAGCCGGTGGAAGGCCTCGAAAAGCCGCGACGCGTACTTCTCGTCGAAACCCGCGCCGTTGTCGCGCACGCAGATCGCGATATGCCCGCCCTCCGCCAGCACGGGGATCACGGCGATCTCCGCGCGCTGCGTGTGGCGCGTGAACTTCCATGCGTTGGACAGGAGGTTGGCGAGCGCCGCCTGCATCAGGCGCCGGTCCCCGCGGGCCGACATGCCGTCCGCCACGCGCACCTTCACCTCCCGGCCGGGCTCCGCTTCGCGGCACTCCTGCGCCGCTTCGCGGGCCATCGCGCTCACGTCCAGCGGCTCGGGGACGATCTCCGCGCGGTTGATCTGCGCCAGCGCCAGCATGCCTTCGATCAGCGCGTCCATGCGCCGCGCCGCGGCCAGGATGCGCGCGAGGAAGTGCCTGTCCTTCGCGTCGGCCAGCACCTGGCGCTCCTCCAGCTGCTGGCTGAACGCGGTGATGGTGGCGACGGGCGCGCGCAGGTCGTGCGACACGGAATAGGTGAAGGCCTGCAGGTCGCGGTTGGACTGCTCGAGCTCCAGCGTGCGTTCGCGCACGCGCGATTCGAGCCCGGCGCGGTCGCGCTCGATCGCATCGAGCATCTGGTTCACCGCGAGCTCCAGCGGCGTGATGTCGTCCACCACGCGCACGGCGACGCGCGCGCCGTAGGCGCCGCCTTCCACGTGCGTGGCGACGCGCAGCAGGCCGCGGTAGCGCCCGAGCACGACGGGGCGGAACACCAGCACCGCCAGGCCCATCACCGCGGCCGCCAGCAGCCCGACGATGGCCAGGTTGCGCCGCCGCGCCTCGAAGGCGAGCTGCTCCAGCGCCTCGACCTGCGCGCCGCTGGCGATCCACGCCACCGTCTCCCCGCGAAACCGCACGGGCTGCGTCACGTACAGGCGGCGCACGCCGTCCGGCCCCGCCAGCACCGTCGGCTTGCCGGCGACCTGCTCGCGCCGCCGGAAGATGTCGCTGTCCGCCAACTGCTGGCCGCGCGGCATCACCACGTCGGTGGACCGGCTCACGAGCGTGCCGCGCCGGTCCAGCATCATGAGCGTGAGGTGCAGGCTGTCGTCCAGCGGGATGCCGTCCAGCAGCGTGGCGGCCGTGAGGCCCGCGACGACGAGCGCATCCGTCGAGCCGCCGGCGCCCAGCTGGATCGGCACGACGAGCTGCAGGTTGTCCTGCCCGCTGACGCGCCCGACCGCGAAGTCGCTCACGACGGGCCGCTGCGACGCGAGCGCGCTGATCACGTGCGGCCGGTCGCCGACGTTGACGCGCCAGGTCAGCGGGCGGCCGCTGCACAGCACGTCGCCGGCCGGGCTCACGGCGATGAAGTTCGTGACGCGCGGCCCCGCGGCGGCGACGACGCGCGCGAGCGTCAGCGAACAGCTGCCCAGCGTGTCGGGATGCACGACCGAGCCGACGGCCTGGCTCACGACCTCGGCGTTGACGAGATCCTGCTCCAGCCGCCGCGCGGCGACTTCGGCGAGGTTGTTGGTCGCGTCCACGGCGGCGGTACGGATGCGCGCCGAGTCGCCGCGCAGCTGGAGCGCGCTCAGCGTGAGCACGGGCACGGCGCACAGCAGCGCGAAGATCGCGAGGCGCGCGCGCAGCGAGAACAGCGGCGCGAGGTGCGCCATGGCGCGGCACCAGCGGCGCCGGGTCCGCGAGGCCCAGCGGCGCCGCAGCTCGCGGGGGCCGCTCACTCCTCCAGCGCCCGGGCGTAGCGGGTGCCCAGGCCCCGGTTCCAGAAGGCCTGCAGCAGCAGCAGCGCCGGCGAGCCGGCCCGCGGCGGGTCCGCCAGCGTGCGCGCCACGTCGTCGAGGGGACTGGGCAAGCCCATGCCGGACGCCGCGGTGGTGCGCAGCTCCATCGTCCACTGCGCGAATTCGCGCCGGGCGATCGGCTCGCGCAGCACCTCGAAGATGTGGTGGTGCAGCGGGTCCAGGCGGATGGCCTCGTAGACCCGGTCCAGCGCGTCCTGCGTGCCCTCGATGTACTGCATGAAGGAGCCTTCGGAGTACAGCAGCACCCCGGTGACCCCGTGCGTCTCGTTGCGGGCGCGGGCCCGCGCGAGGAGGTGGTCCAGGTCCTCGCGCGTGGGGGTCCCCACGGCCGTGGACATGTAGACCAGGGCTTGCAGGTCGGTGGCGGGCGGCGTGCTGGGGAATGACGACATCACAAGGGCTCTGGCGATCGGGGAAATGCAAATACCGCGGGTCGGCGCGCCGGCACACGGCTGCGCTGCGACTCGAGGGGGAAGCACTAGGGTAGGGGTTGACCCTGTACAGCTCAAGCATTGATTTCCGCTCGGCCCGTTGCCGAAATGCGCACACGGGACCGGTTTTCGGCTACCCTTTTCCACTTCGAAGTCCTCCCTCCATGCGCAAACCTCCACCCCTCGGGCGACGGGCATTCATCGCGGATTCCCTGCTGGCCAGCGCCGGCGCCACCACGGCGCTCGTCTCGGTGGGCGCGCGCGCCCAGGGCGGCCTCCACCCGATGAGCCTGCAGCTCGGCTGGGCGCTGGGCAGCACGCAGATGGGCGAGATCGTCGCGCGCCGCAAGGGTTTCTATGCGCAGGAGGGCCTCGTGCTCACGCTGCAGCCGGGCGGGCCGAACTTCGACGGCGTCGCCGTGGTGGGCTCCGGCCGCGCGGAGCTGGGCCAGACCTCGTCCAGCCCCTCGCTCATGCTTGCCGTCTCCCAGGGCGTGCCCATCCGCTGCTTCGCGGTGGGCGCGCAGCGGCATCCCTACACTTTCTTCTCGCTGCCCGGACACGCGGTGCGCAAGCCCGCGGACCTGCGCGGCAAGCGCATCAGCATGAACCCCACCGGCATGGTGCTGCTGCGGGCGCTCCTCGCGCAGCACGGAATGAGCGAGCGCGACGTGCGGGTCGTGCCGAGCGGCGCGGGCATGGGCCTGCTGCTCACGGGCCAGGCGGACGTGGCGACGGGCTGGGCGACCAACACCGCGGCCATCAGGGAACTGGGCGCGGGCGTCGTGCAGATGTCGCTGTGGGACGCGGGCATCCGCCTGTACGCCCTGCCCTATTACGCCGCGACGCGGACGCTGGAGACCCATCCGCGCGAGATCGAGGGTTTCCTGCGGGCGACGGCGCGCGGCTGGCGCTATGCGGCCGAGCATCGAGACGAAGCCGTGGACATCGCCGTGAAGGACTATCCGCAGCTCGGGCGCGCCGACGAGCGCGTGGCGCTGGATCGCATGCTCGAATACAGCCTCGGCGGACGGGCCGCGACGGAAGGCTGGGGCGCGATGGACCCGGTGTTCTGGCAGCAGCAGATCGACCTGTGCGCGAGCCTCGGCCAGTTCAGCGCCGGCAAGCCCGCCCTCGCCGACGTGATGACGCCCGGCCCGCTCAACGCGACGAAAGGTGCCCGCCTGCGGGCGGCCTGAATGGCGCCCGCCATCGAGGCGCGCGGCATCGGCGTGACCTTCCGCGGCGGCGGCCGCGCGATCCAGGCGCTGGACGCCATCGACCTCGCCGTCGCGCCCGGGGAATTCGTGACCGTGCTCGGCGCATCGGGCAGCGGCAAGTCGACCCTGCTGCGCGTCGTCGCCGACCTCGTCGCGCCGACGCGCGGGACGATCGAGGTTCTGGGCGGCTCGCCGGCGCAGGCCCGGCAGCGGCGCGCAATGGGCTTCGCCTTCCAGGATGCCGCGCTGCTGCCCTGGCGCACGGCGCTCCAGAACGTGATGCTGCCGCTGCAGGTCGGCAGCGGCGCGGCGCGCGCTGGCACGCGCACGCCGCAGGATTTGCTCGCGCTCGTGGGCCTTGCGCATCGCGGGGACGCGCTGCCCGCCGAACTGTCCGGGGGCGAGCGCCAGCGCGTGTCGCTCGCGCGCGCGCTCGTCGGCTCGCCGGACATCCTGCTCATGGACGAGCCCTTCGGCGCGCTCGACGAACTCGTGCGCGACCGCCTCAACGAGGAACTGCTGCGCGTGTGGCGGGACACGGGCTGCACCATCGTCTTCGTCACGCACAGCATCCAGGAGGCCGCCTTCCTCGGCTCGCGGGTGATCGTCATGCACACCGGGCCGCAGGGCGGCTGCGAGTCGGTGGCGGTCGACCTTCCGCGCGCGCGCACGCTCGCGATCCGCGAGACCGGCGACTTCCTTCGCATCACCTCCCGCTTGCGCCACGCGCTGGAAGCGGGAACGGTGGCCGCCTGACGCCATGGCACGCCCGCCCCCGTTTCGACCCTGGCTCGCGCGCCGCCATGTGCTGGCGGTGCTCGGGTTCGCCGTGCTGCTCGCGGCGTGGTGGGCGGTGATCGCGTTTTTCGACGTGAAGCCTTTCATCGCGCCCTCGCCCGCACAGGTGGTCGACACGCTCGCCGCCAGGCGCGCACTGCTCGCGGCGAACCTGCTGCCGACGGCACTGGAGGCGGCGGGCGGCTTCCTGCTGGGCAACCTCGCGGCCCTGCTGCTCGCCACCGCCTTCGTGCACAGCAAGACGCTGCACGACATGTTCTTCCCGGTGGTGGTGATGTTCAATTCCATCCCGGTCATCGCGAAGGCGCCGATTCTCGTGCTCATCCTCGGCAACGGCCTGGAGCCCAAGATCGCGATCGCCGCGCTGGTGTGCCTGTTCCCGACGCTCGTCAACGCGGTGCGGGGGCTGGAGGCGGTTCCCGCGCAACAGCTGGAACTGATGCGCGTGCTCTCGGCCAGCCGCGCGGAGGTGTTCTTCCGGCTGCGCGTGTGGAACGCCCTGCCCTTCGTCTTCACGGGCCTGCGCATCTCGGCCACCGCGTGCGTGATCGGCGCGGTGGTGGGGGAATGGATCGGCACGGACGTCGGCCTGGGCGCGCTCATCATCCAGGCCACCTTCAACTTCGACTCGCCCCTGCTCTACGCCGCGATCGTGTGCTGCGCGGCGCTCTCGGGCTGCTTCTTCGCGCTGGTGTCGCTGGCCGAGCGGCTTATCGTCCGCTGGTAACACGCAAGGGGATCGCCATGCACGCCATCGTCCTCAAGTACTTCGCGGAAGTCGCGCTCCAGGGCTCCGTGCGCAAGGCGGCGGAGAAGCTGCACGTCGCGCCGAGCGCGGTGAACCGCCAGATCCTGCAGGTGGAGGAGGAGTTCGGCGTGGAGCTGTTCGACCGCCTGCCCAAGGGCCTGCAGCTGAACGCCGCCGGCGAGCGGCTGCTGCGCCACGTGCAGGCCACGCTCTTCGACTTCGAGGTGGTGCGCACGGAGATCGACGCGCTCAAGGGCGAGCGCACGGGCCACATCCGCGTGGTGTCCATGGATTCGCTCTTCGTGGACCTGCTGCCCACGGTGGTGGAGGAGTTTTCGCGCAGCTTCCCGGCGGCGACCTACACCGTGACCGCGGCCTCGCCGATCGACGTGCCGGGGCTGATCCAGTCGGGCCAGACCGACATCGGCTGCACCTTCGTCGGGCGCATCCCCACGGGCGTAACCCTCGCCGCATCGGCCGCGATGCCGCTGGGCGTCGTCATGCCGCCGGGCCACCCGCTCGCGGCGAAGAGCCGGATCACGCTGGCGCAATGCGGCAGCTACCCTTTCATGCGCTCGAGCACCAGCTCCGCGGTGACGACGGCGATGTCCCCCGAGTTCGCCAAGTTCTGGGAGGAAACCGAGCCGGTGGCGACGGTCACCTCCACCATCATGCTCAAGCGGCTGATCTGCGCGGGCAAGGGCATCTCGGTGTTCTCGAAGATCGCCTTCGTGGAGGAACTCGCGCGCGGCGAGCTGGTGTGGCGGCCCTTCGACCTCGAGTCCATGAACCAGATCCGCGTCGGCATCCTCGTGCCCTCGCAACGCGCGCTCCCGCACGTGGCGCAGAACTTCCTCGCCCGGATGATCAAGAAGCTGAAGCTGGTGGAGGTCGCGACGGCGCAGCTGTGAGTTCAGCCGGCGAAGACGGGGATGCGCGCGTTGGGCAGGGGGCGATAGCCGGCGAGCACGCCGAATCGCCCGGACGCTTCGGCCAGCAGCACAGGCAGCGCGGCCGCCACGATGCGAATCGCCAATGCCTCGCCGGGACAGGCATGCGCGCCCGCGCCGAAACCCAGGCTGCGCCGGTTCGCGCGCGCGGTCGCGAAGCGCTCGGGCGCCTCGTTCAGGGCCGCATCGCGGTTGGCCGACGCCAGCACGACCAGGACGCCCTGGCCGCGCTGCACCTCCACCCCGCCCCATTGCAGGTCTTGCGCCGCGAAGCGCCGGGTGTTGTGCACGGGCGCGTCCCAGCGGGCGCATTCGGCGACGAAGGGGATGGCGTCCTTCGGGTTCCACGCGCCGGCGTGGGTCCGCGTCGCCAGCAGGCTGTTGCCCAGAAGCGCCGCCGTGGCATCGACCGATTGCTGCATCAAGGCGATGCGGTTGGCGGCGCGGACCTCGTCGAGTCCTTCCGCCATGCCCTGCTGCATGAGCGCTTCGGCGGCGGTGTTCGCACGCGCGATCGCGTCGGCAGGGGCGCCCCCGGCGATGCCCTGCGTGAAGGCCAGCACGGCGGCCGTCGTCTCGTCGAGCGCGCCGGGCGCGACACCCAGCAGCCGCGCCATCGCCCGGACGGGCACGGCCGTCAGCAGCGCGTTCGCGTCCAGGCGCGGCGCCAGTTCGCGCGCGGCGCTGCGCGCCGCTTCGGCGATCTGCCCGTCGTCCCACCGGCTCGCGGATGCGGCGACGTGCGGGCGGTGCATGCGGTGGAATTCGCCGTCGGTCATCCGCACGAGTCTGGAGAACACGCCGCCCGTGGCCGTGCCCAGCAGGGCTTGGGGCACAGGCTCCGCGGGCGGGCGCACGCGCAGGCCCGGATGGGCCAGCGCCCCGGTCACGGCGGCCGCACTGGAAGCCACCCACAGCGAAAGCCCTGCATCGAAGAAGAGCGGCCGCGACGCCCGCAAGGCGGCGTAGTACGGATAGGGATCGGCGTGCGTGACGGCGGCAACCGCGTCGCGCGGCGGGCTCGAAGCGGCCTGCATCAGAACTTGGTGTAGCCGCCGTCGATGAGGAACTGCTCGCCCGTCGCATAGGACGACGCGTCGCTCGCGAGGTACACCGCGATGCCGCCGAAGTCGTCGATCTCGCCCCAGCGGCGCGCCGGGATGCGCGGCAGCACCGCATTCGCGAACTTGTCGTTCCCCACGGCGTTCTGCGTCATGTCCGTGACGATCCACCCCGGGAGGATCGAGTTCACGCGGATGCGGTGGCGCGCGAGTTCGACGGCCAGGGCGCGAACCATCGACGTCACCGCGCCCTTGGACGCGCCGTAGTGGCTGTTGCGCGACGCGCCCTCGACCGCCGCCGTGCTCGCCGTGGCCACCAGCGAGCCGCCCTGCCCGTGCTCCGCCATGTGGCGCGCGGCGGCGCGAAAGGTGAGGAACACGCCTTCGACGTTCACGCGCTGCACGCGGCGGAACTCCTCCAGGCTCATGTCCACCAGCGGCGTGCCTTTGCTGGAGACGCCGGCGTTGGCGAAGCACGCGTCCACGCGGCCCAGCGATTGCACCGATGCCGCGAATGCCGTCACGACCTGGACCTCGTCGCCCACGTCGCAGACGAAGGCATGCACGCGCTTCGCGTCGCCGCACTCGGCCGCCAGGCGTTCGCCCGCGTCCTTCGACTTGGCCGGGTTGGAGCCCCAGATCGCCACGTTCGCGCCCGAGGCCAATAGCGCGCGCGCCATGCCGTAGCCGATGCCGCCATTGCCGCCGGTGACGACGACGCCGCGACCCGTCAGGTCGAAAGGTGAATACATGCAGCCCCCACGCAAATGAAAGCAGCGAGTGTCGCCAGCTTTGGGCGCTTTGTCACGGATGGCGTGGGATGGGCTCCGGGGGTGGCGGCGCGGGCGTCCGGCCGGCGTTGTCCGCCGGCTTGGCGGGAATGTCCAGGCTCGCACCCGGATCTTCCTCGCCGGCCACGGATTCTTCCAGCGGGACTTTCGGCGCTTCGGGTGCTTGCTGCATCGCCCCATCGTAGGCAGTGCGCGCGGGCGCCGCTGTAGGACGCCGTCGTGGCTTGCGGCTCAGCGGCCGCGCCAGGCGGGCGCGCGCTTCTCGGTGAACGCGGTCACGCCTTCACGGAAATCCTCGCTGCCATAGGCGCGGACGATCAGGTCCCTCGCTTCCGGCAAATGGCCGAGCAACAGGCGCTGCAACGCTTCCTTGCTCACGGCCTGCGTCACGGGCGCCATGCCCGCGAGTTGCTTGCACAGCTTGGCGGCCGCGGCGTCCAGCTCGGCCGCATCGACGACCTGCGCGAGGTAACCGGCGCCGCGCGCCTCGTCCGCAACCAGCACTTCCGCCGCGATCAGCATGCGCTGGACACGGGGCTTGCCAAATGCAGCAACCAGACGCGCGATGTTGGCGATGGACAGGCAATTGCCGAGCGTCCTTGCGATAGGCACGCCGAAACGCGCCGACGGCGTGGCGATGCGGATGTCGCAAGCCGTCGCGATCGCGAGCCCGCCTCCGACGCACCAGCCTTCGACGACGGCGACCGTCGGGATCGGCAGCGCTTCCAGCCGCGCGATGCCTTCGTCGATGCCGCGCTCGTATTCGACGCCCGAGTCGCCGTCCTTGAAAGCCTTGAACTGCTCGATGTCCGTGCCGGCGACGAAGGCTTCGCCGCCCGCCCCGCGAAAGCACGCCACGCGGATGGCGGGGTTCGCCTTCAGCTGTTCGCAAATCTCGCCGAGCTGCTGGTACATCGCCCAGGTCATCGCGTTGCGCGCGGCCGGGCGGTCGAAGGTGACGGTCGCCACCGCGCCGTCGATGGCGAGCCGTGTCGTGCCGTCGCTCATGCGGAGAATGCGCCCTGCGCTTCGAGCCCGGCCAGCTCGGATGCGCTCACGCCGATTTCCGCGAGCACTTCGGCGTTGTGCTCGCCCAGCAGCGGCGGATGGCGACGCACCTGCTGCGGCGTGCCCGAGAGCTTGACCGCGAAGCCGATGTTGGGCACCTTGCCCTCGATCGGGTGGTCGATCTCCATCTTCATCTGGCGCGCGGTGCCGTGCTCGCCTTCGAAGGCTTCCGGGTACGTGAGGATCGGCCCGGCGGGAATGCCGGCGGCCAGCAGCGTCTCGACCCAGTAGTCCTTGGGCTTCTGGCGGAAGGTCTTCTCCAGCTCCTGCTCCAGCGCGTGGCGGTTGCCCAGGCGCAGCGAGATCGTGGAAAAGCGCGGGTCCTCCAGCAGTTCCTTGCGGTCCATCAGCGTGCACAGCTGCGTCCAGAGCTTCTGGTTGTTCGCGCCCATCACGAAGTAGCCGTCGGACGAAGCCATCGCCTGGTAGGGCGCGGTCATCTTGTTGGAGGTGCCCAGCGGCGCGGGCGGCTTGCCGGTGCCCCAGTAGTCGCAGATGTCCCACACGGAAAACGCGAGCGCGGAGTCGAAGAGCGATGCATCGACGTACTGGCCCTCGCCGGAATTCTTCGCGCCGATGTACGCGGACAGCGTCGCGTAGACCGCGAACAGCGCGCAGCCGATGTCGGCCACCGGCACGCCGCACTTCACGGGCGGGCTGTCGGGATAGCCCGTCACGCTCATCACGCCCGACATCGCCTGTGCCATCAGGTCGAAGCCCGGGCGGTCGGCCCAGGGGCCGGTCTGGCCGAAGCCGGAGATGCTGGTGTAGACGAGGCGCGGGTTGACTTCCTTCAGGACTTCATAGCCCAGGCCCAGGCGCTTCATTGCGCCGGGGCGGTAGTTCTCCACCAGGATGTCCGCGTCCTTCGCCAGGCGCAGCAGCAATTCCTTGCCGGCCTTGCTCTTGAGGTTCAGCGTGACGCTGCGCTTGTTGCGGTTCATGTTGAGGAAGCCCATGGAATCGGGCCCCTTCATCTTGAACCCCATGGAGCCGCGCGTCTGGTCGCCCGAGCCCGGGGGCTCGATCTTCACGACATCCGCGCCCAGGTCGGCGAGCAGCATGCAGGCATACGGCCCGGCCATGACCTGGCTGATGTCGAGGACCTTCACGCCCTCGAGGGGAAGCTTTCTTGCGGTCAAGCCTCGCCTTTCACGCCGCCGTCCTTGATGATCTTGGCCCACTTGATCTGTTCGCTGTGCATGAAGTCGCCGAACTTCTCGACCGAGCCGCCGCCGTCCTGCGCGCCGGAAGCCGCGAGCTTCTCCTGCACGTCGGGCAGCAGCATGACCTTGTTGACGTCCTCGTTCATGCGCCTGGCCATCGCGATCGGCATCTTGGCCGGACCGGCGAGGCCGTACCAGGTCGTCGCCTCGAAACCGGGGAAGCCCGACTCGGCCATCGTCGGCACGTTCGGGTAGGCCGGCACGCGCTGCAGGCGCGTCTGCGCGATGGCGACGGCCTTGCCGCTGTTCACGTGGGGCGTGGCCGCCGTCATCGTGTCGAAGCTGTACTGGATCTGCCCGCCGATGAGGTCGGTGAGCATCGGGCCGGAGCCCTTGTAGGGCACGTGGATCGCCTTGACCTTGGCGGCGAGCATGAACATCTCCAGCGCCAGGTGCTGCGCGCTGCCGGTGCCGGCCGAGCCGAAGCTCACGCGGCCGGGGTTGGCGCGGCACAGCTCGACGAGATCCTTCACCGTCTTGGCGGGCTGGTTCTGGTTGCAGATGAGCAGGTTGGGCGTGACGCCGACCAGGACGATGGGCGCAAAGTCCTTCGCGGCGTCGTAGTTGACCTTCTGCAGCGCGGGCGTGATCGCCTGGCTGTTGATGTGCGCCATGAGCAGCGTGTTGCCGTCGCCGGGCTGCTTGGCCACGTAGTCGGCGGCGATGGTGCCCGAGGCGCCCGCGCGGTTCTCGATCAGCACCGTGGTCTTCCACATGTCCGCGAGCTTCTGGCCGATGACACGCGCCAGGATGTCGGTGCCACCGCCGGGCGCGAAGCCCACGATGATGCGCACGGGGCCGCCCGGCAGGGTCTGCGCGCGCAGCGTGGGGACGGCGAGGGTGGCGGCCGCTGCGGCGGTGCCGGTGACGAAGGTTCTGCGTTGCATGCTTGTCTCTCCTTGGGATACTGCTGTGGTGATTCTTACGCGGCTTTTTGCAACGCGACGGGCGCCGGATGCGAGCCGAAATAGTCCATGGCCGCCTGCACGCCCGAGCCCGCGAGCTTCACGCCCGCGATCTTCAGGCCCATCTCGCAGCCCGCGAGCGCGCCCATGAGCGTGAGGTCGTTGCAGTCGCCCAGGTGGCCGATGCGGAACATCCTGCCCTTGACCTTGCCCAGGCCCGTGCCGAGCGAGCAGTCGAAGCGTTCGTAGATGATGCGGCGCACGGCGTCCGCGTCGACACCGTCGACACCGTCGGGCATCATCACGCCCGTCAGCACCGGCGAATACACGGCCGGGTCCGCGCACTGGATCTGCAGGCCCCAGGCCTTGACCGCGGCGCGCACGCCCTCGCCCCAGCGGCGATGACGCGCGAAGGTGCCTTCCAGCCCGCCGTGTTCCGGCGCGAGCAGCATGTCGCAGGCCTCGGCCAGGCCATACAGCAGGTTGGTGTTGGGCGTGTAGGGCCAGTAGCCCGTCTTGTTCATCTCCACGATCTCGTCCCAGGCCCAGAAGGCCTTGGGCAGCTTCGCGGACTTGCTCGCTTCCATCGCCTTGGGCGACAGCGCGTTGAAGCTGATGCCGGGCGGCAGCATGAGGCCCTTCTGCGAGCCGCTGATGGTGACGTCCACGCCCCACTCGTCGTGCCTGTATTCGGCGGAGGCCAGGCCCGAGATGCTGTCGACCAGCAGCAGCGCCGGATGCTTCGCGGCATCGATCGCCTTGCGCACCGCGAGGATGTTGCTCGTGACGCCGGTCGAGGTTTCGTTGTGCACCACGCACACGGCCTTGATGGCGTGCTGCGTGTCGGCCTTCAGCCGCTCTTCGATCATGTCGGCGCGCACGCCGTGGCGCCAGCCTTCGGCGCCGGGCAAGCCGAGGAACTCGGGCTTGAGGCCCAGGCGCACCGCCATCTTGTTCCACAGGCTCGCGAAGTGGCCCGTCTCGTACATGAGCACGGAGTCGCCGGGGCTGAGCACATTGCTCAACGCGGCTTCCCATGCGCCGGTGCCGGACGCGGGATAGATCACCACGGGATGCTTCGTCTGGAAGATCTGCCCGATGCCCTTGAGCACGCGGTGGCCGAGCACGCCGAACTCGGGGCCGCGGTGATCGATGGTCGGCAGGCTCATCGCGCGCAGGATGCGGTCGGGCACCGGGGACGGTCCGGGGATCTGCAGGAAGTGCCGGCCGGTGGGATGGAAATCGAGAGTGAGCATGCGTGGGCCTCTTTGCAACAGGTCACGCATTTTTTGCATACAAAATCCATTTGTCAAGGCGGGTTACACCGGAGTGGGGATTTGACGGGGTAACATTTTGAATACAAAATGCCCCGAATGACAGCCGACATCATCGCCATTCCCCGCGCCAACCTGCACGAGCAGGTGGTGAACCGCCTGCGCCAGATGCTGGTGGAAGGCCGCATCGCCCCGGGCGCCAAGCTGAACGAGCGTGAGCTCGCCGAGGTGCTGGAGGTGTCCCGGACGCCCCTGCGCGAGGCGATCAAGATGCTCGCCTCCGAAGGGCTGGTCGAGCTTCTGCCCAACCGCGGCGCGATCGCGGTGGAGCTCACCGAAGAGGACGTGCGCAACACCTTCGAGGTGATGGCGGGGCTCGAATCGCAGTCGGGGCAGCTCGCCGCGGAGCGCATCACCGATGCCGAACTCGCGGAGATCCGCGCGATGCACTTCGAGATGATGGCGGCCTACACGCGGCGCGACCTGTCCAACTACTACCGGCTGAACGCGATGATCCACCGCGCGATCAACGCCGCCGCCAAGAACCCCGTGCTCAGCGCCACCTACGACCGCGTGAACGCGCGGCTGCAGGCGCTGCGCTTCCGCTCCAACCAGGTCGAGGAAAAGTGGAAGTCGGCCATGAAGGAACACGAACTGATGATCGACGCCCTCGCCGCGCACGACCCCGAAGCGATGAGCAAGGTGCTGGCCTCGCACCTGCGCAACAAGCTGGAGACCGTGCTCGAGCAGCTGCGCAGCGGCACGCTGGAGCAGCGCTCGGGAGCCAAGCGATGAACGCGCCGCTGCCCCTGAACGTGACGCGCGAGGACGAGCCGCGCGCCTACGACACGGTTTCGCGCGCGAGCAACGAAGTCGCCGGCCGCCTCGCGCAGCGCCTGGCCGCGGAGACGCAGGGCGAGGTGCGCTTCTCCCCCGCCGACCGCGGCCGCTATTCGACCGACGCGTCGATCTACCAGGTGATGCCGGTGGGCGTGTTCGTGCCGCGCACGAGCGCGGACGTGAAGCTCGCGCTGGACATCTGCCGCGACCTGAAGGTGCCGATGGTGCCGCGCGGCGGCGGCACGAGCCAGTGCGGCCAGACGGTGGGCGCGGGCCTCGTGATCGACCACTCGAAGCATGTGCGCAGCATCCTGAACTTCGACGCGCAGGCGCGCACCGCCGAGGTCGAGCCGGGCATGGTGCTCGACCACCTGAACCTCGGGCTCAAGAAGGCGGGCCTGTGGTACCCCGTGGACGTGTCCACCAGCGCGCAGGCGACGCTGGGCGGCATGGCAGGCAACAACTCCTGCGGCAGCCGCAGCATCGCCTACGGCAACATGGTGCACAACGTGCTGGCGGCGAAAGCCTGGACGCCCGACGGCGAGCTGCACACCTTCGAGCGTTTCGAGCATTGCACGGGACGCGCCCGCGAGATCGGGCAGCGCGTGCGCGCCCTCGCCGCGCAGCTCGCGCCCGAGATCGAGCGCCGATGGCCGAAGGTGATGCGACGCGTCGGCGGCTACAACCTGGACATCTTCGACAACCAGAACGAGCGCCCTTACACGCACGACGGCTCCGTCAACCTCGCGCACCTGCTGATCGGCAGCGAAGGCACGCTCGCCCTGACCCGGTCGCTCACGCTGCAACTGAGCGAACTGCCGAAGTTCAAGGTGTTGGGCGTCGTGAACTTCCCGACCTTCTACAAGGCCATGGACACGGCGCAGCACATCGTCAAGCTGGGCGCGAACGGCGGGCCCGAATGCATGCTGACGGCCGTCGAACTCGTCGACCGCACGATGATCGACTTGTCGCTGCAGAACCCCGCTTTCGCGCCGGTCGTGCGCACGGCCGTGATCGGCCAGCCCGACGCGGTGCTGCTGGTGGAGTTCGCCGGCAGCGACAAGGCGCAGCTCGTGCGCAAGCTGGACGAACTCGTGGAACTGATGGGCGACCTCGGCCTGCCCGGCTCGGTCGTGCGCATGGAGGACGAGGCGCCGCAGAAGAACCTCTGGGAGGTGCGCAAGGCGGGCCTGAACATCATGATGAGCCTCAAGGGCGACGGCAAGCCGGTGAGCTTCATCGAGGACTGCGCCGTGCCGCTCGCGCACCTGGCCGAATACACCGATGCGCTGACGCAGGTGTTCCGCAAGCACGGCAGCAAGGGCACCTGGTACGCGCACGCGTCGGTGGGCACGCTGCACGTGCGGCCGATCCTGGACATGCGCAGCGACGGCGCTCCCAAGATGCGCATGATCGCGCAGGAAGCCTCCGAGCTCGTGCGCAAGTACAAGGGCGCCTACAGCGGCGAGCACGGCGACGGCCTGTGCCGCGGCGAATGGATCCAGTGGCAGTTCGGACCGGCGATCAACGAGGCCTTTGCGCAGATCAAGACACTGTTCGACCCGACGAACCTCCTGTGCCCGCAGCGCATGATCGACCCGCCGAAGATGGACGACACGCGCCTCATGCGCTTTCCGCCCAGCTACCGCGTGATCCCCTTGAAGACCGCGCTCGACTGGAGCGCGTGGGATGTGCAGAACGACCCGGCCACCGAGCGCACCACGGCCCCCGGCACCGGCGGCGACCCGGCGCAGGGCTTCGCCAAGGCGGTGGAGATGTGCAACAACAACGGCCACTGCCGCAAGTTCGACGCGGGCACGATGTGCCCGAGCTACCGCGTGACGCGCGACGAGCAGCACCTCACGCGCGGACGCGCCAACACGCTGCGCCTCGCGCTCTCCGGCCAGCTCGGCGCGGACGGCCTGGCGAGCGACGAGGTGCGCGAAGCGATGGACCTGTGCGTGAGCTGCAAGGGCTGCAGGCGCGACTGCCCCACCGGCGTCGACATGGCGAAGATGAAGGTGGAATACCTGCACCATCACCATGCGAAACACGGCTGGTCGCTCAGGGACAGGCTGATCGCGAAGCTGCCGGACTATGCGCGCGCCGCGAGCGGCGTGGCCTGGCTGCTCAACCTGCGCAATCGCAGCCCGCTGCTGGCGCGCATGGGCGAGAAGCTGCTGGGCTTTTCCGCGAAGCGCAGCCTGCCCGAGTGGCAGGCGACGCATTTCTTCAACACGCCGCATGGCGCCGCCACCGCGCAGCAGGCGCTCGCGGCGGACAAGGCCGTCGTCCTCTTCGTCGATACCTTCAACGGCTATTTCGAATCGGCCAACGCGCGCGCCGCGCTGAAGGTGCTGCAGGCCGCCGGCTACACCGTGCACGTCGCGAGCAAGCAGGGTTCGGGCAAGCACCTGTGCTGCGGCCGCACCTACCTTGCGAGCGGCATGGTCGAGGAGGCGCGCGGCAAGGCGCGCGAGCTCATCGACACCCTGCTGCCCTTCGCGCAGAAGGGCATCGCGATCGTCGGGCTGGAGCCCTCGTGCCTGCTCACGCTGCGCGACGAAACGCTGGCGATGGGCCTGGGCGAGCCCGCGCAAACCGTGGCATCGCACGCCCTGCTGCTCGAGGAGTTCCTCGCGCGCGAGTTGAAGGCCGGCCGCCTGGACACGCTCAAGACGAAGCTGCGGCCGCTCGACAGGCGGGTGCTGCTGCACGGGCATTGCCACCAGAAGGCCTTCGCGGCGGTCGCACCGATCGTGGACGTGCTCAAGCTCATTCCCGGCGTCGAGCCGGAATTGATCGAGAGCAGCTGCTGCGGCATGGCGGGCAGCTTCGGCTACGAGGCCGGCCACCACGAGGTGTCGATGCAGATGGCGGAGCTCAGCCTGCTGCCGGCGATCCGCAAGTATCCCGGCGCGATCGTGGTGGCAGACGGCACGAGCTGCCGCCACCAGATCCACGACGGCGCGCAGCGCGAGGCGGTTCACGCGGCGGTGCTTCTCGCGGCGCAGCTCTGAGCCGCGCGCCGGCGCGGCTCGCGGCACAATGGAGCCGATGGACACACCGGCCATCCGCTCCGCCCTCCCGGGCGACGAAGCCGCCTGGCGGCAGTTGTGGCGCGGCTACTGCGACTTCTACAACGTCACGCTGCCCCCCCACGTGACCGACCGCACGTGGAAGCGCATCCTCGACCCCGATTCGCAGATCATGTGCGTCGTGGCCGAAGTCGATGGGCAGGTTTACGGCTTCGCGAATTGCGTGGTGCACGAAAACACCTTCGAGACCCAGGCGATCTGCTACCTGGAGGATCTGTTCGTGCTGCCGTCCGCGCGCGGCCATGGGTTGGGCAAGGCCCTGATCGAGTGGCTGCGCAACGCGATGCGCGCGGAGGGCTGGGCTCGCCTCTACTGGATGACGCGCGAGGACAACGCGGACGCACGCAAACTTTATGACCAGTTCGCGGAGGCGGATGGCTTCGTGCGCTACGTGCTCAAGCCGCGCTGAACCCGGGGGTCATTTGGCGGATTTTTTCGCCGCCTTCTTGGCGGGTGCGTAGCTCACGCCGTGCTCCACGAGAAAATCGCGGATCAGGCGGCGCATCACTTGCGAGGGGGTCATGTCCTGCGTATGGCAGAGCTTCTCGAACGCGAGCTTGCGCGCCGGATCGATTAGGACAGTGAGCCGAGCAGTCTTGTTCTCCATGAGCTGAGGGTCCCGATGTTAATCAAATTGTAATTGCTTTCGGGAATCCGGAAGCTCATCGGGGCCGTTTCGAAGGGCAACGCGGCGCAACGCCGCGTTGCTCTTCAGTAGGTTGCGCTATTTGGCGCGGGCGCGCCTCGGTGCGGTGCCATAGGCGACACCGTGTTTTTCCAGGTACTGGCGGATGAGCTGGCGCACCATCTGGGACGAAGTGACGTCCTGCGAGGCGCAAAGCTCTTCGAAGGCCTTCTTCTTGGCCGGGTCGATCAGTACGGTCAGTCGTGCTTTGTTGTCTTCCATCAAATGAAACCACAGGTGAATAACATGATAATACTCTGCGCCTGTCGTGAGCCGGAAATGGTAGTGCAATGGCGGAGGTCGCTTTAGGACGGGGAGCGTGAATTGGAGAGCTTTCGCCTGACGCGTGTCAGCCATTGCAGATGGGCAGGACGAGCCTGCGTTAGCATGCCCCCGTCACCCCCGCAGGAGCCCCCATGACCGCCGAATCCCTCCCCCTCGCCGATGCGCAGCTGCGCGCCCTGCGCGAGGTCTCCACCGGCACCCTCACCACCGTCCTGCTCAAGAAGGGCCTGCGCAACGTCTGGCTGCGCGGCACGCGTCCGCTCGCGCCCGGGCAGCAGCGCGCGGTCGGCCGCGCTTTCACCCTGCGCTTCGTGCCGGCCCGCGAGGACCTCGCGACGCCGGCGTCCTGGGGTTCGCCCATCTCCACCCGCGCCGCGATCGAGGCGATGCCCGCGGGCTGCATCGCGGTGGTCGGGGCCATGGGCGTGACCGACGCAGGCATCTTCGGCGACATCCTGTGCGCGCGGATGGTGCGGCGCGGCGTGTCGGCCCTGGTGACGGACGGCGTCGTGCGCGACGTCTCGGGCGTGCTGTCGACCGGGCTGCCGGTCTGGTGCCAGGGCAACGCCGCACCGCCTTCCGTCGCGGGCCTCACGTTCGTGGGCTGGCAGGAGCCGATCGACTGCGGCGGCGTCGCCGTGTTCCCGAACGACGTGATCGTCGTGGACCAGGACGGCGCCGTGCTGATTCCGGCCGCGCTGGTCGACGACGTGATCGCGGCATCCGTCGAGCAGGAGCACCTGGAGAACTGGATCATGGCGCGCGTCGGCGAAGGCGCGGCCCTGCCGGGCCTCTACCCGCCGAACGAGGAAAACAAGGCGCGCTACGACGCGTGGCGCAAGCAGCAGGGATAGCACCGCGGGCGCTAGGACTTTCCGGCCATCCTCGCTACCATTGGCCTGCCGGGTGCCCGGCAGTGCCGAAGGGGCCGCTTTCCTCCATGCCGTCGATCGACCCGAGCGGATCGTCCTCCGCCAAGCCCACCGCCATCGGCAAATACACTGTCGAGCGCGAGCTCGGGCGCGGCGCGAGCAGCACCGTCTACCTCGGCTTCGACCGCTTCAATTCCCGGCCCGTCGCCATCAAGCAGATCCACGCGCACCTGCTGCAGGACGCGCAGGAAGCCGCCCGCTACCGCCGGCGCCTGCGCAACGAGGCTGCCATGGCGGGCCAGCTCGACCACCCCTGCGTCGTGCGGCTGCTCGACGCCGACGAGGATGCGCAGCCGCCCTACCTCGTGCTCGAATACGTGGACGGCCAGCCGCTCTCCTCCTTCACCGAAGGCGGCAAGCTGCTGCCGATCGCGCAGGTGCTGGACATCGCCTTCAAGTGCTGCAGCGCGCTGGAGCATGCGCACCGCGCCGGGCTCGTGCACCGCGACATGAAGCCCGCCAACGTGATGCTGCAGGACAACGGCGAAGTGAAGGTCACCGACTTCGGCACGGCCCTGTCCACGCGCTCGGACATCACGCAGCTGTCGGGCCTGGTGGGCTCGCCCTCCTACATGTCGCCCGAGCAGGTGAAGGAGCAGGTCTGCACGCACCGCAGCGACATGTTCTCGCTGGGCATCGTGCTCTATGAGCTCCTCACCGGCCGCAATCCTTTCGCGGCCGGCTCCGACTTCACGACGATGTACCGCATCAGCACCGAGGCGATCGAGCCGCCGAGCGTGCTGCGTCCCGAACTGCCGCCGGCCGTGGACCGCGCGATCCTGCGCGCGCTCGCCAAGGAGCCGGCAGAGCGCTATGCGGAGTGGTCGGAATTCGCCGATGCCCTGCTGGACGTGAGCCGCGCCCTGCCGCAGCGGCGCGTGCAGGACAGCCAGGGCGAATATTTCACGCAGATGCGCGGCCTGCCCTTTTTCGGCGAGTTCAGCGATTCGAACCTGTGGGAGACCCTGCGCCTGGGCACGCTGCACCGCTTCGACCGCGGGCAGGAGCTGATGCACGAAGGCACGCAGGGCCACTCCTTCTGCGTGATCATCCAGGGCATGGTCGCGGTGAAGCGCAGCGGCGTCACGCTCAGCATGCTCGGGCCCGGGGTCACGCTCGGGGAGATGAGTTACCTGCAGCCGGAGAACCCGATCCGTACCGCCACCGCCGTTGCCGAACTCGGTGCGCTCGTGCTGGAGATCCAGAACGCTTCGTTGCGCAAGGCTTCCGAGGGATTGCAGTCCTGCTTCGACCGTGCGTTCATCAAGCTGCTGGTGAAGCGGCTGATTGCTACGAACGAGCAGGTGGGGCACTGAAGGTTTGTAGCGCGCGCGGGTCGCGTCAGGCGGTAGGCGCCAGGGGCTCATGCTGCGGCGGTTTTTGCTTCGCAAAAACACCGCTGTTTTCGCCGGTGCGACGACGGCACCGCAACCCTCGCTGCGCTGGCGCTCCGCTCAAACACTTGCGGTGAGTCAGTTCACGAAGCGCGCAAGCGCGCCCGTCGCCGCACCGGCGAAAACAGCTCGCCACAGAAATCGCCCCTGCCGCCCACCGCCTGCCACGACCCGAGCCGTGGCGTGCCTGAATGCTTTGAACTCCCGGGTGCCACTCTCCGGGTCGCGTCAGGCGGTGCCCGGTGGGGGCGATTTCTGCGGCGCCTGGGATTTGCGGGCTGGGGGCGGGCGCGCTTGCGCGCTTCGTGAACTGACTGGCCGCAAGTGTTTGAGCGAGAGCGCAGCGAAGCGAGTTTTTGCGGCCCCGCCCCCAGCCCGCAAATCCCGGGGAAGTTTTGCGAAGCAAAACCGCCGCAGTATGAGCCCCCACCGGGCACCGCCTGACGCGACCCAGCGCGCGATGAAGCCTCAACCGCGCGTCGAGATCACTGCGCAGGCCACGAAGACGGCCTGCCTTCCCCCGGATACACCGGCGCCACCACCACGGGTGCGCGCGGCTCGACCCACACCGGGGACTCCACCGGCGCGGTGGGACGCGGAGGGATGATGGTGTACTGCGGCGCGCTGTTCGAGTACTGCGGCTGCGGCTGATACGGCGGCTGGTATTGCGGCTGGTATTGCGGCTGGTATTGCGGTTGCGGCTGCTGCGGCGGGTACTGCTGGATGATGACCGCGGCCGCACGCGGCGGCGGCTCGATGGGTTGCGGACGAACCGCGACCGCGGGTGGCGGCGGCGAATCGCGCGGGGGCGACGGCGAGAACACGCTGTTCCACCACTCGTTGCCGGACGCGGGCTGTTCCGCCTGCGGCTCGGGCGCCACGGGTGCGACGGGCGGCGCCGGCGGCACGTGCGGCGCGGCGAACTTCGCCTTAGCATCCACGAGCTTCGCCTTCGTCGCCTGCTGGAAGAAATCGCCGACCACGAGCAGTGCGTTGTGCGCGCCCTGCCCCCAGGCATCGCCGGTCATCGTGACGCGGTTGTCGTTGAAGCCGACCCACGCGCCACCCACCAGCTGCGGATGCATCAGGATGAACCAGCCGTCGGTGTTCGATTGGGTGGTGCCCGTCTTGCCCGCGAGGTCGCCGCGCAAGCCGAAGCGGCCGCGCACGCCGGAGCCCGTGCCGCCGTCCACGACGCCGCGCATCACGTCCAGCAGCACCTGCGCGCCGGCTTCCTGCATCGCGCGCTGCGGCAGCTTCGCGGCGAATTCCTCGAGCGCGCGGCCCTCGCGGTCTTCCACGCGCGTCACGAGCACCGGCTCGATGTAGTTTCCGCCGTTGGCGATGCTGCAGAAGGCCGTGACCATCTCCTTGAGCGTCACGGGGCTCGTGCCCAGCGCCAGCGACGGCACCGGATCGAGTTTGCTCTGGCGCACGCCCATGTCGTAGGCGAGCTTCGCCACGCGGTCCGGTCCGATGCGCTGCATCAGCTGGCTGGTGATCGAATTCTTGGATTTGGCGAGGCCGTCGCGCAGCGACATGGGCTGGCCGCTGGAGGCCTCGACGTCGCCCGGCCGCCACACCGTCTTGTCGTCGATGCGGATCTCCGGCATCGCGTCGACGAAGGTCTCGTCGGGGCTGATGCCCTGCTCGAAGGCCGCGCCGTAGACGAAGGGCTTGAAGGTCGAGCCCGGCTGGCGGCGCGCCTGCTGCACGTGGTCGAACTTGTCCTGCTCGAAGCCGCGGCTGCCGACCCAGGCTTTCACATGGCCGTTGGTGGGGTCCATCGCGAGGAAGCCGCTTTGCAGCCGCGTCTTTTCGTCCCACAGGGCCTGCATCAGTTCCGGATCGGCTTCCAGCTTCTTCAGCGCGGCCGCGTCGTCGCTCCCGACACCGCGTTCGGCCTGGTACTGCGCCGTCTCGCGGACGAACGCCTCGGCGATGGCCTTGTGCGCCTTCCAGCCGCCGCGCTTCCACGCGCCGTCGGCCTGCGCCTGCAGCTTGTCGCCCTGCCGCTCGACCGCGTCGGCGGCCATCGCCTGCATCTTCGAGTCGAGCGTGGTGCGCACGACGAGGCCGTCCGCGTAGACGTTGTAGCCCTTGCGGTCGGCCCACTCGATCAGCCAGGAGCGCAGCTGTTGCGCCACGTGCGGCGCGGGCCCGAGGTCTTCGTTCTGGCGCTCGAAGTTCAGCGCGAGCGGCCTCGCCCGGAGCGCGGCGTACTTGGCGGCGTCGAGCTTGCCGGCCTTCACCATCTGCCCCAGAACGGTGTTGCGGCGCAGCGTGGCGCGCTCGGGGTTGAGCACCGGGTTGTAGTAGCTCGTGCCCTTGAGCATGCCGATGAGCGTGGCGCTCTCCAGCTCGTCGAGCTCGCCCGCCGTCTTGTCGAAATAGGTGCGCGCGGCCATCTCGATGCCGTAGGCGTTGTAGAGGAAGGGCACCGTGTTGAGGTAGGACTCGAGGATCTCGTTCTTGCTGTAGACCGACTCGATCTTGATCGCGGTGATCGCCTCCTTCACCTTGCGCGAGAGCGTCGGCGCGCGGCCGATGTCGTCGGGGTAGAGGTTGCGCGCGAGCTGCTGCGTGATGGTCGAGCCGCCCTGCAGGTCGCCGCGGAAGGTGCGCACAGCGGCGCCGAGCGTGCGCCGCACGTCGAAGCCATGGTGGTCGAAAAAGCGCCTGTCCTCGGTGGCGATGAGCGCGGTGAGGACATGCGGGGACACCTCGGAGAGCTTCACGCGCTCGCGATTCGCGCGCTTGAACGTGGCGAGCACCTGCCCGTCCGCGGACAGCACCACGGACGGCTGCGCGGTCTTCGCCTTGCGGATGTCCTCGATGCCGGGGGTGAGCGGGATCATCGCCATCACGTAGACGACGGCGGCGACCGGCGCGATCGACAGCAGGCCGAACGCCGTCCAGAACGGATGGCGCCGGACGCCGGCCCACGCACGGGATGCGCCGCGCGAAGCGGCCGCGAGAAATCGATTCGAACTCACGCGGGGATCATCGCCGCCGCCCTCATGGAAGGGCTGTAGGACGCAAGCGCGACCGTGGCCCATAGAATCGCCCGATGACGATTGCAGAGCTCGCTTCGCTGACCCATCAAGTGCTGTGGGCCGCATTTTTTGTTGCACTTGCGTTCGGCGCGCTGGTGCAGCGGACCGGTTTTTGCACCATGGGCGCGGTGGCCGATGTCGTGACGATGGGCGACTGGACGCGGATGCGGCAATGGGCCCTCGCGGCGGGCGTCGCGACGGTCGGCTTCGCCTTCCTGGCCTGGGCCGGCGCGATCGACCCGTCGAAAACGCTGTACGCCTCCACGCGTTGGATCTGGTTGTCGGCCCTCGTGGGCGGCGCGATCTTCGGCTTCGGCATGGTGCTGGCCTCGGGCTGCGCGAGCAAGGCGCTCGTGCGGGTCGGCGCGGGCAACCTCAAGTCCCTGGTGGTGCTCGTGGTGCTGGGCGTCGCGGCCTTCGCCACGCTCAAGGGCATCACCGCCGTACTGCGCACGCGGACGGTGGACCGGGTCGGCGTGGACTTCGACGTGCAGGCAAGCCTGGGCGCGATCGCCGCCCGGGCGGTGTCCATCGACGTCGCTTCCGCGTCGCTGGTCCTGGGCGTGGCGATCGGCGCGGGGCTGATCGCGTGGGCGCTGAGCGCGCGGGAATCGCGGCAGTTCCCGAATGTGCTCGCAGGCGCCGGCGTCGGCGCCTCGGTGCTGGCGATGTGGTGGGTCAGCGGCCACCTGGGCTTCGTCGCGGAGCATCCGGAAACGCTGCAGGAAACTTTCCTCGCCACCAACTCCACCCGCGCCGAGGCCCTGAGCTTCGTCTCGCCGGTGGCGTACACGCTGGACTGGCTGATGTTCTTCAGCGACAGGAACAAGTTCGTGTCCGTCGGCATCGTGACCGTGCTGGGCGTGATCGCGGGCTCCGCGGCGATGGCCATCACCCAACGCAGCTTCCGCTGGGAAGGCTTCGGCGGCCCGGACGACCTGGCGCACCACCTCGCGGGCGCGGTGCTGATGGGCGTGGGCGGCGTGACGGCGATGGGGTGCAGCATCGGGCAAGGTGTTTCGGGTATCTCGACGCTCAGCCTCACGAGCTTCGTGGCGGTCGCCGCGATGATTGCTGGCGCTGTGCTGGGGGTGAGGTATCAGGGGTGGCGGCTCGAGCGAGCCTCCTGATTTGGTGGCGGGCGGAGGTATTTCCGTGCCAATCCCCCCATATTCCCTTATATTTGCGCTGACTGATAAATAGCGCAGCACGGAGACATCCATGAAAGCATTTGCCCGATTCTTCGCCCTCCTCGCAGCGGCCTTCCTCCTCGCGGGACCCGCCTTGGCCCAGGACAAGGTCGTCTACCACATCGACAACTCCGAGGCGCAGGCCACCAAGGGGCTGCGCAACGTGCGCAACCACCTGGACGTCGCGCCGGACACGAAGATCATCGTCGTCACGCATGCGGAAGGCATCGACTTCCTCATGGAAGGCGCGAAGGACGCGAAGAACCCCAACATCGACTACGCCTCGCTCGTGAGCGCGCTCAAGGCGCGCGGCGTCCGCTTCGAGGTGTGCGAGATCACCCTGCGCAACCGCAACATCGCCAAGGACAAGTTCATCATGGACGCCGACTTCACGCCGTCCGGCGTGGTGCGCATCGGGCAGCTGCAGGTGCGCGAGCACTACGCCTACATCAAGCCCTGACGCGATGCCCAAGCGCTCCGCAGCCGTGCCCAAGGCGCCCGTCGAGACCGACGAGGTCTTCGAGCTCGCGGCCGAGGTCTTTCGCGTCATGTCGGCGCCGATGCGCCTGAAGATCATCTCCAGCCTGTGCAACGGCGAGAAGAATGTGAGCGAGCTGCTGGGGGAGATCGACACCACGCAGCCCAACATGTCGCAGCACCTCAACACGCTCTACCAGGCCGGCGTGCTCGGCAAGCGGCGCGACGGCGTGCAGATCTACTACCGCATCATCAACGATCGGGTCGTCACGCTCTGCCGCGCGGTGTGCACGCAGATCGCCATGGAAACCGACGACGCCCGTGCTTAAGTACCTGCTGGGCCTGTGGCTGGCCTGCATCGCGACCACCGGCGGCGCGCTCCCGGCGGCGGTGAACGTGATTCCCCGCCAGGTCTCCGCTTCGGCCTGGTACGTGCAGGGCGAGTCGGCGCTGGGCAGCACGGCCAACGGCAATTTCGTCTCCAACGCCGGCTTCGTCGTGACGCCCGCCGGCGTCGTCGTGATCGATGCGCTCGGCTCGCCGGCCCTCGCCCGGGAGCTGATCGCGCAGGTCCTTCGCCTCACCGGCAAGCCCGTCACGCACGTCGTCCTCACGCACTACCACGCGGACCACATCTACGGCCTGCAGGAATTCCAGCGCGCGGGCGCGAAGATCATCGCGCACCAGGCCGGGCGCGAATACCTCAACTCCGACACCGCGCAATCCCGCCTCGCCGCCTCGCGCACGGATCTCGCGCCGTGGATCGACGCGAACACGCGGCTCGTGCCCGCCGACGAATGGATCGCCGGGCCGCGCGACCTGGAGATCGGCGGCGTGAAGCTGCTGCTGCGTCCTGTCGGCCCGGCGCACACGCCGGAAGACCTCGTCGTCTTCCTGCCGTCCGAGAAGGTGCTCTTCGCGGGGGACATCGTGTTTCGCGGGCGCATTCCCTACGTCGGCCAGGCGGACAGCCGCAGCTGGATCGCCGCGCTGAACACGGTGCTCGCCTTCGATGCCGCCGTCGTCGTGCCGGGGCACGGCCCCGTGTCGACGTCCGCGCGCGAGGACATCGTGCTCACGCGCGACTACCTCACCTACCTGCGCGAGACCATGGCGCTCGCCGCGCGCAACCTCGACCCCTTCGAGGAGGCGTATGCGAAGGCGGACTGGTCGCGCTTCGAACACCTGCCGCTCTTTCGCGCGGCCAACCGCATGAACGCGTTCAACACCTACCTGCTGATGGAGCGCGAGGCGAAGTAGCGTTCAGGCGTCGAAGACGAATTCCACCGGGACGGCGATGGCGGCAAGCGCATCGCGCAGGCGCGAGTGCAGTGCGTCGTCGTGCCGGCAGGCGATGCGCGCCACGGCGGCAACGCCCGAGCCGCGTTCCTGCGCGGACACCGTCACGGCCGCCTCCGGGCACGCGGCGGCCAGCACCTCGCCCAGCTTCGCCTCGACCGCGCGCATGCGCAGGGCGGGCTTGTAGATCTTGCCGATGGCCGTCACGGGCATCGCCTCGATCACGGTCACGCGCTTGGGGGTCGCGGGCCGCTCGTACACCTGCGGCGCGACCGCGGCGAGGATCTCCCCGGCCGTCGCCTGCGCGCCCGGCCTGAGCGTGACGAAGGCGACCGGCAATTCGCCCGCGTACGCATCCGGCTCGCCCACGACCGCGCACAGCGCCACGGCGGGATGCGCGAGGAAGGCCTCTTCCACCAGCGACGGGTCGATGTTGTGCGAGCCGCGGATGATCACGTCCTTCGCGCGGCCCGTGACGTGGATGCAGCCCTGCGCGTCGATATGCCCCAGGTCGCCGCTCACGAGCCAGCCAGCCTCGAACATGCCGGCATTGCGCGCGGGGTCGCTGTAGCCGGGGCTCACGTGCGGGCCGCGCAGTGCGATCACGCCGGTGTCGCCGGCGGCGCAGGGTTCGTCCAGCAGCGTCCGGCCATCGCGCGACGCGAAGGCACGCACTTCGGTGAACGGCAGGCGCAGGCCCGCGGAGCCGGGAACGCGCGGAGCAGCGAAGGGCTCGATCGACACAAGACCGGCGCACTCCGTCATGCCCAGGATGTTGCGCACGGCGATGCCCGTCTTGCGTTCGAACTGCGCCGCGAGCTCCGGGGGCAAGGGCGACCCGCCCGTGTACGCCACGCGGATGCGCGAGATGTCCGCGTCGACCGGCAGGTTGGCCAGCGTGGCGAGGATCGTCGGCACGCAGGCCAGCGCCGTGACGCCCTCGCGTTCGCAGAACTTCCAGTACCCGCTCGCGAATTGCGCGTTGCGCATGCCCGTCAACGTCGGCAGCACCTGCGTGGCACCGATGGCCAGCAGCGCCAGGCCGTAGACGAAGGCGCCGGCGACGTGGAAGAGCGGAAAGCCGTTGATCTCCACCGTGTGTTCGTCGAAGCCGTAGTAGCGGTGCGCGAACCAGCTCGTGTGCGCCTCGTTGCCGTGCGTGTGCAGCGCGAGCTTGGGGGCGCCCGTGGTGCCGCCGGTGTGGAAGCAGGCGGCGACACGGCCCGGGCCGAGTTGCGGATCGAATTCCAGCGCGTCCTCCTGCGCCGCGAGCGCATCCTGGAAGGGGACCGTCGACAGCGGCATCGCGCCGCCCGCGCGAATCTGCAGCACGGGCAGCGGATGCAGCGCCAGCACCTCGCGCAGCATCGGCTGCAGGTCGAGCTCGTCGTTCGGCCCCAGCGCGACGATCACCCGCGCGTTCGCGGCCTTCAGCAGCGACGCAATGTGCGCGGGTTGCAGCAGGTAGTTGATGGGGCAGGCGCGCGCCGCCAACTGCGCGCCCCAGAGCGCGTAGTGCGTTTCGGGGATGTTGGGCGCGAGGATCGCCACCGCATCTTCGGGGCCCAGGCCCATCGAGTGGAACAGGTTGGCGGCGCGGTGAACCTGCGCCAGCAATTCCGAATACGTCACGCGCCGGGGCGCCGTCCCGAGCGCGCCGTTGGGCAGGTACACGAATGCGCTGCGCGCGCCGTGCAGGGCTGCGGCGCGTGCGATCAATCCGTAGGTGGTGCGCGCCGGAATGGCCGATTCGTAGCGCTCGCGCTCGAGCGCCTCGACATCCGCCAGCGAGCGGAACGGCGCGGCCAAGTCAGGCCCCCAGCCCCAGCAGGCGCATCGCGTTGCCCTTGAGGATGCCGGGCATCACCTCGGGCTTGAAGCCCGCGTCCTCGAAGTCCTTCATCCAGCGCTCCGGGGTGATGAGCGGGTAGTCGCTGCCGAAGAGGACGCGGTCCTTCAGCAGCGTGTTCGCGTACTGGACGAGCTGCTTCGGGAAGTATTTCGGGCTCCAGCCGGAAAGATCGATCCATACGTTGGGCTTGTGCGTCGCGACGGACAGCGCTTCGTCCTGCCACGGGAAGCTCGGGTGCGCCATCACGATCTGCATGTCGGGGAAGTCGATGGCAACGTCGTCCAGGTGCATGGGATTGCTGTATTCCAGCTTGAGCCCGCCGCCGCAGCGCATCCCCGAGCCGATGCCGCTGTGGCCGGTGTGGAAGATGGTGGGCATCTTGTACGCATTGATCACCTCGTAGATCGGCCAGGCCATCCTGTCGTACGGGTGGTAGCCCTGGACGGTCGGGTGGAACTTGAAGCCCTTCACCCCGTGCTCCTTGATGAGGCGTTCGGCTTCGCGCGCGCCCATCCTTCCCTTGTGCGGGTCGATGGAGGCGAAGCACATCATCATGTCGCTGTTCTCTTTCGCGGCCTGCGCGATCTCCTCGTTGGGGATGCGGCGCCGGCCCAGCTGCGATTCGCTGTCGACCGTGAACATGACGAGGCCGACCTTGATCTTGCGGTAATACTCGATGGTCTCCGCGATGGTCGGGCGGCGGCTGTTGCGGAAGTACTTGTCGGCGGCGCGGTCGTATTCCTCGCCGTAGTTGTCGAAGGGGTTCCAGCAGCTGACTTCGGCGTGCGTGTGCACGTCGATCGCGATGAGGTTTTCGTAGTCCATGGTGTCTCCTGCGGGGGCGGCCCACCTAGGGAAAGCCCTAGGCTATGCGGCTTGAATTGGTTATTATTTATAACAATAATCGACCCACTTGGCAAACCTCATGAGCGACAAAGACCTTCACATCGAGATCCAGGACGAGATCGCCATCGTCCGCCTCACCCGGCCCGCCAAGCGCAACGCGCTCTCCGACGGCCTGATCGTGGCCGTGCGCAACGCCTTCGAATCCCTGCCGGACACGGTGCGCGCCGCCGTGCTCGACGGCGAGGGCGAGCACTTCTGCTCCGGGCTGGACCTGTCCGAGCTGAAGGAGCGCGACGCCGGCCAGGGCCTGCACCACTCTCGCATGTGGCACGCCGCTTTGGAAGAGGTGCAATACGGACCCGTTCCCGTCATTGCCGCGCTGCACGGCGCCGTCGTGGGCGGCGGGCTGGAACTGGCCAGCGCCTGCCACATCCGTGTCGCGGACGAAACCACTTTTTACGCCCTGCCCGAAGGCTCGCGCGGCATTTTCGTGGGCGGCGGCGGCGCGGTGCGCATCCCCCGCCTCATCGGCGCCGCGCGCATGACGGACATGATGCTCACCGGCCGCGTCTACAACGCCCAGGACGGCGAGCGCATCGGCTTCGCGCAGTACCTCGTGCCGAAGGGCCAGGCGTTCGAGAAGGCCGTCGAGCTCGCGAAGCGCGTCGCGCAGAACGCGCCGCTCACCAACTACGCCCTCATGCACGCGCTGCCGCGCATCGCGGAACAGCCGGCCGACCAGGGCTTCCTCACCGAAGCGCTGATGGCCGCCATCGCCCAGAGCGCGCCGGAAGCGAAAGACCGCGTGCGCGCCTTCCTCGAGGGCCGCGCCAAGAAGGTGTCGAAAGAGTGACATGAGCACGGCCGCGCCGAAGTACCGACCGATGAAGTTCGGCGTCACGCGCGTGTCGCTGCGCGAGGGCGCGGGCGGCGTGCGCTACATGCGCGCCGAACAGGGCCTGGGCGAACATGCCCGCCGCATGACGGACCGGCTCGTGCACTGGGCGCAGACCGCGCCCGACCGGGTCTTCATGGCGCGCCGCGTCAAGAACCCCGACGGCACGCCGGGCGCATGGCGCGAAATCACCTACCGCGAAGCGCTGGCGAGTGCGCGCAGCATCGGGCAGGCCCTGCTCGATCGCGGCCTGGACGCCGAGCGGCCGGTCGCGATCCTCAGCGAGAACGACCTGGAGCACGCGCTGCTGGCCCTCGGTTGCGTGTACGCCGGCATTCCCCACTGCCCGGTCTCGCCCGCCTATTCCACCGTGAGCCAGGATTACGACAAGCTGCGGCACGTGCTGAAGACGCTCACGCCCGGCCTCGTCTACGCTGCGGACGCGAACCGCTACGGCAAGGCGATCGCGGCCACCGTGGGAAGCGACGTCGAAGTCGTGCTGGGCTCGGGCGCGATGCCCGGCCGGGACACCACGCCATTCGCCGACCTGCTCGCCACGGCGCCCACGCCGGCCGTCGATGCCGCGATGGAGCGCACGGGCCCGCACACCATCACCAAATTCCTCTTCACCTCCGGCTCGACCAAACTGCCCAAGGCCGTGGTCAACACGCACGGCATGTGGTGCGCCAACCAGCAGCAGATGCGCGAGTCCATGCCGGTGCTGGCCGAGGAGCCGCCGGTGCTGGTGGACTGGCTCCCGTGGAACCACACCTTCGGCGGCAACCACAACGTCGGGCTCGTCATCTACAACGGCGGCACGCTGTACATCGACGACGGCAAGCCCGTCCCCGCGCTGATCGGCGAGACCCTGCGCAACCTGCGCGAGATCGCCCCCACGGTCTACTTCAACGTGCCGACGGGTTTCGAAGCCATCGCCAACGCGATGAAGACGGACGACGCGCTGCGGCGCAACTTGCTCTCGCGCGTGAAGATGTTCTTCTACGCGGGTGCCGCGCTGGCCCAGCCCGTATGGGACGCCCTGCATGAAGCACAGGAGCGCGAGATCGGCGAGCGCATCGTGATGGGCACGGGCCTGGGCATGACGGAGTCCTCGCCCTTCGCGATCTTCATCACCAACCCGAACGTGAAGGCCGGCTACCTCGGCGTGCCCACGCCGGGGCTCGAGTTGAAGCTCGTCCCCGCGCAGGGCAAGACCGAGGTGCGCTATAAGGGCCCGAACATCACGCCCGGCTACTGGCGCAACGAGGAAGCGACGAAGGAGTGCTTCGACGAGGAGGGCTTCTTCTGCACCGGCGACGCCGTCCTGTGGATCGACGACGGCGACGTGCACCAGGGACTGAAGTTCGACGGCCGCATCGCGGAGGACTTCAAGCTCGCGACCGGCACTTTCGTGAGCGTCGGGCCGCTGCGCGCGAAGATCATCGCCGCCGGCGCGCCCTACGTGCAGGACGCGGTGATCACGGGCATCAACCTGAACGAGGTCGGCGCGCTGGTCTTCCCGACCCCCGCGGTGCGCAAGCTCGCGGGCCTGCCGGGCGACGCCCCGCTGAAGGACGTGCTGGAGAGCGCGCCGGTGCAGGCGCACTTCCAGAAGGTGCTGGACCAGCTCGCGGCGACCGCCACGGGCAGCGCGAGCCGCGTCGCCCGCCTGCACCTGATGCACGAGCCGCCCTCCATCGACAAGGGCGAAGTCACCGACAAGGGCTCCATCAACCAGCGCGCGGTGCTCGCGCATCGCGCCGCCCTGGTCCAGGCCCTGCACGGCGGCACCCTGCCCTTCACCCTCCAGCCGCAAGGAAAGACACCATGAACATCCAGGGCCAGGCCGCGCTCGTCACCGGCGGCGCATCGGGATTGGGCGAAGCCACGGCGCGCGAACTCGCGCGGCTGGGCGCCAAGGTCGCGGTGCTCGACGTGAACGTCGAGCTCGCGCAGAAGGTGGCGGCCGACATCGGCGGTGTCGCGTGCCAGTGCGACATCACCAACACCGAAAGCCTCACAGCGGCGCTCGCGAAAGCGACGGCCGCGCACGGCAGCGCCCGCATCCTCATGAACATCGCCGGCATCGGCAGCGCCAAACGCGTCGTGCAGAAGGATGGCTCGCCCGCCCCGCTGGAAGACTTCGCGCGCGTCGTCCACATCAACCTGATCGGCAGCTACAACGCCAGCCGCCTCTTCGCGGCCGAGTGCGCGAAGCTCGCGCCGCTGGAAGACGGCGAGCGCGGCGTGATGATGTTCACCGCGTCGGTGGCCGCCTTCGACGGGCAGGTCGGCCAGCAGGCCTACAGCGCGTCCAAGGGCGGCCTCGTCGGCATGACGCTGCCGATGGCGCGCGACCTCGCGCAGCACGGCATCCGGGTGTGCACCGTCGCGCCCGGCCTGTTCGCGACGCCGCTCATGAAGCAGCTGCCGGAGCCGGTGCAGGCGTCGCTCGCCGCCTCCATTCCTTTCCCGCCGCGCCTGGGCAAACCCGAAGAGTTCGCGCAGCTCGCATGCCATATCGTCACGAACACGCACCTGAACGGCGAAGTGATCCGCCTGGACGGCGCATTGCGCATGGCGCCGCGCTGAGCTGCGGCACACTTCCACCCCATCACCCCAACGGAGACAAAGCATGAAACTCGTACGCACCCTCATCGCCGCCGCCGCGACGCTCGCCTTCGCGGGCGCCGCGCTGGCCGACATCAACGTCGGCGTGTCGCTGTCGCTCACCGGACCCGGCTCGGGCCTGGGCATCCCGATGCAGAAGCAGCTCGCGCTCTTCCCCAAGGAGATCGCCGGCCAGAAGATCAACCTCATCATGCTGGACGACGCGAGCGACCCGGGCAAGGGCGTGAGCAACACCAAGCGCCTCGTCACGGAAGACAAGGTCGACGTGATCCTCGGCTCGTGCATCACGCCCGTGTCCGCCGCCATGGCGCCCGTCGCCGCCGAAGCGAAGACGCTGCAGATTTCCGGCGCGCCGGTCGGCGTGCCGCCCGGCCAGGACCACTGGCTCTTCCGCCTGCCGCAGGGCACGGAGGTGATGGCCCACGCGATGTTCGAGCACATGAAGAAGCAGGGCGTGAAGACCATCGGCTTCATCGGATACACCGACGCCTACGGCGAGCTGTGGCTCAAGGCCGCCTCCGACGAAGCCGCGAAGAACGGCATGAAGATCGTGGCCACGGAACGCTTCGCGCGCACCGACACCAGCGTGACGCCGCAGGCGCTCAAGCTCTCCTCCGCCAACCCGGACGCGATGATCATCGTGGCCTCGGGCTCGGGCGCTGCGATGCCGGAGAAGGCCATCGTCGAGCGCGGCTACAAGGGCAAGCTCTACCAGACGCACGCCGCCGCCACGCCGGACCTCGTGCGCATCGGCGGCAAGGACGTCGAAGGCACCTTCGTCGTCTCCGGCCCCGCCGTGGTCGCCGAGCAGCTGCCCGACAGCCATCCGTCCAAGAAGGCCGCGATCGATTTCGTGACCAACTTCGAGAAGGCCAACGGACCGGGTTCGCGCAACCAGTTCGCCGGCCACTCCTACGACTTCGCGATCGTGATGCAGAAAATCGTGCCGGTGGCGCTGAAGGCCGGCAAGCCGGGCACGCCGGAGTTCCGCTCCGCGATGCGCGACGCGATGGAGACGATGGGCCGCACCGTGTTCTCGCATGGCGTGATGAACTGGACCAAGGACGACCACTGGGGTTACACCAACGAAACGGGCGTGATGCTGCAGGTCAAGGACGGCAAGTTCGTCGTCGCCCAATAAGCATCCTGGACCAGGCACCTTGGACTTCTCGATCGCGGGCATCCTCGCGCTGGACGGCCTCACCAACGGCGCGATCTATGCCCTGCTGGCCCTCGCCACGGTGCTGCTCTTCGCCGTCACGCGCGTCATCTTCATCCCCCAGGGCGAATTCGTCGCCTTCGGGGCGCTGACGCTCGCCCTGCTGCAGACCGGCAAGGTGCCGGGCACCGTGTGGTTCCTGCTGGTGCTCGCCGGGCTCGCGGCCATCGCCGACGTCGTCGATGGCGTGCGGCACCGTCACGCACCTTTGCGCGTGGCAAGGCAATTGTTGCGCACGCTCGCGATTCCCGTGGTCGTCTCCGCGGTCGCGATCTGGGCCGCGCCGCGCGGCTGGCCGCTCTTCGCGCAGGCCCTGCTCACGCTCGCGCTCGTGACGCCCTTCGGCAACCTCATCTACCGCCTCGCGTACGAAAAACTCGCGGACGCGTCGGTGCTGGTGCTGCTGATCGTCTCCGTCGGGGTGCACTTCGCGCTGGTCGGGCTGGGCCTGTTCTTCTTCGGCGCGGAGGGCTTTCGCAACCCGAGTTTCTGGGATGAACGCTTCTCCGCCGGCGCGCTCGCGATCACCGGCCAGACGATCATCATCTTCGGCATTTCCGTCGCGCTCATCGTGATGCTGTACCTCTTCTTCGAGCGCACGCTCACCGGCAAGGCGCTGCGCGCCACCGCCGTCAATCGCGCCGGGGCGCGGCTCATGGGCATCTCCTCCAACGGCGCGGGCCGGCTCGCCTTCACCATGGCCGCCTTCATCGGCGCGCTGTCGGGCCTGCTGATCGGCCCGACCACCACCGTGTTCTACGACAGCGGCTTCCTGATCGGCCTCAAGGGCTTCGTCGCCGCGGTGTTCGCCGGGCTCGCGAGCTATCCGCTCGCGCTCGTGGGCGCGCTGGGCGTGGGACTGCTGGAGAGCTTCGGCTCCTTCTGGGCGAGCTCCTTCAAGGAAGTGATCGTGTTCTCCGCGATCCTGCCGGTGCTGCTGTGGCGCTCGCTGCGCGACCCCCACGGGGAGGAGCATTGAACGCGCTGCGCCGTTTCGGCTTTCCCCTTTTTGCCGCGTTCATGCTGGTGTTGCCGGCGCTGCCGGTGCCGGATTTCTGGATTACGCAGAGCGCCTACATCGGCATGTACGCCCTGGTCGCGCTCGGCCTGGTGCTGCTCACCGGCGTGGCCGGGCTCACGTCCTTCGGCCAGGCTGCATTCGTCGGCATCGGCGCTTACACCGCGGCCTTCCTCACCGTGAAGATGGCCGGCTCGCCCTGGGTCGCGCTGCTGCTCGGCGCGGGCATTGCCGTGATCGCGGCGCTGGTGCTGGGCGCAATCACGCTGCGCATGTCGGGGCATTACCTGCCGCTCGCGACCATCTGCTGGGGCCTCGCGCTCAACTACACGATGGCGAACATGGACTTCCTGGGCAAGTACGACGGCCTGTCCGGCGTGCCGACGCTCAAGATCTTCGGCACCGACCTCGGCACCGGCCGCGGGCTGCACGTGCTGATCTGGGTCATCGCGCTCGCGGCGGCGCTGGGTGTCACGCGCCTGCTCGATTCGCGCGCGGGCCGCGCCATCCGCTCCATCAAGTCGGGCGTGACCATGGCCGAGGCGATGGGTATCTCCACCTTCCGCTACAAGCTCGACATCTTCGTCATCGCCGCGGTGCTCGCCTCGGTCTCGGGCTGGCTCTTCGCTTTCTTCCAGCGCACCATCAACCCCACGCCCTTCTCGCTCGGCAAGGGCATCGAGTACCTGTTCATGGCCGTGCTGGGCGGCGTGTCGCACGTGTGGGGCGCGTTCCTGGGCGCAGCCGTCGTCAAGCTGACGGAGGACCAGCTGCAGGTGCTGCTGCCCCGCCTCATCGGCACGAGCGGCAACTTCGAGACCATCGTCTTCGGCATCGTGCTCGTCGTGGTGCTGAAGTACGCGCCCGACGGGTTGTGGACTTTCGCAGGGCGCTTCCTGCCGAAGACGACGCGCAAGCGCGACTGGCAGGATGCGCCCGCCCTGCCCGCCCGCGACAAGCCGGTGCATGGAGAGCCGCTGCTGCAGGTCGATGCGGTGCGCAAGGAATTCGGCGGGCTCGTGGCCGTCAACGACGTGAGCTTCGAGATTCGCGCCGGCGACATCGTGGGCCTCATCGGGCCCAACGGCGCGGGCAAGTCAACGACCTTCAATCTCGTCACCGGCGTGCTGTCGCTCACCTCCGGCGCGGTGCGCTTCCGCGGCGAGACGATCACCGGCCTGCCCTCACGCCAGATCGCGCGGCGCGGCATCTCGCGCACTTTCCAGCACGTGAAGATGATCCCGGACATGACGGTGCTGGAGAACGTCGCGCTCGGCGGCTACCTGCGCGGGCGCAGCGGCGCAGTGCGCGCGATGCTGCGCATGGACCGCGCGGAGGAGCGGCAGCTCTTCGCCGAGGCGGAGCGGCAACTCACGCGCATCGGCATGGCCGACCGCATGCACGAGCTCGCGGGCAACCTTGCGCTCGGCCCGCAGCGCCTCATGGAAATCGCGCGCGCTCTGTGCACCGACCCGTCGCTGCTGCTGCTCGACGAGCCCGCCGCAGGCCTGCGCCACAAGGAAAAGCAGGCGCTCGCCGAAGTGCTGCGCCAGCTCAAGTCCGAGGGCATGAGCCTGCTGCTCGTGGAGCACGACATGGAATTCGTCATGGGCCTCACCGACCGCATCGTCGTGATGGAGTTCGGCACGCGCCTGATGGAAGGCACGCCGGCCGAAGTCCAGGCGAGCCCTGCGGTGCGCGCCGCCTACCTCGGCACGGAGCATTGAGATGGGGAACCCCTTGCTCCACGTCGAAGCGCTGCACGCCGGCTACGGGCGTGCGGAAGTCCTCTCCGGCATCTCGCTCCACCTCGATGCGGGCCAGGTCGTCACCGTCATCGGCCCCAACGGCGCGGGCAAGTCGACCACGCTCAACGCCTTGATGGGCCTCCTGCCCAGCCGCGGTGCGATCCGCTTCGACGGGCAGGACATCGCCGAGCTCAGCCTCGAGGAACGCGTGATGCTCGGCCTCGCGCTGGTGCCCGAGCGACGCGAGCTCTTCGGCACCATGCCCGTGGAGGACAACCTGATCCTCGGCGGCTGGCGCGCCAAGCAGCTGCGCATGCCGAACTGGCGCGGCGAACTGGAGCGTGTGTACGAGCTCTTCCCGCGCTTGAAGGAACGGCGCGCGCAGCTCGCGGGCACCTTGTCCGGCGGCGAGCGGCAGATGCTTGCCGTGGGCCGCGCACTCATGTCCAAGCCCAAGCTCCTGATGCTCGACGAGCCGAGCCTGGGCCTCGCGCCGCTGGTGGTGAAGGAGATCTTCCGCATCATCGAGACGCTGCGCGCGCAGGGCGTGAGCATCCTGCTCGTGGAGCAGAACGCGCGCGCCGCGCTGGAGGTCGCCGACCACGCGTATGTGCTCGAGACGGGCGAGATCCGGCTCGAAGGCCCCGCGCGCGAACTGGCGGGCGATGCGCGCGTGATCGACACCTACCTGGGCGCCGCGCGGGGCGCAACGGCCGGACCCTGATGACGCGACTGCGCACCGCCGCCGCCATGCCGAAGTCCGCGTCCAGCGTGGAGAAGGTGGACACGAGCTACCTCGAGAGCCTGCTCGGCTACAACGCCCGGCGCGCGGCGCTCGCGGTGATCGAGGTGTTCCTGCAGCGCATGGCGCAGTACGACCTGCGGCCGGTCGATTTCTCGGTGCTGTCGCTCGTCACGCACAATCCGGGCATCACCTCGCGCCAGTTGTGCACCACGCTGGGCATCCTGCCGCCCAACCTCGTGGGCATGATCAACGCGCTGGAGAAGCGCGAATTGATCGAGCGCCGGCCGCACCCGCGCGACGGCCGCGCGATGGGCATCCACCTCACGCCGTCCGGCGAGAAGCTGATGCGCGACGCGGAGCGCACCGCGGCGGAACTGGAAGCCGAAGTTGCCTCCCGCCTGACGGCGGCGGAAGGCAGGATCCTAATCCGCCTGCTCAAGAAGGTATACCTCTAGCGCACTTTTCGATGCGGCTGCTATTGTTTGTATAGCGCAACCTGCGTACACTCCACTGCCCCGACAGGCAAAACAATAACGGGCCGAGGAGCCAGCTGCATGAGTTCGAAGGAAAACGCCGCCATCAGCCAGCTGCTGGGGCTGCTGGAGTCGCGCTATGCGATCCGTGTGCTGTGGGCACTGCGCGACGGCCATGCGCAAACCTTCCGCCTCCTGCAAGATAGCGTCGGCGGCATCACTCCCAACACCCTGAACACGCGCATCAAGGAGATGCGCGAGGCCGGCCTGCTCACGCACGGCGCGGACGGCTATGTCGTCACCCCCATGGGCGCGGACCTGCTCAAGCGCCTGAACGAATTGCCTGCGTTCGCGGCCAAGTGGGTTGCGGTCCAGGCGAAGAAGAAGTAATCCCATGAACACTCATCTCGATCCTTCGACGGCACTGCCCATCGATGCCGGCGACGCGCTGCTCGTCGGCCGCGTGCACGTGCCAGACACCGGCGCGGTGCTCGTGCAGGTGACGCCCGAGGGCGTCTTCGATATTTCGCGCGCCGCCGCGACCTGCACCGGCCTGCTCGAACTGCCGGATGCGGCCGCTGCCGTGCGCGGTGCGCGCGGCACCCGCATCGGCGCGACTGCCGACGTGCTCGCCAACAGTGCGACGGATTCGCGCGACGCCGCGAAGCCCTGGCTTCTCGCGCCGTGCGACCTGCAGGCGATCAAGGCGGCGGGCGTGACCTTCGTGTCGTCGATGCTCGAGCGCGTGATCGAGGAGCAGGCGCGCGGCGATGCGTCGCGCGCGGAAGTTGTGCGCAAGGCGGTCGTCGCGATCATCGGCGACGACCTCGCCGCTGTGAAGCCGGGCTCGCCGGAAGCGGCGAAGCTCAAGGAGGTGCTGGTCGCGCAGGGCGTGTGGTCGCAGTACCTCGAGGTCGGCATCGGGCCCGACGCCGAGATCTTCACCAAGTCGCAGCCGATGAGCGCGGTCGGCACCGGCGCCGAGATCGGCATCCATCCGGGCAGCGCGTGGAACAACCCGGAGCCGGAGATCGTGCTGGCCGTGAACAGCCGCGGCGAGACGGTGGGCGCGACGCTCGGCAACGACGTCAACCTCCGGGACTTCGAAGGCCGCAGCGCGCTGCTGCTGGGCAAGGCGAAGGACAACAACGCGAGCTGCGCGATCGGGCCTTTCATACGCCTGTTCGATGCGAAGTTCGGCATCGGCGACGTGCGCCGCTGCGATCTCGCGATGAAGGTCATGGGTCCGGAAGGCTTCACGATGGAAGGGTCGAGCTCGATCTCGAAGATCAGCCGCGACCCGCTCGACCTGGTCTCGCAGGCCATCGGCGCCAACCACCAGTACCCCGACGGTTTCATGCTCTTCCTCGGCACGATGTTCGCGCCCACGCAGGACCGCTTCGGGCCAGGGATGGGCTTCACGCACGCGGTCGGGGATGTCGTCACCATTTCCACGCCGCGTCTGGGTACACTCGTCAATCGTGTCAACACCAGCGACAGGATCGCGCCGTGGACCTACGGGGTCCGCGCCCTCATGCGCGACCTGGCCCGCCGCAACCTAGGAAATCCATGATCACCACCCCCTCCGGCCTCCAGTACGAAGACACCACCGTGGGCAGCGGCGCCGAGGCGACGCGCGGCCAGCACGTGCACGTGCACTACACCGGCTGGCTCTTCAACGACGGCCAGCAAGGCGCGAAGTTCGACTCCAGCCGCGACCGCAACGACCCCTTCGCCTTCTCGCTCGGCGCGGGCATGGTCATCAAGGGCTGGGACGAAGGCGTCGCCGGCATGAAGATCGGTGGCAAGCGCACCCTCGTCATCCCGCCGCAGCTCGGCTACGGCGCGCGCGGCGCGGGCGGCGTGATCCCCCCGAACGCGACGCTGAAGTTCGACGTCGAGCTGCTCGACGCGCACTGAGCCTACATCTGCTGGAACAAGTGCAGATAGCTGCGGCTCACCGTGAGTCGCTCGCTGCGCCCCTTCAGGTGCAGCTCTCCCGAATCGCCCGGCCCATGCGTGAAGTGGCTCACCCGATCCATGCACACGATCGCCGAGCGATGGACCTGCGTGAAGCGTGACGCGTCGAGCTCGTCGGCAAGTTCCCGGATCGTCTTGCGGATGAGCGCCTCGCCGCCGTCCCACACGACCAGCGTGTACTTGTTGTCGGACTTGAGGTAGATCACCTGCTCGACCGGGATCAGCTTCACGGTCGCGCCGACCGACGCCTTGATCCATTTGAGTCCCGGCTTCGGCGCCATACGCTCCCGCAACTGCGCCGCCATCTTCTCCAGCGTCGCTTCCCATTGCGGCGTGTCGCGCCCGGGCGAGGCCACGCGCTCGCGCAGGCGCTGCACCGTTTCGGCCAGCCGCTGCTCGCCGATGGGTTTGACCACGTAGTCGATGGCGCCCTGCTCGAAGGCCTGAACCGCGTACTTGTCGAACGCGGTGACGAACACGAGCTGCGCGCGCCGGCCGATGCAGCGCGCCACCTCGATCCCGTTCATGCCGGGCATGTGCACGTCCAGGAAGGCGACTTCGGGCTGCGCGTCCTCGAACAGCTCGACCGCCTCGCGGCCGTTGCGCGCCTGCGCGACGATCTCGAGTTCGGGCCAGAGGTTGCCGAGCAGCGCGGCCAGGCGCTCGCGCAGCAGAGGCTCGTCGTCGGCGATGAGGGCGGTGGCCATCGCGTCCTTCACGCCCGCATGTGCACGCGGATGTCCGCCCGCACGCCGTGCGGCGCGTGTTCGCTGAGCTCCACCCGCGCGCCCTCGCCGAAGAAGGCCGCCAGCCGCGCGTTGAGGTTGGCGAGGCCCGTGCCCTCCCCCGCCTCGTCGGACAGGCCCACGCCGGTGTCCGACACCCAAAGGTGGACGCTCCCATCGAGTTCACGGCGCGCCCCGACTTCCACGCTGCCGGCTTCGCAGCCCGGGTCGATCCCGTGCCGGATCGCGTTTTCCACGAGCGTGAGCAGGGCCATGGGCGGGAAGTGCATCAGCGCGACTTCGGGGTCGATGTCCACGCGATAGCTCAGGCGGTCGGGCATGCGCATCTGCATGAGGTCGAGGTAGGCGCGCACGAGGCGCTCCTCGTCAGCGAGCGTCGCGTCCTCCTGCGACAGGCGCGGCATCGCGGCGCACAGGTAGTCGATGAGGCTGCGAAAAACCGGCGCGGCGCGCGGCGAGCCGCTTTCCACCAGTTCCTGCACGTTGGCCAGGGTGTTGAAGAGGAAGTGCGGCTGGATCTGCGCCGTCATGAGGTGCAGGCGTGCGTCCGCCGCCTGGCGCTGCAGCGTTTCCTTCTCCAGCGCGAACTGCAGGGCCTGCGCGCGGGCCTGCGCGTCGCGCTCGCTGTAGAGCGCGCCCAGCGCGACCAGCGTGCCGATGATCACCGCGACCGTCATCACGAGTACGTAGCCGCGCACGTGGCCCCTGGAACCGAGGAAGGCGGAGAAGTCGCCGCCGAAGGTGAGCAGCTGCACGATCAGCGGGGAGAGCATCGCGGCGACGGCGATGGCGATGACCTGCACCAGCCAGCGCGGGACGGCGTCCTGGCGCCATTGCCCGGCGGCGTTGAAGGCGAAGAGCAGCATGAGCCCGACGAAGAGTGTCTCGCCGGCGAGCTCGATGTACGGGTTGTGGGCGAACGGCCGCAGCGCGCCCGCCACCAGCAGCGCGACGACCACGACCGTGAGGAGCTGCCGGCGCCGGGGCAGCAGCACGCGGCGCAGCGGCGGCCGCGCCGGCGTCCGGGAACCGGCGCCGAGGGTGGGGAGGGCGAAGGACATCCGGGCACGATACGTGCCCGCGTCGCCCCGGGTCAAGGCCGGGCCGGTCCGGGTGCGACGAAACGCGGTTTCGGAGGGATGGATGGGGCGCGCCCAGCGTGTGGAATCAGGCGTGGGCCCACCGCGCCGCCCACGGCTCCGGCGGCACGCGGGCGGCATTGCAGACGTAGCTGATCGCGCGGTACCAGCCCGCGAGCATCAGGAGTTCCACGAGCTGCGCCGGGGACCATTCGGCCGCGAGTTCTTCCCACAGCGCGTCGCCCACATGGGACGTGACGTGGAGCTCGTCGACGAGGCGCACGAGCAGCCTGTCGCGCGCGCCCAGCACGGCCGGGTCGGCGTGCGGGTCCGCGATCGCGGCGGTCTCCCGCGGCGAAAACCCCGCGGCTTCGGCGAAGGCGGCGACGTGCACCCCCCACTCGTACGCTGCGCCGCACAACGCGCAGACGCGGTCGATCACCACCTCGCGGTCGCGCAGCGTCAACGTGGCCTTGCGGCCGAGCAGGTAGCCGCCCCAGCCCGTGGCACGGGCGGCGAGTTCGGGGTTGTGCGCCATGACGCGGAACAGCGCGAGGATGGAAGGCGCGCCCGGCGGCGTCATGCGCGCGAGGAGCGCGTCGAGTTCCGGCGTGTAGGGCGGCGAGAGGGGTTCGATGCGGGGCGGGTTCATGGTCAAGGCTCGTCGATGCGCTACGCGTTCCGTAGCGAACTCACTGTACCGCTACGCTTTGCGTAGCGTCAGTCGCCCGTGGGACAGGACCGGCCGCTAGAATCGCGCGCCATGAAAGCCTCGCCGCCCCTGCCCGGAAAGCCCGTCCGCGGATCGCGCACGGGCCGCCCGGTGATGGCCCTCCTGGACCTGCTCGGCCGCCGCGGCAGCCTGCGCCTGCTCTGGGAGTTGCGTGACGGGCATCCGCAGAGCTTTCGCGTGCTGCGCGCCGGCGCGGACGACATGTCCCCCTCGGTGCTCAACTCGCGGCTCAAGGAATTGCGGGCCGCGCAGGTCGTTGCGTTGTCCGGGGCGGGATACGCCCTCACCTCCGAGGGCAAGGCGCTCATCCGCGTGCTCAAGCCGCTGCAGCGCTGGGCCGACGGATGGACGGCCCATGCGGCGCACGGGGACGCCGCGAAACTTTCTTAGCTGATCCTTATTTCCCTCCCTTGAAAAGGGCCAAGAGGACCCAAGCTGCTGCGCAGCATTGTTTATCCGCAACCCAGCCACCATGTCCGAACAGAACCCGAACGAGATGCCCGAGACAACTTCCACCCCCCCGACCGAGGGCGACCCGCTCGCCGACATGAGCCCTGAAGAGCGCGAGGCAGCGCAGGCCGCGGACGACGCGGACGCGCTGGCCGCGGCCCAGGCCCAGCTGGCGACGTTGCAAGCCAAGAACGCGGACCTCGCGGAGCAGGTGCTGCGTGCCCATGCGGAAGCCCAGAACACCCGCCGCCGCGCCGACGAGGAAATGGCCAAGGCCCGCAAGTTCGCGGTGGAAAGTTTCGCGGAGAGCCTGCTGGCCGTCGCCGACAGCCTGGAAGCCGGGCTCGCCCACAAGGACGCCACGCCCGAGCAGATCAAGGAAGGCGCGGAAGCCACGTTGCGACAATTGAAGAGCACGCTGGAGCGCAACAAGGTCGTCCAGATCGACCCGGCCGCGGGCACGAAGTTCGACCCGCACCAGCACCAGGCCATTTCCATGGTCCCGCCGCCCCCAGGATCCACACAGGAAGCGAACACCGTGGTGTCCGTCCTGCAGAAGGGCTACCTGATCGCGGACCGTGTGCTGCGCCCCGCGCTGGTGACCGTCACGGCGCCGAAATAGCAGCCCGTCGCGCGCTTGAAACGCCACAGCTTATCCACAAGTAACCCACATCGAATCTGAATTGGCCGCGAGGCCGCGAAAGCAAGGAGAACCACCATGGGAAGAATCATCGGCATCGACCTCGGGACCACGAATTCGTGCGTAGCCGTGATGGAGGGCAACACGCCCAAGGTCATCGAGAACAGCGAAGGCGCGCGCACCACGCCGTCCATCGTCGCCTACCAGGAGGACGGTGAGATCCTCGTCGGCGCCTCCGCCAAGCGCCAGGCCGTCACCAACGCCAAGAACACCCTGTACGCCGTCAAGCGCCTGATCGGCCGCAAGTTCGAGGAAAAGGAAGTCCAGAAGGACATCAACCTCATGCCCTACACCATCGCGAAGGCCGATAACGGCGACGCGTGGGTGGAAGTGCGCGGCAAGAAGATGGCGCCCCCGCAGATCTCCGCGGAAGTGCTGCGCAAGATGAAGAAGACCGCCGAGGACTACCTCGGCGAGCCGGTGACCGAGGCTGTGATCACGGTGCCCGCGTACTTCAACGACAGCCAGCGCCAGGCCACCAAGGACGCCGGCCGCATCGCGGGCCTGGACGTCAAGCGCATCATCAACGAGCCCACCGCCGCGGCCCTCGCCTTCGGCCTGGACAAGCAGGAAAAGGGCGACCGCAAGATCGCCGTGTACGACCTCGGCGGCGGCACCTTCGACGTGTCCATCATCGAGATCGCGGACGTCGACGGCGAGAAGCAGTTCGAAGTGCTCTCCACCAACGGCGACACCTTCCTGGGCGGCGAGGACTTCGACCAGCGCATCATCGACCACATCATCGGTGAGTTCAAGAAGGACCAGGGCGTGGACCTGTCCAAGGACGTCCTCGCGCTGCAGCGCCTGAAGGAAGCCGCGGAGAAGGCCAAGATCGAGCTGTCGAGCAACTCGCAGACCGACATCAACCTGCCCTATATCACGGCCGACGCCAACGGCCCGCGCCACCTGAACATCAAGCTCACGCGCGCCAAGCTGGAAAGCCTGGTCGAGGAGCTGATCGAGCGCACGGTCGCGCCCTGCCGCATGGCCATGAAGGACGCCGGCGTGTCCATTGGCGACATCCATGACGTGATCCTGGTCGGCGGCCAGACCCGCATGCCCAAGGTGCAGGAAAAGGTCAAGGAGCTGTTCGGCAAGGAAGCCCGCAAGGACGTGAATCCCGACGAGGCCGTGGCCGTCGGCGCCGCGATCCAGGGCCAGGTGCTGGGCGGCGACCGCAAGGACGTGCTGCTGCTGGACGTGACGCCCCTGTCGCTCGGCATCGAGACGCTGGGCGGGGTCATGACCAAGATGATCCAGAAGAACACGACCATCCCGACCAAGTTCGCGCAGACCTTCTCCACCGCCGACGACAACCAGCCGGCTGTAACGATCAAGGTCTACCAGGGCGAGCGCGAGATGGCCTCGGGCAACAAGAGCCTGGGCGAGTTCAACCTCGAAGGCATCCCGCCGTCCCCGCGCGGCATGCCGCAGATCGAGGTCACCTTCGACATCGACGCGAACGGCATCCTGCACGTGAGCGCCAAGGACAAGGCGACGGGCAAGGAAAACAAGATCACCATCAAGGCCAACTCGGGCATCTCCGAGGAGGAAATCCAGAAGATGGTGAAGGACGCCGAGCTTAACGCCGCCGAGGACAAGAAGAAGCTCGAGATCGTCCAGGCGAAGAACCAGGGCGAGGCGACGGTCCACTCGGTCAGGAAGAGCCTCACCGAATACGGCGACAAGCTCGAGGCCGGCGAGAAGGAAAAGATCGAGGCCGCGCTGAAGGAAACCGAGGAAGCGCTCAAGGGCGAGGACAAGTCCGCGATCGAGGAAAAGACCAACGCGCTGATGGCCGTGAGCCAGAAGCTCGGCGAGAAGATGTACGCCGACATGCAGGCGCAGCAGGCCGCGCAGGCGGCGGGCGGCGCGCCGGGCGCCGGGGCGGGCCCGGAGGCTTCGGCTTCCAAACCGGCCGACGACAATGTGGTCGACGCCGAAGTCAAGGAAGTGAAGAAAGGTTGATGGCGGACGCGTAGCGCCGCATTGACTCGCCGCGTTCGAGCGATTCCGTCCCGGAATCCTCAACGCGGCGTTTCTGCTTGAAGACACCGCTGTAGCAAACAACATTCATGGCCACCAAAAGAGACTACTACGAAGTCCTCGGCGTTCCCAAGAACGCCAGCGAGGAGGAAATCAAGAAGGCTTATCGCAAGATGGCGATGAAGTTCCACCCTGACCGCAACCAGGGCGAGGACAAGAACGCCGAGGCCAAGTTCAAGGAGGCCAAGGAAGCCTACGAGATGCTGTCCAGCGCCGAGAAGCGCGCCGCGTACGACCAGTACGGGCATGCCGGCGTCGACCCGAACATGCGCGGCGGGCCGGGCGCGGAAGGCTTCGGCGGCTTCGCGGAGGCCTTCGGCGACATCTTCGGGGATATCTTCGGGCAGGGCCGCGCGGGGCCGGGCGGCGCGCGCGGCGGCGGGCGCCAGGTCTACCGCGGCAGCGACCTCTCCTACGCGATGGAAGTGACGCTCGAGGAAGCGGCCAACGGCAAGGAAGCGCAGATCCGCATCCCGTCCTGGGAATCCTGCGAGACCTGCCATGGCAGCGGCGCCAAGCCCGGCACGCAGGCCAAGCAATGTTCCACCTGCCACGGCCAGGGCGTCGTGCAGATGCGCCAGGGCTTCTTCTCGGTACAGCAGACCTGCCCGCATTGCCGGGGCACGGGCAAGATCATTCCCGAGCCCTGCACCACCTGCCACGGGCAGGGCAAGGTGAAGAAGCAGAAGACGCTCGAGGTGAAGATCCCCGCCGGCATCGACGACGGCATGCGCATCCGCAGCGCCGGCAACGGCGAGCCGGGCACCAACGGCGGGCCGCCGGGGGACCTCTACATCGAGATCCGCCTGAAGAAGCACGACATCTTCGAGCGCGAAGGCGACGACCTGCACTGCGTCGTCCCGATCAGCTTCACGCGGGCTGCCCTCGGCGGCGAGATCGAGGTGCCGACGCTCGCGGGCAAGGCCGCGATCGACATCCCCGAAGGCACGCAGGCCGGCAAGCAGTTCCGGCTGCGCGGCAAGGGCATCAAGGGCGTGCGTTCCAGCTACCCCGGCGACCTGTACTGCCACGTGGCGGTGGAGACGCCCGTGAAGCTCACCGAGCACCAGCGCAAGCTGCTCAAGGAACTGGACGAGTCCCTGAAGAAGGGCGGCGCCAAGCACTCGCCCACCGAGGAGAGCTGGGCCGACCGCCTGAAGAACTTCTTCAGCGCGTGATTCGCCAGGGGGAGGATGCGGGCAGAATGCGCGCATGTCCCTCAAGCTGTTCCGGTCCACCGGCTACTCGTCGCTGCTGTCGCCGGGGCGATCGCGCGCCACCCTGCATCCGGGTTGGGTGGTGTTGGGTGCGAGCCTGTGGGCCGGCTTCGCCTGCAACGTCCCGTTGTGGCGCGCGGTCGCCGGGGCGCCCCTCGGCCTCGCGATGCTGCATGCCCTGCTGCTGGGCACGGTGGTCGCATCCGGCTGCGCAGTGGCCCTGAGCCTGTTCGGGTGGTACGCCACGCTCAAGCCCGCGGCAACCCTGATCCTCGTGGTCGCCGCGCTGGCCGCCGTGGCGCGCTGGAACGGCCCCCCATCGCTGGACGCATCGCTCATCGACAGCCATCTCACGCATGGGTTGCTGCCCTCATGGGCCAGCCTGCTGCGCTGGCAGGTGTCCGCGCTGCTCGCGCTGCTCGTGGTCGTGCCGCTGGTGTGGGTCTGGAACGCGCCGGTCAGGCGGCTGCCCGGGCCCCGGCAGCTTCGCTCGAACCTGGTCGGGATGGCGAGCGCGGCGGTGGTCTTCGCAGCCACCGCTTCCGCGCTCTATAACGGCCTCGGCTGAGGCCCCGGGACTTCGGGGCTCCGCCTTCCGTCAGGCGTACGCCAGGCCGTTCTGTTCGAGGCCTGTGAAATTGATGTTCGACAGGTTGTAGCTGATGTCCGCGGCCAGGATGCCGATGGTCGCCGGCGTGTACGTATGGTCGTCCAGCAGCGACACGAAGTGCGCCTTCGTGGCCGCATCCGGCGCCATGCCCGCCACGTTCGTATAGAGCAGGTCCACGATGTCGCCATTGCTCGCGCCGGGGCCCAGGCGGGCGTCGAGCGCGAGTTGCGCGAGCTGGTCGTAGGTCATGCCCTCGTCCGCGTAGTGCAGGCCGATGCCCACGTAGCCCTGGTTCGCCACGAAGGATGCGCCGAAGATCGCGCCGAGCAGCTTGGCCACCTGGCCCGCGTTGCCTTCGAGGTCGATGGCGAGCTTCGCGTCCGCGAATTCGAGGCGCTCCACGTTCTTGAGCGAGTCCGTGCCTTCGCCCGTCGCCGTGCCGTTGACGAGGAAGCCGCCATCCGTTTCCGACAGCGCGTACTGGGCGCGGGTGCCCGTGAAGCCCGCGACGTCCACGCCGGCCGCGCCGTCGATCACGTCGTTGCCGGCCAGGCCGCGCATCACGTTGCCGCCGGCATTGCCGGTCAGCACGTTGTCCAGTGAGTTGCCCGAGCCCGTCAGGTTGGTCGAGCCGGCGAGCTGCAGGTTCTCGACGAAATTGCCCAGCGTGTAGCTGATGCTCGCGATGACCTTGTCGATGCTCGAGCCGATGTCCTGCGTGTGGACCGCGGATTGCGATCCGTTCGCGCGGCTGAAGGAGTCGCCGGCTTCCACCACCACGTCGCCGTTGTCGTCGACGATGTAGGTGTCGTTGCCCGCACCGCCGACCATCGTGTCGGCGCCTTCGCCGCCGTCCAGCACGTCGTCGCCGCCGCCGCCGGCCAGGTCGTCCGAGCCGCCGCCGCCGTAGATCGCGTCGTCGCCGTCGCTACCGGTCAGCGTATCGGCATGTTCCGTACCGCGGACCAGCGTGTAGTCGATGTCGGCGAAGCGCAGGGTCTCGATGTTGCGCAGCGTGTCCGTGCCGTCCGGCCCGACCACCAGGAAGTCGGTGGTGGCCGTGTCGTAGGTGATGGTGTACTGGTCGAACGCCGCGGAGAAGACCGCGACGTCGTTGCCCGCGCCGCCGTCGATGACGTCGTTGCCCAGGCCGCCTTCCAGCGTGTCGTTGCCGCTACCGCCGGTGAGGGTGTCGTTGAAGGCCGAGCCGAGGACCTGCTCGACGGCCTGCAGCGTATCGGTGCCGCCCCAGCCGTCCGAGGCCGTGCCGGCACCGAGGTCGGCGTTCACGCCGGCCGTGGAGCTTGCATAGCTCGCGCGGTCGACACCGCCGAAGCCGTTGATGGTGTCGTTGCCGGCGAGGCCCTCGAAGGATTCGAAGGCGCCGGTGTCGCTGCCGCGCAGGGTGTCGGCAAACGCTGAGCCCTGCACTTCCTCGACGTTGTTCACGATGTCCGAGCCGCCCAAACCATCCTGGATCAGGCCGCTGCTGACGGTGCCGCCCAGGAGCACCTTGACCGCCGACGTGCTCGTCGCATAGCTGACACGGTCGAAGCCCGCGCCGCCGTCGATCGTGTCGGAGCCGCCGGCGCCGACGAAGATGTCGTTGCCCGCGCCGCCCGTCATCACGTCCGCGAAAGCCGATCCGCGGATTTCCTCGAAGCCCGAGATGTGGTCCGTGTTGCCCCACAGGTCCGTCACGATGCCGGTCGAGAGGTTCACCGTCACGCCGAGGCCGGTCTGCGCCGGGCCGCCCGTGACTGCCGCTTCATTGAGGTTCAGGATGTCGTAGCCCGCCCCGCCCGCGAGGGTGTCGTTGCCGCTGCCGCCCCACAGGAGGTCCTTGCCGTCGCCGCCGGTCAGGGAGTCGTTGCCGCCCCGGCCCTCGGCGGTGGCGCCATCGACGCCGTTCGGCAGGACGATCACGTCGTCCTGCGCCGTCCCGATGACGGCTTCGAAATCGAGCACCGTGTCGTTTCCGATGGAAGCGCCCGTCGCCGTCCCGGCGATCAGGTCCACCGTGACGCCCTGGGTCGCGCTGTCGTAGGAGAGCGTGTCCAATCCGCCGCCGGCGTCGACCGTGTCGTTGCCGAGCCCGGGAGCGATCACGTTGGGCCCGTCGTCGCCGGTGATGAGGTCGTTGTGCGGGCTGCCGACGACGTTCTCGATGTTCGAGAGCACGTCCAGGAAGCCCATGCCGTCGTTGGCCGCGCCGCCCGCGAGGTCGATCGTCGTGTCGTTGAAGGATCCCGTGTAGTCGGCGGTGTCGATGCCCGCGCCGCCGTCGATCTTGTCGGCGCCCTTGCCGCCGTACAGGATATCGTTGCCCGTGCCGCCGTCCAGGTCGTCGTCGCCGCCGCCGCCCTGCAGCGTGTCGTTGCCCGCATCGCCCGACAGCTTGTCGTTGTCCGCGCCGGCGTTGATCGAGTCGTTGCCCCCGGCACCGGACAGGACGTCGTTGCCGTCCAGCCCGTTGATGGTGTCGTCCGTCGCGCCGCCCGTCAGCGTGTCGTTGCCGTTAGTCCCCGTGAAGTCCATGATTTGCTCCTGCGTCCCCGGATGCTACCGCCAACAGGCAACAAGAGCCATCCGGCGAAAGCGGAAATACTTCCTTCGCCAGTTGATCCGATTTCGACTACGCTTGGGAAAATTTTTAGGCCACCCACGGCCGGAGGCGGGAATCAATCATGAGACTGTGTCAAATTCGCACCAGCCTGGGCGCCCGCGCGCCCGCGACGCCGCTTCTCGCGCTCGTCGTTGCGCTCTCCGCGGCATTCGGTGCCGCCCGCCCCGCGCAAGCGGCGACCGAGCGCACCGAAGTCGTGTACCTCGTAGGCAAGGGCGAGCGACGCGAGTCGCCCAACGCCGCCTGGGTGCCCGTCGCCGCGAGCGAAAAGCTCGCGCCCGGCGCGATCGTGCGCACTTTGGGCGACAGCCAGATGGCGCTCGTGATGCCCGATCGCTCGCAGGTGCGCCTGAACCAGAACAGCCAGCTCGAGGTCGGCTCGCAGCAGCAGCAATCGGGCCTCGTCGTCTCGGTCCTGCGGCTCGTGAGCGGGCGCATCTGGAGCCTGGCGCGCCCGCCTTCGGTGCGCGGCGAAACCGGCGAACGCATTCGCCTCACGACGCCCACCGCGACCATCGGTATCCGCGGCACCGACTGGGAAGTGGAGATCCAGCCGGACGGCAGCACGCAGCTCGTCGTGCTCTCGGGCGTGGTGGAGATGAGCAACCCGCAGGGCGCCGTCACCGTGGCCAGCGGCGAAGCGGCAGTGTCGCGCGAAGGCAGCGCGCCCGTGAAGTTTGTCCTGGTGAATCCATCCAGCCGCGTGCAGTGGGTCTCCTCGTGGCGTCCGCAGCCGCAGCGCTGGGCCGGCAACGACGCGCAGCGCCTCGCGCCCATCATCCGGCGCATCGACGCCGGGGAGTACTCGGGCGCAGAAGCCGCACTCGCCCCCGCGGCGGGCAGCGATGCGGGCTCCGCGGTCCTGCTGGCCGACCTGATGCTGCAGCGCGGCGATCTCGACGCCGCCCAGCGCGTGCTGACGCCCCACGCCCGCGACGGCAGCGGCGACCCGCGTGCGGTGGCCCTGCTCGCGCAGGTTCTTGCCCGCCAGGACCGCATCGACGCCGCCCAGGCCCTCGTGGCCTCCGGCCTTCGCCAGAACCCGCGCAACGTGGAACTCCAGCTGGCCGAAGGCGACCTCGCCATCCTGCAGGGCGACGCGGCGCGAGCCCGCGCCTCCTACCAGGCGATCCTGCGGGACCAGCCGGACAACGTCGACGCCTGGTATGGCGTCGGCCTCATCGCGTCCGAGCGCGAACAGGTCGGCGCCGCGCGCAGCGCGCTGGGCGAGGCCTTGCGCCGCAGCCCGCAGAACGGCCGCGTGCAGGCCGAACTCGCGGCGACGGAAACCTTCGCGGGCAACCTGCCGCAGGGCCGCCAGCTCCTCGAATCGGTGCTCGCGCGCGAACCCTCCAACTACCAGGCGCTCACGGCCCTGGGCATCAACAAGCTGAAGGCCGGCCAGACCAGCGAAGCGCTGGACGACTTCCTGCGTGCCGGCGCGATCGAGCCACGCTATTCGCGCGCCTGGCTGTATTCGGGCGTCGCGCTCTACCAGCTCGGCGAGCGCAAGCGCGCGATCGAGGCCTTCCACAAGGCCGCCGAGCTCGACGCGAAGGACCCTGTGCCGCACATGTACCTGGGCATGGTGGAGATCGACGCCCTCGACCCGGGCGCCGCGATCGCCGAATCGCGCGCCGCGCAGGAACGCATGCCGTACCTGAAGTCGCTGAACCAGGTCGCCAACAACCAGAAGGGCAGCGCGAACGTCGGCAGCTCGCTCACCGCGTTCGGCCTCGAGGAGTGGGCGGACTTCTACGCGTCGGAGGCCTATTCGCCCTACTGGGGCGGCAGCCACCTGTTCCGCGCTGACCGCTACACCGGCAAGTTCAACAAGAACTCCGAGCTGTTCAAGGGCTACCTCACCGAGCCGACCACCTTCGGCGCGTCCAACCGCGATGCGACGCTGATCCCCTCCCCCGGCCACTACGGGCGCCTGGAGGCGCTCTACGAGCGCACCGACTGGCAGCAAGGCGCGCTGATCGGCACCTTCAACGGCATGACGGCGACGCCGGTGCCGCTGGCCTATTTCATCAGCGGCGATTTCGCGAAGGCGGATGCGCGTCCCGACGACAGCACCGGCCGCTCGCGCAACTTCACGCTGGGCCTCGGCGCCCGACCGACCTACCAGCTGGGCCTCTTCGCGTTCGCCACCGACACGCAGCTGCGCGGCAAGCTGCGCTCCACGCAGCTCCCGAGCGACAACCTGGACCAGGACGAAAAGCGGGTCGACGTCGGCCTGAACTTCAAGATCGACCCTGAAAACCAGTTGTGGCTCAAGGGCGGCAAGGGGAGCCAGGACAACAGCGTGAACGGCAGCCTGTTCTCCCCCGAGATCTCGGCAACGCTGAACACGGCGTTCTCCACCAACATCTTCAAGCCCCTGGGCACGCTGGACAGCTTCTTTTCCACCGTCGACCAGGACGATGTGCAGTTCCGCCATTCGTTCAGCGCGATCGGGCTGCAGTGGAGCTGGGGCGTGGAGCGATCCAACCAGGACCAGAATGGGGGCCTGAGCACGACCTTCGCCCCCGCCCGCCTGGACAACACGCAGCACTTCACCATCCGCGCCACGGACGTCTGGGCTTCCGCCCTGTACAAGACCGCCGCCGGGCACCAGGCGCAAGTCGACGTCTTCGGGCAGAAGTCCGAGCAGCACCGCACCGACGTCGACCAGCTCACGCTCGCGATCCCGGGCATCCAGCCGGCGCTCGTCCCTACTTCCGGTGACCGTGACTACAACGAAGTCAATCCGCGCCTGGGCTTCAAGTGGCAGGTCGCGCCCTCGCAAGCCGTGCGCTTCGCCTGGCAGAAATGGCGCAGGCCCGCGTCGTCTTCGACGCTGAGCCCGGTGGACACGGTCGGCATCCCGGTGAACGACCGCCTCGTCTCGGCGGGCGGCAAATACGAGCGCGGCCGCGTGCAGTACGACGGCGAACTGGGTTCGGGCTTCGTGCGCGCCTATGCCGACCACGAGCGCGTGGACAACGGCCTGGGCGGCCGCCACACCGCGGTCAGCGACTTCCAGGTCACGCAGCTCGAATCGCTGCGCAACCGCCCGGACATCTTCGCGCCGAAGAGCGAGCTCGAAGACACGCCGCAGTTCCAGGAAGGACGCTCGGACTCCGCGGGCATCTCGTACAACCGGCTCTTCAGCCGCACGCACGCGATGGCCTTCCGCTATTCCTGGCACCGCACCGAGCAGACCGGCGCGAACAGCGGGCTGATGATCCCGTTCATCCCGCGTCACTTCGCGCAGATCGACAGCCAGTGGTCCATCCCCGGCCAGTGGCTGCTCGGTGCCAGTGCCACATGGCGCAGCATGCGGTACCGCGACGACCTCAACACGAAGCCGATCAAGGCGGGCTGGTCGCTGGGCGGAACCGCGTACTGGGAGAGCCTGGACAAGCACCACAGCGTTCACCTCGTGCTGGACAACGTGCTGAGCGACAAGGCCGCGGGCAACCGCCCCGACGCGCACTTCAGCGCGAGCTACGCCTACCGCTTCTGACCCTTCCCACAGGCGTCAGAACAGAGCGCCCTGCCCGCCCTGCGCGGGCGGGCGGAATTGCGATTCATCCAGCACCACCCGTTCGCGGTTGAAGCCGATGCGCGTCGCGGCTTTCTGGAAGCGCTGCGCGATCAGCTGCGCCCACGGCCCGACACCCTTCATGCGCGTCGCGAAGTCCGCGTCGTAGTCCTTGCCGCCGCGCATGTCCGCGATGCGCGCCATCACGCGATCGGCCCGCTGCGGGTAGTGCGCCTGCAGCCATTCGCGAAACAGCGGGCTCACCTCCCAGGGCAGGCGAATCACGTGGTAGAAGGCGCTGCGCGCCCCGGCGTCCCAGGCGGCCTCCAGCACCTGCTCCATGTCGTCGGTGAGGAAGGGAATCTGCGGCGCGAGGCTCACGCCGCACGGGATGCCGTTCTCCGCGAGGGTGCGCAGCGTCCGCAGCCGCCGATGCGGCGCCGCGGCGCGTGGTTCCAGCTTGCGCATCAAGTCCGTATCCAGCGTGGTGATCGTCACGTTGATCGCCGTGAGCCCCTTCGCGGCCATCGGCGCGATGAGGTCGATGTCGCGCTCCACGCCGCTCGACTTGGTGACCAGCGAAAACGCGTGGTTCGTTTCGTGCAGCAACTCGATCACCGACCGCGTGAGTTTCAGTTCGCGCTCCAGCGGCTGGTAGCAATCCGTCGAGGTGCCGATCGCGATGAGCTTCGGCTCGTAACGGCGTTTGCCGAGTTCATGCCGCAGCACCTGCGCGACGTTGCGCTTGGCGATGATCTTGGTTTCGAAGTCGAGCCCCGGCGACAGGTTCACGTAGGCATGGTTCGGCCGCGCGTAGCAATAGATGCAGCCGTGTTCGCATCCGCGGTAGGGATTGATCGACCGCTCGAAGTAGACGTCCGGCGATTCGTTGCTGCTGATGACGCTGCGCGCCTCTTCCCAGATCACCTCGGTGCGTACCGGCGCCCTGTCGGCCGCGAGGCCGTCGTCCAGCGTGGACCAGCCGTCGTCGAATGCGGCGCGCTCGTCGCGCTCGAAACGGTGTGCGATGCGGCTTGCCGCTCCGCGGCCCTTCACCGCTTCCACGGGAATGCGGACCTCGCCCAGCGCCCTTCGCTCCGTCATACTGTTCATTCGTACAGTATCGCCGATCCGGCGTGGCGCGGCAAGGCATCCCGCGATCACCGCAGGCGCATTAACACTTTAGGCACAGGCATTTTGCCTAACCCTGCCGAGGCTTTTCCGTAGCCAACGCGGGTGCGCGGATGGTCTCATTGCCCGGTGGCTGCGGCGCGATGCCGGCGGCGACTCCTGAAAGGCAGACGCAGATGGCAAACCGCAAAGCCCCGGCTCCGAAGGCCCGCATCCTGGTGGTGGACGACACGCCCGACAACCTGTTCCTGATGAGCGCGCTGCTGGACGACCGGTACGAAGTCCAGACCGCCGGGAGCGGCGCCGAAGCACTGGCCATCGCGCTTTCCGACGCGCCCCCCGCCCTCATCCTGCTGGACATCATGATGCCGGAGATGGACGGCTACGAGGTGCTGCGCCGCCTGCGCAAGGATGCGGCGACGGCTTCCATCCCCGTCATCTTCCTGACCGCGCTCACCAGCATCGAGGAGGAGCAGTTCGGGCTCGACCTGGGCGCGGTCGACTACATCACGAAGCCCGTCAGCCCGCCCATCGTGCTTGCCCGCGTGCAGTCGCACCTGGAGCGCAGCGCGAGCTCGCAGCGCCTCCAACTGCTCTCCGAGAAGCTGGGCCGCTACCTCGCGCCGCAGGTCTACCAGTCGCTTTTCGACGGATCGCGCGACGCGGAGATCCGCACGCAGCGCAAGCAGCTCACGGTGTTTTTCTCCGACATCAAGGACTTCACCGCGGCCACGGCCACCTGGCAGCCGGACGACGTCACCTACCTGCTCAACAGCTATTTCTCGGAGATGTCCAGGATCGCGCACGAATACGGCGGCACGCTCGACAAGTTCGTCGGCGATGCGATGGTGATCTTCTTCGGCGACCCGGACACGCGCGGCGTGAAGGAAGACGCCCTCCAGTGCGTGAAGATGGCCCTCGCCATGCAGCGGCGCATGGCCGAGCTCGAGGTGATGTGGCGCGAAATGGGTTCGGAAAACAGCTTCCAGGTGCGCATCGGCATCAATACCGGCCTGTGCGACGTGGGCAACTTCGGCAGCGACCTGCGCATGGACTACACCATCATCGGCGCCGAGGTGAACCTCGCCGCGCGGCTGGAGCAAGCGGCCCCGGCCGGCGGCATCCTGATCTCGAAGGAGACGTGGAACCAGGTGAAGGGCGAGATCGCGGCCGACGCGCTGGTGCCGATCCGCGTCAAGGGCTTCGCGCAGCCGGTCGAAGCCTTCGCGGTGCGCGACGACTCGGTGGGCGATCCGGCGGGCCGCAAGGTCTTCCAGTGGGAGCGCCTGGGCCTGCGCGTGCTGGTGGACCTCGACAGGCTGCCGGCCGCCGAGCGCCCCGGCGCGACGGCGCCAGTGCGCGGGATGGCCGACCGGGTGCATTGAGGATGCTGGACATGGACGTCGACATCGACCTGGACCTGCCGGTCCTGCCCGGGTTGCAGGAGGCGCCCGTGGCCGACAACGCGCCGGGAGCGCCGGAGGCGCTGCGCGAGGAACTGCGCATCGCGGGGCGGCAGCTGCAGCGCCTCACGGAGAAACTGGCCGAAGCGCAGGCCACGCAGTCCCTGCTCTTCGCGACGCTCGATGCGACGGACGACGGCGTGTGCGCCCACCTGTTCGGCGAAGGCCGCTTCATCTTCAACCGCTCCTTCGTCACGATGTGGAGCCTGCCGGAGGACAAGCTGTCGGACCTGAGCGCGCAGGAGCTGCTCGCCATGCAGTGCGCGCAGGTCAAGTACCCCGCCGAGCTCACCGAGGACAGCACGCACTTCGATGCCGACGCGGAAAGCTTCAGCGTGGTGGAACTGCACGACGGACGCATCTTCGAGCGCCATGGCCGTCCGCAGATGCTGCAGGGCAGGAGCGTGGGCCGCGTCGTCGCCTACCGCGACGTCACGCAGCGCGTGAACTTCGAGCAGAAGATGATGTTCAACCACATCGTCGTGGAAACCTCCGGGCCCATGGCCTGGGTGGACCGCGAGACGCGGCGCGTGACGTACGCGAACCGCGCCGCGTGCGAGATGCTGGGCCTCGCCGTCGACGAGCTCGTGGGCGAGACGCTATCCGATGTCGATCCCGCCTACGGCGACCATGCGCTCATCCCGCTGGACGCGGAACTGCGCCGCACCGGCAAGCCCGTCGCGTTCCGCACGCAATACCGCCGCAAGGACGGCAGGCTGATCCATGTCGACGCCGCGATCTCGCTGGCCGAGCAGTCGGACCGCGAAATCTACATCCTGAGCTTCAAGGACATCACCGAGCAGAAGCTCGCCTCGCGCGAGAAGCGCCGCCAGCAGGCGCTGCTGCACGCGCTGATCGACTCGATCCCCGACGCGATCTCCTACCGCGACCCGGAGGGTCATTACCTCGGCTGCAACCTGGCCTTCTCGGCGATTCGCGGCAAGACGATGGAAGAAGTCGCCGGCCGCACCTCCGAAGAACTCTTCGAGGAGCCGATGGCCCGCGACGTGCGCGCGCGCGACGAGGAGGCACTGCGAAGCCTCTCCATGGTGACGCTGGAGGAGACGATCGCACTTCCCGGCGGGCACGAGGCCGTCTTCGAGACGGTGCGCAATCCGCTGCGCGACATCGACGGCAGGCTGCTGGGCATCCTCGCCATCAGCCGGGACATCACCGACCGCAAGAAGGCCGAGGAGGAAGTGCGCCGGGCGAAGGAGCTCGCCGAGGACGCGACGCGCATGAAGAGCGACTTCCTCGCGAACATGAGCCACGAGATCCGCACGCCGATGAACGCGATCATCGGCATGTCCCACCTCGCGCTCAAGACGGACCTGAGCCCGCGCCAGCGCGACTACATCGGCAAGGTGCACGCCTCGGGCCAGCACCTGCTGGGGATCATCAACGACATCCTCGACTTCTCCAAGGTCGAGGCCGGCAAGCTCACGATCGAGCAGGCGCAGTTCGGGCTCGACGGGCTGCTCGAGAACGTCTCGAACGTCGTCGGGCACAAGAGCAGCGCCAAGGGCCTCGCGCTCGTGTTCGACGTGGCTGCCGACGTGCCGCGCCACCTGGTGGGCGACTCGCTGCGCATCGGCCAGATCCTCATCAACTACGTCAACAACGCCGTCAAGTACACCGACAAGGGGCAGGTGGTGATCTCGGCGCGCGTGCAGCAGCGCAGCGCCCGCGACGTGCTGCTGCGCTTCGCGGTCGAGGACACCGGCATCGGCCTCACGCCCGAGCAGCAGGGCCGCCTCTTCCAGAGCTTCCAGCAGGCGGACAGCTCCACCACGCGCAAGTACGGCGGCACGGGGCTGGGCCTCGCCATCTCCAAGGACCTCGCGCGGCTGATGGGCGGCGAGGTCGGCGTTCACAGCGCGCTCGGGCACGGCAGCACGTTCTGGTTCACGGTTCGCGTCGGCATCGACGCGCGGGCCGCGGCGCGACCGGCGGCGCCGCTGGAGGCCGCGGCGGCCACGGCGCCCGAAGGCGCGCGCATCCTTCTCGTGGAGGACAACGACATCAACCAGCACGTGGCCTGCGAGATCCTGCGCGACGCCGGTTTCGTGGTGGAAGTCGCGGACAACGGCGCCGTCGCGCTCGAACGCGTGCAGGAGCGCCCCTACGCCCTCGTGCTGATGGACATGCAGATGCCGGTGATGGACGGCGTCACGGCCACGCGCGAGATCCGCAAGCTCGCGCAGTTCGCCGAGATGCCGATCATCGCGATGACCGCCAATGCCATGGACCGCGACCGCCAGCGCTGCCTGGATGCCGGCATGAATGACTTCGTCTCCAAGCCGATCGACCCCGTCGGGCTGGCCGCCGTCGTAACGAGGTGGCTGGAGCGCGCGCGGGCCGCGCCGACGGTGCCTGCGCCACTGGCCGAGCTGCCCGCTCCGGCAACCGCGGACGCCGGCTGCGCCGCGCTCGCGCGCATCCCGGGGCTCAATGTGGCCTTGGGCCTGGGCCGGATGATGAACAAGAAGCCCCTCTACCTGGCGATGCTCAGGCGCTACATGCAAAGCCAGCGCGATTGCCCCATGCAGGTGTGGTCCGCCATCGAACGCGCCGACTGGCAGACGGCAGAGCGTATCGCCCACACCGCCAAGGGACTGGCCGGGAACATCGGCGCCGACGGCCTGGCCGCCTCGGCCCAGGCGCTGGAGACCGCCTTGCGGGAGCAGCGCGGCATCGCGGAGCTGGAGCCGCCGCACCGGGAATTCGCGGGACAGCTCACCGCCCTCACGGACGCGCTGGCACAGGCGCTCCCGGCCTGAAGCCGGGCAGCCATGACCCCGCCGCATTGTTGAGTTTTCAGTAATTCCTGAAAACTCAGGAAATTCCTGCCACAATGCCCGCATGTCCCTGCAAGACCACCTGCCGCCGCTCTCGCGCCAGTTCGTGTCTCACTTCGGCGAGATGGGCAGCCGCTGGGGCATCAACCGCACCGTCGGCCAGATCTACGCGCTGATCTTCATCTCCGCCCGCCCGCTCAACGCGGACGAGATCGCCGAAGCACTCGAGTTCTCCCGCTCCAACGTGAGCATGGGCCTGAAGGAACTGCAATCGTGGCGGCTCGTGCGGCTGCGGCACCAGCCCGGCGACCGGCGCGAGTACTTCGAGGCGCCGTCCGACGTGTGGGAGATCTTCCGCGTGCTCGCCGAGGAGCGCCGCCGCCGCGAGGTGGAGCCCACGCAGTCGATGCTGCGCATGGCCCTGCTCGAGGAACCGACGAACGATGCCGACCGCCACGCGCAGGAGCGCATGCGCGAGATGCACGAGCTCATCGACCGCCTGATGACCTGGTTCGACGACGTGCAGAAGCTCGCGCCGGAAACCGCGATGCAACTCATGGGCATGGGCGCGACCGTCACGCGCGTGCTCGAGCTCAAGGACCGCATGACGGGCAAGGCGCCCGCCAACAGGAAGAACTGACCATGGACACCCTCCTTCTCTCGCGCATCCAGTTCGCGGCGAACATCAGCTTCCACATCCTGTTTCCCACGATCAACATCGCGCTGTGCTGGTTCCTCGTGTACTTCCGCCTGCGGCGCGGCGCCGCGAAGGACAAGGCCGCCGCGCAGGACTGGGAGGAGGCGTACTACCTCTGGACGAAGATATTCGCCCTCACCTTCGCGCTCGGCGTGGTGTCGGGCATCACCATGAGCTTCCAGTTCGGCACCAACTGGCCGGGCTACATGGAAAAGGCCGGCAATATCGCGGGGCCCCTGCTCGGCTACGAGGTACTCACGGCCTTCTTCCTGGAGGCGACCTTCCTGGGCGTGATGCTCTTCGGCCGGGGCCGCGTGTCGGACCGCGTGCACATGGTGGCCACGCTCATGGTCGCCGCGGGCACGACGCTCTCGGCGTTCTGGATCCTGAGCCTCAACTCGTGGATGCAGACGCCGCAGGGCTTCGAGATCATCGACGGCAAGTTCCACGCGACGAGCTGGCTCGAAGTGATCTTCAACCCGTCCTTTCCCTATCGCCTCGCGCACAAGCTGCTCGCCTCCACGCTCACGGCCTCGTTCCTGATCGCTGGGCTGTCGGCCTGGCAGATCCTTCGCGGCGCCGCGAACGGCGGCACCCCGCGCGCGCTGCGAGCCGCGGTGATCGCCGCGGCCATCGCGATCCCGCTGCAGATCGTCGCGGGGGACATGCACGGGCTCAACACCCTGCAACACCAGCCGGCAAAGATCGCCGCGATCGAGGGCATCTGGCACACCGAGAAGAGCGCCCCGCTCACCCTGTTCGGCTGGCCGAACGAGAAGGAAGGCCGTACCGACTACGCGATCCAGGTGCCCAAGCTCGCGAGCCTGATCCTCGCGCACGACATCGACGCCGAACTGAAAGGCCTGGACCAGTTCCCGAATGCGCACCCACCGGTCGCGCCGGTGTTCTGGGCCTTCCGCGTCATGGTCGGCGTGGGCGTCCTGATGCTGCTTGTCTCGTGGTGGTCCGCGTGGCAGCTGCGCAAATCGCGCGCGTCGGGTGAAGTGCCGCGCCGCGTGTTGCACGTGTTGACCGCGATGACGTTCTCGGGCTGGGTTTCCACGCTCGCCGGCTGGTACGTGACGGAGATCGGCCGCCAGCCCTTCCTCGTCTACGGCATGCTGCGCACCTCCGACCTGGTCGCGGACCATCCCAGCGGCATGGTGCTGTCCACGCTCATCGCCTACCTCGCGACCTATGTCTTCCTGCTCGTCTCCTACATCCTGGTGCTGATGTACATGACGGGCCATCCCGCGCAACCCACGGCCCAGACGCCGCAAAGCCCCAAGGCCGCCACGCCCGTTCGCGGCCCGGCCTGAACCGGAAGGAGCACAGCATGAACCTCACTTGGGACAACACCCTGCCGCTCTTCTTCATGGCGGTGATGGGCCTCGCGCTGCTCGCCTATGTCGTGCTCGACGGCTACGACCTCGGGGTCGGCATCCTGCTGCCCTTCGCGAGCGACGAGGAAAAAGACGTGATGGTGTCGAGCATCGGCCCGTTCTGGGACGCCAACGAAACCTGGCTCGTGCTGGGCATCGGCGTGCTGCTCATCGCCTTCCCATTGGCGCACGGCATCGTGCTCTCGGCGCTCTACCTGCCCGTCGCGATCATGCTGCTCGGCCTGACGCTGCGCGGCGTGTCCTTCGACTTCCGCGTGAAGGCGCGCGCCGCGCGCAAGGACATGTGGAACCGCCTGTTCTCGCTCGGCTCGGTCGTCACCGCCATGGCGCAGGGCTGGATGCTTGGGAGCTACCTGACGGGTTTCGGCTTCGATGCGATCTCGCTGGCCTTCAGCGCCGGCATCGCGCTGACGCTGCCCACCGCCTACGCCATGCTCGGCGCGGGCTGGCTGATCATGAAGACGGGCGACACGCTGCAGCTGAAGGCCGTGCATTGGGCGCGGCGCGTGCTGTGGCCGATGGGCATCACGCTGGTGGGCATCTCGCTCGCGACGCCGCTCGTGAGCCACACGGTATTCGAGCGCTGGTTCGCGATGCCGCAGTTCCTGGGCCTGCTGCCGATCCCGGTGGCCTGCGCCGTGGCCTTCTTCGCGGCCTTCCAGGTGATCACCAAGCCGAAGATCGTGGCGGCGGGGTATGGATGGATCGTCTTCGCCAGCACGGTGCTGATCTTCGTGCTCGCCTTCATCGGCCTCGCGTACAGCCTCTATCCCTATATCGTGATCGACCGCCTGACGGTGTGGCAGGCCGCGAGCGCGACGAAGTCGCTGATCTTCATCTTCGTGGGCGTGGCGATCACGCTCCCGGCGATCATCGTCTACACGGTCTTCATGTACCGGGTGTTCTGGGGGCGGGCGAGTGCGTTGACTTATGGGCCGGGGGGATAGGCGTTCGAGGGATCTTTTTGGACGCAGAATTCGCAGAAGTTACGCAGAAGAAGCCCAGAAAAATTCAAGATTTCTTTGGTCTTTTTCTTGTCTTCATTCTGCGTAACTTCTGCGAATTCTGCGTCCAAAAAATGAAGCCCACAACGCAATCTCTACTCGTACACGATCTGCGCGAGCCCCTGGTCCGCCTGCGCCATCCAGCTCGCCAGTGCCGCATCGCTCGGGAAGAACTTCGCATCCTCCCCGAGTTGCAATTCCGCCGTCGCCGCATCGCGCCGCAATGAGAGGCGTACCGGCAGCCCGCGCACCAGCTCGCCCTGCTCCGACATCTCCCGCTTGGGCGGGAACTCCCGCACCAGGCGCTTGATGTCCGGCGCCTTGCCGTTCACGGCGACGCGCAGGAACTTGCCGAAGCGGCAGCGCGCCGTCGCCAAGTCCCACACCTGGTTCACGCTCAGGCGGTAACCGCCCGTGAAGCGGTCCGGCTGCAGCTTCGCCATCACGATGACCAGTTCGTCGTCCTTGAGCAGGTTGCGCGCGGCGTTGATCACGCCTTCGTCGGCCGTGGCTTCGATGACACCGGTCTTGTCGTCGAGCTTGAAGATCGCGAGCTTGCCGCGCTGGCCGTTGATCACGCGGAAGTCGCCCACGATGCCCGCGAGCAGCTGCGGCTCGCGGCTGTCGATCAGCTCCTCGATCTCCCGCTTGACGAAGCGGCGCACTTCGGTGGCCGTCTCATCGAACATGTGGCCCGAGAGGTAGAAGCCGATGGCGGCCTTCTCGTGCGTCAGGCGCTCCTTCACGCCCCAGGGCATAGCGTCCACCAGCGGCGGCTCCTGCGTGCTGGCCGCATGGGAATCGCCCATGTCGAACAGGCCGCCCTGGTTCGCGTTGGCCTCCGCCGCGCTGGCAAAGTCGAAGGCGCGGTCCACCGACGCCAGCAGGGACGCGCGATTGAGCTGCAGGTTGTCGAAGGCGCCGGCCTTGATCAGCGCTTCCACCGTGCGCTTGTTGATGCGCGTGCGGTCCACCCGAACGCAGAAGTCGTACAGGCTGGTGAAGGGGCCGGACACATCACCCGACGGACCGCCGCCCCGGCCTTCCCGCGCGGCGACGATGGCATCGATCGCTTGCTGCCCCGTGCCCTTCACGGCACCCAGGCCGTAGCGCACGACCTTGTCCGAAACGGGCTCGAAGCGGTACACGCCGCGATTGACGTCCGGCGGCTCGAAGGTGATGTTGAAGTGCTTCTTCGCGTCCTCGAACAAGGCCTTGAGCTTGTCCGTGTCGTCCATTTCCACCGTCATGTTGGCGCAGTAGAACTCCGCCGTGTAGTGGACCTTCAGCCAGCCCGTCTGGTAGGCGAGCAGCGAGTAGGCGGCGGCATGCGACTTGTTGAAGCCGTAGCCCGCGAACTTCTCCATCAGGTCGAAGATCTCGTCGGCCTTCTGTTCGCCGATGTTCTGCTTCGCGGCGCCGGCGCGGAAGATCTGCCGGTGCTCGGCCATCTCCTCGGCCTTCTTCTTGCCCATCGCGCGGCGCAGCAGGTCGGCGCCGCCGAGCGAATAGCCGCCCAGGAGCTGCGCGGCCTGCATCACCTGCTCCTGGTAGACCATGATGCCGTAGGTCTCCGACAGCACCTGCTCCAGCAGCGGGTGCGGATACAGCACCTCTTCCCGCCCGTTCTTGCGCGCGCAGAAGCTGGGGATGTTCTCCATCGGGCCCGGCCGGAACATCGCGTTCAGCGCGATCAGGTCTTCCAGGCGCGAGGGCTTGGCGTCGCGCAGCATGCCCTGCATGCCGCGGCTTTCGAACTGGAACACGGCCTCGGTCTTGCCGTCGGCGAACAGGCGATAGGTGTGCGGGTCGTTCAGCGGGATCGTCTCGAAGACGAAGTTTTCCTGGCCCTGGTGGCGCGCACGGATGAAGTCCTTCGCGATCTCCAGGATCGTGAGCGTGGCGAGGCCCAGGAAGTCGAACTTCACGAGGCCCGCGGCCTCCACGTCGTCCTTGTCGTACTGGCTTACCGCCGATTCGCTGCCCGGCTGCTGGTAGAGCGGCGTGAAGTCGGTAAGCTTGCCCGGCGCGATCAGCACGCCGCCGGCATGCATGCCGACGTTGCGCGTGAGGCCTTCGAGCTTCTGCGCGAGGCCCAGCAGCGTCCTGACTTCGTCCTCCCGCTCCAGCCGCTCGGCCAGCAGCGGCTCCTGCTTGATCGCGTCGTCGATGGTGACGTGCGTGCCGGGCTTGTTGGGGATGAGCTTGCTGATGCCGTCGCAGAACGTGTAGCTCATGTCGAGCACGCGGCCGACGTCGCGGATGGCGGCGCGCGCGGCCATCGTGCCGAAGGTCGCGATCTGGCTCACCGCGTTCTTGCCGTACTTGTCCTTGACGTAGTCGATGACGCGGTCGCGGTTGCTCTGGCAGAAGTCGATGTCGAAGTCGGGCATCGACACGCGCTCGGGATTCAGGAAACGCTCGAACAGCAGGTTGTATTCCAGCGGGTCGAGGTCGGTGATCTTGAGCGAATACGCGACGAGCGACCCGGCGCCCGAGCCGCGTCCCGGGCCCACCGGGCAGCCGTTGTTCTTCGCCCAGTTGATGAAGTCGCCCACGATGAGGAAGTAGCCGGGAAAGCCCATCTTGAGGATGGTCCCGATCTCGAATTCGAGGCGCTCCACGTAGCGCGGCATCTCCTGCTCGCGCCGCGCGGCATCGGGGTAGAGCTGCAGCATGCGCTCCTTCAGGCCCTCATGCGACAGGTAGCGGAAGTACTCCTCGATCGGCATGCCGTTGGGCGTGGGGTAGTCCGGCAGGCGCGGCTTGCCGAGCTCCAGCACGAGGTTGCAGCGCTTGGCGATCTCCAGCGTGTTGGCGACGGCGGACGGCAGGTCGGCGAAGAGCGCTTCCATCTGCGCCTGCGACTTGAAGTACTGCCCATGCGTGAACTTGCGCACACGGCGCTGGTTGCCCAGGATCTCGCCTTCGGAGATGCACACGCGCGCCTCGTGCGCTTCGTAGTCGTCCTCGCGCGTGAACTGCACCGGATGCGTCGCGACCACCGGCAGGTTCAGCCGCGCCGCGAGCTGCACCGCGGCGCCCACATGGGCCTCGTCGTCCGCGCGGCCCGCGCGCTGCACCTCGATGTAGAAGCGGTGCGGGAAGACGGACGCGAGCTCCAGCGCCACTTCGGCCGCGCGGCTCCCGTCGCCCTGCAGCAGCGCCTGGCCCACGGGGCCGGCCTGCGCGCCCGACAGCATGATGAGGCCCTCGCCCAGTTCGCGCAGCCACTCGAGCTTGAGCACGGCCTGCGCCTTGACGACGTTGCGTGTCCAGCCGCGCGCGAGCAACTCGCACAGGTTCAGGTAGCCCTGGCGGTTCTGCACGAGCACGATGGCGCGCGCGGGCGCGGTGCCGTCCTTGCCGAGACCCTGCAGCATGACTTCGGCGCCCACGATCGGCTTCACGCCGGACGAGCGTGCCTGCTTGTAGAACTTGATCGCGCCGAAGAGGTTGTTGAGGTCGGTGATGGCCAGCGCGGGTTGCGCATCGGCGGCCGCGGCCTTCACGATTTCGTCGATCCGGTTGGTGCCGTCGACGATGGAAAACTCGGTGTGCAGGCGCAGGTGAACGAACATGCGCCGATTCTACTTTCGCGCCCCGCGTCCGGCGCATGCGCACCGATGTGTTACGCGCTCAGGAGACTGGTTCCGGCGGCGTGAAGCGCGTGGGCGGCAGCGGGATGAATTCATCGTCGCCCGCGACCTTGCCCATCCGCTGCGCCTCCCAGTCGTCGGCAGCCTGCAGGATGCGCTCCTTGCGGCTGGAGACGAAGTTCCACCACAGGTGGCGCGGCGCATCCAGCGGCTCGCCGCCGATGACGACGAAGCGCGCGGGCTGCACGGCGCCGATGCGCACGCTCGCCCCCGGCGCCAGCACGGACATGACGCGCGCCGCCTGCGCATGCCCGTCCACCGCGATCGCGCCCTCCACGGGATAGATCGCCATCTCCGGCTGCAATGCCGGCAGGTCGAACGATCCGCCCACGGGCAAGGTGACATCCAGGTACAGCGTCGGCGACGACGGGGTCACGGGGGACGAGACGCCGAACGCCTGTCCCACCAGCACGCGCACGTGCGCGTCCTGCACGGTCGATTCAGGGATCGCCGAAGACGGCGTGTGGACGAACGAAGGCTCGTCTTCCTCGCGCGCCATCGGCAGCGCCGTCCACAACTGCAGGCCGTGCATCGTGTACGACGCATCCAGCAGATGCTGCGGCCGGCGCTCGGAGTGGACGATGCCGCGGCCCGAAGTCATCCAGTTGATGGCCCCCGGCTCGATCAGCTGTTCGTTGCCCAGGCTGTCGCGGTGCATCATCGCGCCTTCGAACAGGTAGCTCACCGTGGACAGGCCGATGTGCGGATGCGGCCGCACATCGTTGGTCACGCGGGGCGGGACGGGGACCGGGCCGAAGTGATCGAAGAAGATGAAGGGCCCGACGCTGCGCTGCTTCGCGGAAGGCAGCAGGCGCCGGACGACGAAGCCGCCGCCCAGGTCTTTCTCGTGCCCCGTGAGTTCAAGCGCGATGCCCATCGGCCCATCCTATCAGCGTTGCGGATTCCTGCCGTCCACGCTCAGGCGGCCGGCGCCCCAGGCGGCGAGCGCGAAGAGGCCGCCGGCGATCGCGAGGTTCTTGTCGAAGTTCATCTTCTGCATGCCTTGCTGCGCGGCTTCCACGGCCCAGTAGTTGTGGAAGATGAAGGTGATGACGACCGTGAAGAGCCCCAGGCCGAGCGCGGCCCAGCGCGTCTGCCAGCCGACGAGGATCAGCAGGCCCAGGCCCAGCTCGGCCGCGATCGCGATCGCGGCGCACACTTCGGGCAGCGGCACGCCCTTGGAGGCGATGTACCCCGCGGTGCCCGCGAAGCCCATGATCTTGCCGAAGCCGGAGGGGACGAACAGCCAGGCGATCAGCACGCGGCCGATGAGGGCAAGAGTGTCCTGGAAGGAGTTGTTGGAGTTCATGGAACAGCTTTCTCGTGGGTGAAGTCAGGGGTTGAAAAAAGGGTTCACGCTTCCAGGTCGAACACCAGCACCTCGGCCTGCTTGCCGTTGGAGATGGCGATCCGGGATTCGTTCTCGAGCATAGCCGCGTCGCCTGCGCGCAGGTGCTGGCCGTTCACCTCGACCTCGCCGCGCACGACGTGCACGTAGCCCTTGCGCGTCGGCGCGATGTCCAGCGACGCGCTTTCGCCGCTGTCGAACAGCCCGGCGTACAGGCGCGCACCGGCGTGGATGAGCACCGAGCCCTGCGCGCTGTCGGGCGAAGCGACCAGGCGCAGCTTGCCGCGCTTGTCGGCCTCGGCGAAGCTCTTCTGCTCGTAGCTCGCGGGAATGCCGGTGACGTTGGGCTCGATCCAGATCTGCAGGAAGTGCGTCGTCTGGTCGGGTGCATGGTTGAACTCGCTGTGCTGCACGCCCGTGCCCGCGCTCATGCGCTGCACGTCGCCGGGCGGGATGCCCTTCACGTTGCCGAGCGTGTCCTTGTGCGCGAGGTTGCCCTCCAGCACGTAGCTGATGATTTCCATGTCGCGGTGGCCGTGCGTGCCGAAGCCGCGCCCGGGGGCGATGCGGTCCTCGTTGATGACGCGCAGGTTGCCGAAGCCCATGTGCTCGGGGTCGTAGTAGTTCGCGAAGGAAAAACTGTGGAAGGACTTCAGCCAGCCGTGATCGGCGAAGCCGCGTTCAGAGGATTTGCGAAGTGTGAGCATCGTGGGCCTTTCTGCCGTGTGATGCATCCAATGTAGGGGCGGGAAGGTCCCCGGCCGAGCGCCCGGGTTTGATGGCATCATTCAAAAATTATGAATGCCCGGGAAGCCCTGACGCCCGATGCCCTTGCGCTGCTGCAGACGGTGGCCCTGACCGGCAGTTTCGCTTCCGCCGCGCGCGAGCTGGGGCTGGTTCCGAGCGCCGTCACCTACCGCATCCGGCAGATCGAGGACGCGATGGATGTGCTGCTGTTCGACCGCAGCTCGCGGCAGGCGCGCCTCACCGAGGCTGGCGCCGAGCTCCTGCGCGAGGGCGGGCGGCTGCTGCAGGAAATCGATGCCGTCGCGAACCGCGTGAAGCGCGTGGCGAGCGGGTGGGAGTCGCAATTGACCGTCGCCGTCGACACGGTGATCTCCTGCGGCACGGTGATGGAGCTGGCGCAGGCATTCCTGGAAGTGGCGCCGGCCACTCGGCTGCGGCTGCGCGACGAATCGCTCTCCGGGACGCTGGAAGCGCTCGTCACCGGGCAGGCCGACCTCGCGATCGGCGTGGCGGTGGAGCCGGGCAATTTCCCCGGCCTGCAGACGGCCAGCCTCGGCGAACTGAATTTCGTCTATGTCGTCGCGCCGCACCACCCGCTCGCGGCCGTTCCGGATCCCGTCCCGGACGACGTCCTGCTGCGGCACCGTGCGATCGCCGTCGCCGATTCCGTGCGGCAGGGCGTCGCCGTGACGCGCGGGCTGCTGGCGGGCCAGGACGTGCTCACGGTGCCTTCCATGGGCGCGAAGCTCGATGCGCAACTGCGCGGGCTGGGCGGCGGCTTCGTGCCCGAACCCATGGCGCGGCCCTACGTGGAGACGGGCAGGCTCGTGGTCAAGGTGATCGCGCGCAGCGTCGTGCGCGCGCCGCGCATGACGTATGCGTGGCGCAGCACGCCGGCGCCGGGGCGCGCGCTGCAGTGGTGGCTCGCGCAACTGGAGAGCAAGACCACGCGCCAGGCGCTGCTCCAGAGGCATGCCAGGGCCTGATGTCACAATGGCCGCAATGTCCAGCAAAACCAGAAACATCGCCGTGATCGGCGCAGGCATCGCGGGCCTGGCCTGCGCGCGAACCCTGGCGCAAGCCGGCCACCACGTCACCGTGCTGGACAAGAACGCCACCCCCGGCGGCCGCGTCGCGAGTTGCGACTCGCCCTTCGGCACCTTCGACCACGGCGCGCAGTACTTCACCATCCGCGACAGGCGCTTCGAACAGGCGCTCGCCACCGCGCCGGGCGCGTGCAAGCCGTGGAGCGCGAATGCGGTCCGCGTGCTCGACCCGCACGGGCGCGTCGCGGAAGCCGCACTGCCCGGGCACGAGGCGCACTGGGTGCCTGTGCCCTCGATGGACGCCCTGCCCCGCTACTGGGCCCAGCCGCTCGCGGCGGCGGGCCGGCTGGAGCTGGAGACGCGCGTGACCCGCATCGAACGCGACGCGCTCGATGCGAGCCGATGGCAGCTCGCGACCACCGGCCCCGGCGACTCGGTGCATGTCTACCCCGGCTTCGACACGGTGCTGCTGGCGATGCCCGCCGCGCTGGCGGGCGGGCTGCTCGCCACGACGGCACCGAAGCTCGCGGCGCACATCGAGCACGTGGAAGTCGCGCCCTGCTGGACGATGATGCTGGCCTTTCCGCAGGCCGTGCAGCCGACGCTCACGCACCTGGGCCCGCAATGGAATGCGGCGCTCAGCACGCACCACCGGATCGCCTGGCTCGCGCGCGAATCGTCCAAGCCGGGGCGCGGCGTGGTGGAGCGCTGGACGGTGCAGGCCAGCGCCGCGTGGTCGCAGGAACACCTCGGCGACGACGAAGACCGCGTGCAGGGCAAGCTGCTGAAGGCCTTCGCGGAAATCACCGGCATCCACGCCGAGCCCTCGCTGGTGCAGATGCACCGCTGGCGCTGGGCGAAGACGCAGCAGCCGCTCGGCCGCAGCCACCTGTGGGACGGCAAGAGCGGCATCGGCGTGTGCGGCGACTGGTGCCTGGGACACCGCGTGGAAGACGCGTTCGTGTCCGGGCTGGAGCTCGCGCTGGCGGTGCACGCCGCCTGAGGGGGAGGCGGTGAGCGCCGCCGGGCCGCCCCAAGGCGCGAAGGCCCCCTCGGGGGGCAGCGCAGCCCAAGAAGTGACAACCGTGCGGGCCGCATACGTCGGACGTTTTGCGCCTTCGCCGACGGGGCCGCTCCATTCGGGCTCCCTGGTGGCTGCACTCGCCAGTTGGCTCGATGCCCGCGCGCAGTCGGGGTGCTGGCTGGTGCGCATCGAAGACGTCGACACACCGCGCTGCGTCCCTGGCGCCGCGGAACACATCCTCCGGCAACTCGCCGATTGCGGCTTGCATGCGGATGAGCCGCCGCTATGGCAGTCCCGACGCGGCGCATCGTACGAGACAGCCTTGCAACAGCTCACGGCGCAGGGCCGCGCCTATCCCTGCGCCTGCTCGCGCAAGGACATCGAAGCCGCGCTCGCGGCCATGGGCCATCCCCACCAACGCCATGCGGAGCTCGTCTATCCCGGCACCTGCCGCGACGGCCTGCAAGGCAAGCCCGCACGCGCGTGGCGATTTCGCGTCGAGCCCGGGCTGCTCGCGTGGCGGGATCGGCGTCTGGGTGCACAGCATCAGGACGTCGAGCGCGAGGTGGGCGACTTCATCCTGAAGCGCGCGGACGGCTTGTGGGCCTACCAGCTCGCGGTGGTGGTCGACGACGCCGCGCAAGGCATCACGCACGTCGTGCGCGGCGAAGACCTTGCGGACAACACCGCGCGCCAGATCCAGCTGCAGCGGGCGCTGGGTTTCGCGACGCCTGCGTACCTGCACACGCCGCTCGTGCTCGGCGCGAACGGCGAGAAGCTCTCCAAGCAGAACGGCGCGCAGGCCGTGGACACGAGCGATCCCATGACGGTGCTGTCCGCCGCCGCAGCCGCGCTGGGCCTCGCCGCGCACGCAGGCCCGCGCGCCGATGCCCTCGCCGCGTGGGTGGCACAGTGGCGCCTTCTACAATCGGCACGGTGACAGACACCGATCCCAGCAGTCCTCCCGGACCAGGCGCCGCACCCGAGGGCGTGACGCATCCCCGCGCGATCCGCAGCTTCGTGCGGCGCGCGGGCCGCACCACCACCGGCCAGGCCAAGGCCTTCGAGACCCTCGGCCCGGCATTCATCATTCCTTACCGCGCGGCGCCGCTGGATTTCGCCGCCGCGTTCGGGCGCGACGCACCCGTCGTGCTGGAAATCGGCTTCGGGATGGGAGAAGCCACCGCGCACATCGCCGAATTGATGCCCGGGACGAACTTCCTGTGCTGCGAAGTGCACGAGCCCGGTGTCGGCGCGTTGCTCAAGCGCATCGGCGAGAAGGGGCTCACCAACATCCGCATCGTCGCGCACGACGCGGTGGAGGTGCTGGAACACATGCTGCCCGCGCAGTCGCTCGCGGGCGCGCACATCTTCTTTCCGGACCCGTGGCACAAGCTGCGGCACCACAAGCGCCGACTGATCCAGCCGCCGCTCGTCGCGAAGCTCGCGTCGCGCCTCGCCCCGGGCGGCTACCTGCACTGCGCGACCGACTGGCAGCCCTACGCGCAGCAGATGCTGGAGGTCATCGGCGCCGAGCCGCTCCTGCAGAACACGGCGGCCGGTTACGCGGAGCGTCCGCACTACCGCCCGCTCACGAAGTTCGAGAATCGCGGACTGAAGTTGGGGCACGGCGTGTGGGACCTGGTATTTCGCAGGCGTTGACCGCGCGGGCGGGGCGGGAGTAATGTCAGGCATCGAACTTGCAAATCGTTGGAGAGAGGGAAAACACAAATGAATACAAATCGACGTTTCGTGCTCGCGGGTTCTGCCGCCGCACTCGCCCTGGCGGCCCTGCGTCCCGCATTCGCGCAAGGCAAGGCACGCAAGATCGTGGTGGGCCAATCGGTGCCGCTCACGGGCGCCGCCGACCAGATCGGCACCACGTATTCGGCAGGCGCCAAGGTCTTCTTCGACGCGTTCAACGCGCGCAAGAACAACCCCGGCTACTCTTTCGACCTCAAGCAGATGGACGACGGCTACGTGCCCGCCAAGGCCGCCGCGAATGCGAAGAAGCTGCTCGACGACGGCGCGGACATCCTCTTCGGCTTCGTCGGCACGGGCAGCAGCCACGCGGCCGCCGAAGTCGCGGCCAAGGAAGGCGCGATCTTCTTCGCGCCCTTCGCGGCTTCCGATGAACTGCGCGACGCCTCGCACGCGCACGTGTTCCATGTGCGGCCCAGCATGGCCGACGAAGCCTTCAAGATGGTGCGCCACTGCGCCACGCTGGGCCAGACGCGCATCGCGGTGCTCGCGGAAGACGACGCGATGGGCAAGGCCGGTCTCGCGGCCGTCAACCAGGCGCTCGCCGAACAGAAGCTGCCGCCGCTGGTGGGCTCGGCCGTCGTGCCCGTCAACAGCGACAAGGTCGATGCGGCCGTCGCCGCGCTGTTCAAGCTGCAGCCGCATGCCATCATCCAGGTGTCCCTGTTCAACACCACGGCTGCCTTCATCCGCAAGATGCGCAAGGCCGGCTATGCGGGCGCGTTCATGAACTTCTCGGTGGTCGGCATCGACCCGCTGTTCGCGACGCTCGGCAAGGACATCGGCGGCGTGGTGATGTCGCAGGTGGTGCCCTCGCCGCGCAATTCCACGACACCCATCGTCAAGGAATACCTCGCCGCGATCGACAACACCGACCAGACGGCGTCGTACGAGAGCCTGGAAGGCTACATCGCCGCGAAGACACTGGCCGAAGCGGTGCGCCGCGCGGGCAAGGGCTTCGACAAGGCGAGCCTGCAAAAGGCGATGGGCACGATGAACGACTACGACGTCGGGGGGTTTCGCATCAACCTGCGCGCCGGCGTGCGCGATTCGGTGCGCGCGATCGACCTCGTGACGATCACGCCCGACGGGAAAATCGTCCGCTAGGCTGCCCCGATGCGGCCCGAACCCTCCATCCCCCTGGATGCATGGATCGGGCAATTGCTGGCGGCCGAGGGACTTGCCGCCATGGGCCACGCCCAGCGCCCGGACCAGGCCGACCTGGGACTGGGGTGGCTCTATTACGGCCTTGCACGGCTGATCAAGCCGGAGCTCGCCGTCGTCATCGGTTCGTGGCGGGGGTTTGCTCCCATGGTGATCGCCCGCGCGCTGGCGGACAACGGCCAGGGGCGCGTGCTGTTCATCGACCCATCGCTGGTCGACGACTTCTGGCGTGACCCCGCCGCCGTCCGCGCGTACTTTGCACGCTTCGGCCTGCACAACATCGACCACCACCGCCTCACCACGCAGGAGTTCGTGGCGTCGCCACGCTACAGCGCGCTCGGGGAGGTCGGCCTGCTGTTCATCGATGGCTATCACTCCGAAGAGCAGGCGCGCTTCGACTACGAGTCGTTCCGGCCGTCGGTGCCCGCGCATGGCGTGGCCCTGTTCCACGACAGCATCCGGGTGCGCCCCTCGCGCATCTACGGCGACGACAAGGTGTACGAGCACCGCGTGCGGCACCTCATCGACGAATTGCGCGGCCGACAGGGGTTGCAGGTCGTCGACCTGCCGTACGGCGACGGGCTCACGATGGTTCGCACGGCCGGCATGCCCGAGGTGTTGCGGGCGTGAAGACGCGACATGCCGAAATGAACGCCCCGCTGTGGGCGATCACGAGCTACTTCAACCCGCTGGGTTCGCGGCGGCGGCTGGACAACTACCGTCACTTCAGGCGCCATCTGCGCGCGCCCTTGCTCGCCGTCGAACTGTCCTTCGGGGAAGGTCCGCACCTCGCGCGCGGGGACGCGGACATCCTCGTCCAGTGCCGCGACGGCGACCTGCTCTGGCAGAAGGAACGCCTGCTCAATCGCGCGCTGCAATCCCTGCCCGCCTCCTGCCGGTTCGTGGCGTGGGTCGATTGCGACGTCGTCTTCGAAGACCCGCATTGGCCCCTGCAAGCCGGGGACCTGCTCGAGCGCAACACGCTGGTCCAGTTGTTCCGGACGGTGCGGCATGCGTTGCCGGATGCGGACGTCGATGCCTTGCAGGCGGACCGGCGCGGCTGGGAGCAACCTTCGCTGGCCAGCTGCATGCCGGTCGCGAGCGACGCAGGCGCGCCGCTGAGCGCCTGCATGCGCCGCGAGTCCGGGACCCCGACGCCGGGGATGGCGTGGGCCGCCCGGCGCGCCTGGCTCGAGACGCACGGGCTCTACGACCGCTGCATCGTGGGCGGCGGCGATACGGCCTTCGCCGGCGCCGCGCTCGGCTGTCCCGAGGTGGTGATGGAGCTGCACCGGATGAACACGGCGCAGCGCACCGCTTACCGCGAGTGGGCCCGTGGCGTCCGCGCGGTATCGGCCGGGAGGCTGCCTCACCTGGAAGGCCGCCTGCATCACTTGTGGCACGGGAACATCGCCGACCGCCACGCATCCGCGCGGCACGCGGGGTTGGCGCCCCACGACTACGACCCTCGTCGGGATCTCGCGCCCGGACGTGACGGTGCGTGGCGCTGGGCAGGCGCCGGCACCGGGCTGCGCCGCTACGTGCAAGGCTATTTCGCCGCGCGCCGGGAAGACGGCGGCGAGGAGCGGGCTCCGGTTCGGGACTAGGAAGGATGGAAGCCGCATCGAACACGCCGGACGATGCGCGCCGCACCCGCATCCTGCTCATCGTCCATCCGACCCGCGAGCGGAACTTCTACGACGAAGTGGTGGACTGGATCCGCGTCAACCTGCCATCCAGCGCGGACACCTTCGACCTGCGCCTGCTCGGGGAGATCGAGCAGCCCGCCGCCGAACATGCCGCGGTGGTCCTCTGGCTGCAGGACCCGGTGCAGGCGTGGTCGATGTCCAGCTACCGTCTCGCCTTGGCGCTCACTGCCGCCTGCGACGCCCGGGGCGTGCCCGTGATCAACCGGGTGGACCAACTGTCCAACGCCGGCAAGTCCAGGGGCGCCTTGCTCATGCGGCGCGCCGGGCTCCAGACGGCGCGGGTGCAACGCATCGTGGACCCGGCTGAATTCCGCAAGCACTTCATGGGCCTGCGCTTCCCGCTCTTCGTGCGCGAGGACTGGGGCCACGGCAGCCGCATGCTGCCCGCGCGGCGTCCCGCCGAGGCGCGCACATTGCCGGTCGAGACCTTCAGGCGCCCCATCGCCGTGGAACTGCTGGATGTGGCGAGCCCGGACGACGGGCTCTTCCGGAAATACCGCTACGTGGTGGCCGGTTCGCGGGGCGTTCCCCATCACGTGCAGGTCTCGGACGACTGGGTGACGCGCGGGCGCAAGCGCGTGACGACGCCGCGGACGCGGCAGGACGAGCTCGACTACATCGGGGCGCCTTCGCCACACCACGGCCTCTTCCACCGCGCATGCGAAGCGCTGGGCCTGGACTTCGCCGCGTTCGACTATGGCCTGGATGCCGACGGGGCGCCCGTGGTGTGGGAAGCGAACCCGTTCCCGCTGGTGCGGTTCTCGCGAGCGGACCTCACCTATCGCAACGAAGCCATCCACCGGACCATGGCGATCATGGTGGCGATGTACTTCGAACGGGCTTCATTGCCGCTGCCGCCCGCGCTGGCCGGCTACCTCGCGGGTGACCCGGCCATCCTGCCCCACGTGCCGGCAGCGGGCCCGCGACCGGCGATGCAGGTTCCCCCGCAGCGACCGAGTCCCTGAGTTCGCGCAGACGGCCTCAGAGCCGCTCGGTCACCCAGCCCTGCACGGACTGCAACGCGCCGGGCAGCTTGCTCGCATCGGTGCCGCCGGCCATCGCCATGTCCGGCTTGCCGCCGCCCTTGCCGCCCACCTGCTGCGCGACGAAGTTCACGAGGTCGCCGGCCTTCACCTGGCCCATGCGGTCGGCGGTGACGCCGGCGGCGATCTGTACCTTGTTGCCATCCACGGCCGCGAGCACGATGGCGGCGGACTTCAGCTTGTCCTTCAGCTTGTCCATCGTGTCGCGCAGGGTCTTCGCGTCCGCGCCTTCAAGCCGCGCCGCCAGCACCTTCATGCCCTTCACGTCCACGGCCTGCGCCACGAGTTCGTCGCCTTGCGAGGAAGCGAGCTTGCCCTTGAGCTGCGCGACTTCCTTTTCCAGCGAGCGCACGTGGTCCAGCACCTGCGCGATGCGGCCCTGCAGCTCCGTCGGTGCGGCCTTCAGCGTGCCCGCGGCACTGGACACCGTGGACTCCAGTTCCTGCAGGTAGGCCAGCGCGTTGGCGCCCGTCACCGCCTCGATGCGCCGAATGCCCGCGGCGACGCCGCTTTCGCCGGTGACCTTGAACAAGCCGATGTCGCCGGTGCGCTGCACGTGGGTGCCGCCGCACAGCTCACGGCTGGAGCCGATGTCCAGTACGCGCACGGTGTCGCCGTACTTCTCGCCGAACAGCATCATGGCGCCGGTGGCCTTGGCGGCCTCGATTTCCATCACGCGCGCCTGCGTCTGCTGGTTCGCGAGGATCTCCTCGTTCACGCGCTTTTCGATCTCGCGGATCTCCGCGTCGGTAACGGGATGGTTGTGCACGAAGTCGAAGCGCGTCTTGTCCGCATCGACCAGCGAACCCTTCTGCTGCACATGCTCGCCGAGCACCTCGCGCAGCGCCTTGTGCATCAGGTGCGTGACGCTGTGGTTGCGCATGGTCGCCTGGCGGCGCGCGATGTCGACGCTCGCCTTCACCGCGTCGCCGACCTTCAACGTGCCCTGCGTCATGGTGCCGTGGTGGCCGAAGACGTCGGCCTTGATCTTCTGCGTGTCGTCCACGCCGAACTGCACGCCCTCGGCCGACAGCGTGCCGCTGTCGCCGACCTGGCCGCCCGCCTCCGAGTAGAACGGCGTGGCATCCAGCACGACGACACCGGGCTGGCCTTCTTCCAGTTGCTGGACCGACGCGCCCTCCTTGTACAGTGCCACGACGCGCGCGGGCGCTTCCAGCTTCTCGTAGCCGGTGAAGACGTTGCCCGCGCCGCTGTATTCCAGCGCGCGGTCCATCTTGAACTTGCCGGCCGCGCGGCCCGCCGCCTTCTGCTTGTCCATCGCGGCGTGGAACCCGGCTTCGTCCACCGTCACGTCGCGTTCGCGGCAGACGTCGGCCGACAGGTCGAGCGGAAAGCCGTAGGTGTCGTGCAGCTTGAAGGCGACGTCGCCCGGCAGGACCTTCTGGCCGCCGGCGAGCGCCGCGTCCAGGATCTGCATGCCGTTTTCCAGCGTCTCGAAGAAGCGTTCTTCCTCGGCCTTCAGCGTCTCGGTGATCTTCTTCTCGTCGGCGCGCAGCTTGGGATAGGCCTCGCCCATGAGCTTCACGAGGTCGGGTACGAGCTTGTGGAAGAACGGCGACTTCTTGCCGAGCTTGTAGCCATGGCGGATCGCGCGGCGGATGATGCGGCGCTGCACGTAGCCGCGGCCCTCGTTCGAGGGAATCACGCCGTCGCTCACGAGGAAAGCCGTCGCGCGGATGTGGTCGGCGATCACGCGCAGCGACTTGTTCTCCAGGTCCTTCTCGCCCGTCTCGCGCGAGGCCGCCTTGATGAGCGCGTCGAAGATGTCGATCTCGTAGTTGCTATGCACGTGCTGCAGGATCGCGGCGAGGCGCTCCAGGCCCATGCCCGTGTCCACGCAGGGCGCGGGCAGGTTCTTCACGCTGCCGTCCGGCTGCATGTCGAACTGCATGAACACGTGGTTCCAGATCTCGATGTAGCGGTCGCCGTCGGCGTCCGGCGAGCCCGGCGGGCCCCCGGGGATCTCCGGGCCGTGGTCGTAGAAGATCTCCGAGCAGGGGCCGCAGGGGCCGGTGTCGGCCATCATCCAGAAGTTGTCCGAGGCGTACTTCGCGCCCTTGTTGTCGCCGATGCGCACCACGCGTTCCGGCGGCAGCCCGATCTCCTTCGTCCAGATGTCGTACGCCTCGTCGTCGTCGATGTAGACCGTGGCCCAGAGCTTGTCCGCCGGCAGCTTGTACACCTGCGTGAGCAGCTCCCAGCCCCACTTGAGCGAATCGCGCTTGAAGTAGTCGCCGAAGCTCCAGTTGCCCAGCATCTCGAAGAAGGTGTGGTGGCGCGCCGTGTAGCCCACGTTCTCCAGGTCGTTGTGCTTGCCGCCCGCCCGAAGGCAGGCCTGCACCGACGCCGCGCGCACATACGGCCGCTTGTCGGTGCCCAGGAACACATCCTTGAACTGCACCATGCCCGAGTTGGTGAACATCAGCGTCGGGTCGTTGCCCGGCACGAGCGGGCTCGAGGCCACCACGGTGTGCCCCTTGGACGCGAAGAAGTCCAGGAAGGTCTTGCGGATGTCTGCGACGGTGAATTGGGGCTGGGTCATCAGGGTGCTTGGAGGAGGTACTTCGGGCGGAACCTTCAATTATAAGTTTCGGGTGAATAATCCGTGCTTTTGACGGTCTGCCCATGACGAGCCTCCTCACGCGGCGCGGGTTCCTGTTCGCCGCCGCCGCGCTCGCGGTGTCGCCGGCGCTCGCGGCCGAACCCGCCTACCGCGTCATCAACCTGATGCCCGACTACTGGGCCTTCTTCGACCAGGCGATGGCCCAGGGCCTGAACGACGCGGGCCAGGCGGCCCTCTTCGAGAAGATGGTGATCGCGCGCCATCCGGCGGTCTACACGCCCCGCGTGCTCTCGATCGACGAATCGAAGCCCTTCAGCGAACAGGTCGCCACGCGCTACGCACGCATCCGCGCCATGAATTCGGGGCAGACGGAACTCATGCGCCGGCTGTCGGATTCCATCGGCAAGGACATGAGGCGGTACGAGACGCGCTTTCGCGAAGTGTTTCCCGACCTCGCCTACGACGGCGACATCTACTTCCTGTACTCGCTCGGCGCCTTCGACGGGGTCGTGCGCCCCGTCAACGGCAAGCCGGCGCTGCTCTTCGGGATCGACATGATCGCCTTCGTCTACGGCACCGACGCGGATCCGCAGCCCTTCTTCCACCACGAGCTCTTCCACCTCTACCACCGGCAATCGCGCGGCATGGGCCGCGGCGCGGGCGGCAAGCTCGTCTCGCCGCTGTGGGCCGAGGGCCTGGCCGTGTACGTGGCGCGCACCCTGAACCCGCAGGCCGGCGAGGTCTCGATCTTCGGGCTGCCGCGCGGGATGCCGGAGCGCGCGCACGGCCTCGCGCCCCAGCTCGCGCGCGACATCCTCGGCCGGCTCGATTCGACCTCGCGCGTCGACTACGAACGCTTCTTCGTGGCGGGACGCACCCGCATTCCCGACGTGCCGGTACGCAGCGGCTATTTCATCGGCTACCTCGTGGCCGCGAAACTCGCGAAGAAATATCCGCTGCTGGAACTTGCGCACATGCGCCTGCCGGACTTGCGGCCGGAAATCGAAGCGGCGCTGCGGGAGATCGCGGCGGGTTCGCGCTGAGCCCCCGGGACCGCCCCCGCTGCGCATAATCGGCCGGATGCGCGAAGCAGTTTCCGACGACGCCACCCTCGACGAAGCGCTCGCGCGCCGGCTGGTGCTCATGCAGGCGATCGAGCAGGCCGACACGCAGGACAAACTGCTGAGCCACGCCGAGCGAAGCGCGATCGACCACGAGGCGCTCATCGCCTCGCATGGGCAGGTGCCCGAAGCGGGGCCGGTGGATGTGATCCGTTTCCTGGACGAGCGGTCCCGCCGCATGATCGACGCCGTGCGGCGCCGGGGTGAGCCTTCTGCGAGCGTCGCCGCACTCGACGCGCCCGGCGCCGGCCGCGATCTCGTGAGGGTGGGGCTGCCCCTCGCCGTCCTCGTGCTGGGCGTGTTGGCGGACCGCGTGAGCAGCGCGGACCGCGTGAACATGCTCTCGCCGCCGCTGCTGGCGGTGGTGGCGTGGAACCTCTGCATGTACCTGGTGCTGCTGGTGGGCACGTTCTGGCATCCGGAATGGGCGTGGCCGCAACGCGCGGAGGCGGTGTATCGCGGCGCCGCCGGGTTCTGGCGCAGGCGCGGCCGCTTCGGCACCGTGCGCGCCGAGGTGGCGACGCGCTTTCGCAGCTTGTGGTTCGGCGCCACGCGCGGCCTGCAGATGCAGCGCGGCAAGGAGGTGCTCCACACCTGCGCCGCGGCCTGGGGACTGGGGCTCGCGCTGTCCATCGCGATCGGCGGGCTGGTGCAGCGCTACGACGTCGGCTGGAGCAGCACCCTGCTCGATCCGGTGGACGTGTACCGCGTGCTTCGATTCTTCTTCTCGCCCGTCGTCGCGTTGTTTCCCGTGCAGGGCTTCACGCTGGCGGACGTCGAGCGGATGATGTTCGCCCCCGGGCGCGAGGCCCGGCAGGCGGACGCGCGCCACTGGGTCTTTCTCTACCTGGAGTTGCTCGCCGTGGTCGTGGTGCTGCCGCGGCTCGTGCTGGCCGCATGGGCGCACTGGCGCGCACGGGTGGGCGCGCGCAGGGTGCGCGTCGACCTCGGCTCCGACTATTTCGCGCAGGTCCTGGCGCGTGTCCGGCCGGTGCGCGTCACCCTGGGACTGGCCGGCCAGCACGAGGAGGACCTCCAGGCGCTGGTCCACCACTTCCGCATGGGCGGAATCGAGGGGAGCGCGTCGAAAGGCGTGTGGGCTTCCACCGCGCAGGGCGACGAAATCCGATGGGAAAGCGCCGGCCTGCTGGACGACCTGCGCCCCCCCGAGGGCGCGCGCGCCCGCTTCGACGTGCTGCTGGTCGCGGCCCGCGACACGCAGGCGGTGAAGGAGCGCGGACCCCTGCTGGCCGCCCTGCGCGTGCCTTATGTGATGGTGCCGGACGGGGCGATGCGTCGCGGATGGCGCGGCGAGAAGCAGCTGCTCGACGATATCGAGCGCGTCCTCCCGGACTACTACCGGGGCGCGAGATTCCTGCGCCTGAAGGAGGCGCGCGAGGCCATCGAGGCCGGGCGGCTCACGCGCGCGATGCGCGAACTCGCCCGGCTTCTGCGCAATAGCGCGATCGAACTGAGGACGATTCCCGAGAAGGGCTGGCGCGACTGGTTCGGCGCGATGGGCGGCAAGGGCAGCGAGGGCGAAACCGCGCTGCAGCAAGCGCTCTCGCGCCTGCTCGTGCTGCAGCACGACACGCTGGCGTCGCTTCTCGACATCCACGGCGCCGACGCGGCCGACGCGGCGCACCTGCAGGAGCAGCTGCGAGAGGAATTCAGGCTGGACGCGCCCGTGTCCGCGAAGGATGCCGCCATTGCGGCCGCCGGCGGCGGCGCGGCCGCCGGGCTGGGCATCGACGTGATGGCGGGGGGCATGACGCTGGGCGCCGCGGCGGCGCTGGGGGCCGCGCTCGGCGGCGGGACGGCCTTCGTCCACGCGATCCTGCGCAGCCGCGGCGCGAGGGACGAACTGCTGGTGGCGCTCGTCGAAACCGCCCTGCTGCTCTATCTCGTGGCGGTGAGGCGCGCGGCGATTCCCCCGGGCATAGCGATGCCGCCGATAGAACCGGCGTCCCGTGCCGAGGTCATCGCGCAAGTGGCGGGCAAGCGCGCGCAGGTGCTCAAGCTGCTCGGCGCGATGGGAGGCACCGACACCGCGCCTCCCGCGGCACTCGAGTCCCTGCTGAAGGACATGGCCGTGACGGCACGCGAGGGTGGATGAGCCGGGACGCGATACACGGCCTCACCGTCCGACGTCGGGGTGCATTGACGCGCCCGTGACCTGTAATAAGGCTTTGGAAATCGTAACGATTCATGTAGAGTCGCGCGATTCGGGTTGGCATTTCCTCCGCTGCCATGTGGGACCGAGGTGTTTTCGCGGTAACCAACAGGGGCGGCCCCCATGTCAACGGCAATCGGTTCGGACGGTCTGGGCGCGTGGCTGCGCGAAATGGGTGTTTCGCTGGCCTGCTCGACCTATCGCGCCAACCGCCTGATCTTCCTCGGCCGGGGCGAAAACGATTCGCTCAAGCTGCACGAACGCCTGTTCGACCGGCCCATGGGCCTGTGCGTCGACGACTCTCCCGGCGGCCATCGCCTCTGGATGGCCAGCCGCTTCCAGGTCTGGCGCTTCGACAACTTCCTCGCGCCCGGCCAACTGCACGAAGGCGGCGACCGGCTGTACGTGCCGGCCGCAAGCTTCACCACGGGCGACGTCAACGCGCATGAGCTCGTGCTGCAGGCCGATGGCAGCCCCCTTTTCGTCAACACCGCCTTCAGCTGCCTCGCCACCCTCCAGCCGGGCAGCAGCTTCGCGCCCGTGTGGCAGCCGCCTTTCGTCGACAAGCTCGCGGCGGAGGACCGCTGCCACCTGAACGGTGTCGCGGCCGTGGACGGCGTGCCGACATGGGCGACCGCCTGCGGCTCCGACAACCGCGTGGCCGGCTGGCGCGACGAGCGCACGGGGGGCGGCGTGGTGCTGCACATTCCGTCCAACCGGATCGCCGCGACGGGCCTGTCGATGCCGCATTCGCCCCGCTGGCACGAGGGCAAGCTCTGGCTGCTCAATTCGGGCACCGGCGAATTGGGCTGGATCGAAGGCGAACGCTTCGTGCCCCTGTGCTTCCTGCCGGGCTTCGCACGCGGGCTGGCCTTCGTGGGACGCACGGCTGTCGTCGGTCTCTCGAAGCTGCGCTCGCCGCAATTCACCGGCCTGCCGCTGGAGCAGCGGCTGCACGACGCCGGCGTGCCTGAAGGCAGCTGCGGCCTGCGCGTCATCGACCTGGACACTGGGGCCGTGCTGCATCAGCTCGACCTGCCGGAGCCCATCGACGAACTGTTCGACGTGGTGGCCCTGCCCGGTTGCCGCCAGCCTCGTGCCCTGGGCCTGCAGGCCGAAGACATCCGCTGCCTGGTGAAGCTGCCGGGGCAGGACCCGCTGGTAACGGTGCGCCCCAAGGCGCCCAGCGGCAACCCCCATCAAGCGAAGCCCCCGCCCGTGGCCGGCCTGCCCATGCCCGGTGCGGCGCTGCGCTACCAGCGGGTGCTGCAGCTTTCTCCGCAGAATCTCGCGCCCTACGCCGGCCTCACCTTTCCTTCGCTGGCGCCCGGCAGCCGCGGGCTCGCGGCGCTCAAGGGCGAGCTGATGGGCATCTCCGCGATGGCGGACGGCACGATGGTGGGTCTCGCGCTGGCGGAACGCCTGGGCGATCGTGGTGCGCGTCTCTGCTCCCTCATGGTGGAGCCGGGCTTTCGCCGGCAAGGCGTGGCGACGCGCCTGCTGCTGAACCTGCAGCGCCTGCTCGCCGAGAATGGCGCGCAGGAGGCGGTGGTGCACTACGCGGGCAACGCCGGGCTGGCCGCTTCGTTCGAGCCCCTGCTCGCGCGCCTGGGCTGGTCGGCGCCGCAAACCGGATTCGTGCTGGTCCAGGGCAGCGCCGCACGGCTGGCCCGCACCGGCTGGGAAACACGTTATGCGCTCCAGCCTCCCTACGAGTGCTTCCCCTGGGTCGAAGCGACCGCGGGCGACCTGGCCGCCGCGAAGGGCCTGGCAGCGCCCCGCGACCTGCTGCCCCCCGCCACCTTCGAGGGCGTGGAGCCCTCCGCCAGCCTGGGCCTGCGCCACGAGGGCGCGCTGGCCGGCTGGCTCATCGCCCATCGGGTCGATGCGGGTACCGTGCGCTATTCCAGCCTGTACGTCGCACCCTCGCACCGTGGGCGCGGCCGCGGGCTGGCGTTGCTCGCCGAAGCCTTCATCCGCCAGGAGCGCGCCGGGATCCCGCTCGCCAAGGCGGCGGTCCAGGTCGGCAACGACGAATTCATGCGGGTGCTGCACAAGCACCTGAATCCCTACCTGGACAGCGCAGGCGAGTCGAGATCGGCTCGCATCGCGCTGGTCCGCCAGGAACCCACCCCGGAAATGCGTACGGCCGCCACGGTCCAGAAGTAGTAACGATCAGGAGCACATCGCCATGTCAGCAGCCCCAGACACCACCGCCCCCCACGGAACACTCGTTTTCGCGGCCCCCCTGACCAACCCCTTCGGCATCAGCGACACGGGACAGATCGCGAGCATCGCCTTCGCGGACATCGACCACGACGGCGACCTGGACGCCTACAGCGGCCGGTACTACCAGGGCAAGGTCCTGCTGTACCTCAACAACGGCACGGCGACCAGCCCGGCCTTCGGCCCCGAGATCATCGATCCCTACGGCCTGGGCCTGGCGTCATCGAACGCCAATGCCTATAGCAGCCCGGCCCTGGTGGACATCGACAACGACGGCGATCTCGATGCGTTCCTCGGCCTTGCGTTCGACAACATCCTGTACTTCCAGAACACGGGCACGGCGTCCGCGCCCGTGTTTCCCTTCGACGCCCCGGTGAGCAATCCCTTCGGCCTCGCCTACGTGGGTGACTACGCCACGCCGACCTTCGCCGACATCGACGGCGACGGCGACATGGATGCCTTCTTCGGCACCGGCGACGGCAACACGAAGATGTTCCTCAACACGGGAACCGCCGGCAGTCCCTCCTTCTCGGCGGCCCAGAACAATCCCTACGGGCTGGTCAACGTCGGGGGCGGTGGAAAGTCCAATCCCGCCTTCGCGGACTTCGACCACGACGGCGACCTGGACGCCTTCATCGGGCGCAGCGATGGCAACACGCAGGTGTTCGTCAACACCGGCACCGCCACGGCCCCGGTTTTCGCCGCGCCCGTGACGAACGGCTCCGGCCTGTCCGGCGTGGGCCAGCAGGCCAGCCCGAGCTTCGCGGACATCGACGGCGACGGCGACCTGGATGCCTTCATCGGCAATTTCAGCGGCGACACGGAGGTGTTTCTCAACACCGGCACCTTCGTCGCCCCCGTCACCACACCGACGGCCAACGGCACCTACCACGCAGGCAGCGTCATCACGCTGAGCATCGCCTTCTCCGAAACCGTGATCGTCAACGTCGCAGGCGGCACGCCCACGCTCGCGCTGGAGACCGGCACCATCGACCGCGTCGCCACCTACAGCAGCGGCTCCGGCACCGGGACGCTCAACTTCACCTACACGGTGATGCCCGGCGACAAGGCGGCGGACCTGGACTTCAGCAGCGCATCCGCACTGACGCTCAACGGCGGCACCATCAGGGACGGCGCCGGCAACAACGCCATCCTGACCCTGGCCGCGCCGGGTGCCTACGGCTCGCTCGGCGCCAACGCGGCGCTCGTGATCGACACGTCGGCGACGGCAACGGTCGCGACGGCCGCCCTGTCCAATACCGGATCGGTGAATGTGCAGAGCACCGACACCGGCACCGCCTACCTGGTCAAGACGTCCGTTCACGTGACCGACCTCGCGAGCATCACGGGCGCGGCCGATGGCGACTGGAACCAGGTGCCCATCGCCACCGCCAACAGCAACACGGCGCTGACGCTGGCGGGCCTGGCCGACGGCAGCTACAAGCTGTATGCGGTCAATTCGTTCGGCGACCTGTCGGCGCCGTCCTCCGGGACGGTGACCATCGACGGCACCGGGCCCCAGGGCCCCTTGCTGTTCGCCTCGCCGATCATCAATAACTACGGCTTGGGCGGGACGGGCAATGCGGTCAAGCTCACGTTCGTCGACATCGACCACGACGGGGACCTGGACGCGTTTGCGGGCAAGTACCCGGGCTACACCCAGTTCTATCTGAACGAAGGCACGGCCTCCGCCCCGTCCTTTCTCGCGACCAGCTTCAATCCTTTCGGCCTGACGACGACGGACTACCAGTCTGGCCCCAGCTTTGCGGACATCGACAACGATGGCGACCTGGACGCTTTCATCGGCGGCAGATACGGCGATACCCAATACTTCCTCAATTCCGGCACCGCCTCCGCCCCGGCGTTCGACGCGCCCACCGCCAACCCATTCGGCCTGGCGAATGTGGGCTATTACGCATCCCCGGCGTTCGCGGACATCGACGGCGATGGTGACCTCGATGCTTTCGTCGGCGACGGGGCAGGCGATACGCTGTTTTTCGAGAACACCGGCACCGCCAGTGCCCCTGTCTTCGCCGCACCTTCAACCAATCCGTTCGGCCTGGAAGATGTCGGCAGCTACGCCGCCCCGACCTTCGGGGACTTCGACGGCGACGGCGACCTCGATGCCCTGGTCGGCTACGGCGGCGGCGCCACGGAACTGTTCGTCAACACCGGCACGGCCAGCCACGCTGTGTTTGCCGCGCCGATCACCAACGCATACGGCCTGGGCAGCGTGGGCTACAACGCCTCTCCCGCGTTTGCGGACCTCGACGGCGACGGCGACCTGGACGTCTACGTCGGTTCCTTCAACGGCAACATCACGGAATTCCGCAGCACCGGCGGCTCGATCCTCCCGGTCGCCAGCAACACGCCCGACGGCAGCTACCGCGCCGGCAGCGTCATCTCGATCACGGTGACTTTTTCCGAGAACGTGATCGTCGACACCACCGGGGGCGCGCCGAGGCTGGAACTGGAGACCGGCGCCACGGATCGATTCGCCACCTACAGCGGCGGCTCGGGCACGAGCACGCTGACCTTCACCTACACCGTGCAGGCGGGCGACGCCTCGGGCGACCTGGACGTCACCAGCAGCACCGCGTTCCAGCTGAACGGCGCGACCATCCAGGACGCCGCCGGGAACAACGCGCTTCTCACGCTGGCCGAACCGGGCACCGACTTTTCGCTGGGCCACGAGGCATCGCTGGTGATCGACAACGTGGCCCCCGGCGCCACGCTGGAAGCGGGGACCTTGTCCGGCAACGACTACGCGCATGTGCAAAGCACGGAAGTCGGCACGGCCTACCTCGTCGCCAGCTCCGTCGTCGTGACCGACCTGGCCAGCATCACCAGCGCCGCCGACGCGGACTGGAACGAGACCTCCATCTACGCCGCGAACTACGACCTCTACCTCTCAACCAGCGGCCTCGGCGAAGGCAGCTACAAGCTCTATGCCACGGACGCCGCCGGCAACCTCTCGGCCGCTTCCGCGGCATCCGTCACCATCGACAACACGGGACCGGCCGCCACGCTGACCAGCGCGAGCATCAACAATTCCGCCTCGGTCACCGTCCAGAGCACCGATACCGGCACGGCCTACCTGGTGAGCGCGGACATCGCCGTGTCCGACCTGTCCAGCATCCTGGGCGCCGACGGTGCGAAGTGGAATGCGGTGGCCATCACCGCCGCGAACACGGACACCCACCTCGCCGCGACCGGCCTGGTGGACGGCACCTACCTGCTCTACACCGCCGACGCGGCGGGCAACCTGTCGGCCGTCGCCTCCGGTTCGGTCACGCTCGACAGCACGGCGCCGACGGCGGGCGTGCCGCGCGTGCCGGGGTTCTCCAGCCCGGTCGACAATGCCTTCGGCCTCGGCGACGTGCCATCCCTTGCCAGCCCGACGTTCGCGGACATCGACCATGACGGCGACCTCGACGCCTTCGTCAGCGACTTCTATGGCAACACGCACTTCTTCCTGAACGACGGCAGCACCACCAGCCCCCACTTCGCCGCGGACTGGACCAATCCCTTCGGCCTGACCGGCGTCGGCAACTACGGCTCGACGCCCAGCTTCGCGGACATCGACGGCGACGGCGACCTCGATGCCTTCGTCGGCGAAGCCTACGGCAACACGGTTTTCTTTCTCAATTCGGGCACCGCAGGCGCGCCGAATTTCGAGCCTGGTGTGGGAAATCCCTTCGGCCTGCAAGGCGTCTTCTACAACACCAGCGAAACATTTGCCGACATCGACAACGATGGCGACCTGGATGCCTTTCTCGGCGCCTACGGCGGCGGGATCAGCTTCTTCCTCAACCAGGGGACGACGTCGTTGCCGTCATTCCAGTATGTGGGGAACAACCCCTTCGGCATCAGCCTGGGCGCATACTACGAGGCGCCGACCTTCGCGGACATCGACGGTGACGGGGATCTCGACCTGTTCATCGGCATCGGGTACGGCGACACCTACCTGCTGCTCAACACCGGCACCGCGACCGACGCCGCGTTCGCGGCGCCCGTGTCGAGTCCCTACGGCCTCACCGGCGTCGGCTCGCATGCCAAGCCGGTCATCGTGGACATCAACGGCGACGGGCAGCTCGATGCCTTCGTCGGTGCGCAGAACGGGCACACGTATTTCTTCCTCAATGCCAGCACCTTCACCGCGCCGCTGGTTTCCGTGAGCGCCGACGGCGCTTACACGGCCGGCGACGTCATCACGCTGTCGGTCAATTTCTCGGAAAACGTGACTGTCGACATCTCCCACGGCGTGCCCACGCTGCGGCTGGAGACGGGCGCGATCGACCGCACCGCGGTCTACGTGAGCGGCTCCGGCACGAATACGCTGACCTTCGCCTACACGGTCGCGGCCAGCGACGACACCAACGACCTGGACGTGACCGGTACCTCGGCACTGGCGCTCAACGGCGCCACGATCCGGGACGCCGCGGGCAACAACGCGGTCCTCACGCTGCTCGCGCCCGGCGCCGACGGGTCGCTGGGCGACACCGCTTCGATCGTGGTGCACACGGCGCCGACCGCGACGCTGACGCCTGCCACGCTGTCCGCCACCGGCTTCGCGAATGTGCGCAGCACCGAGAAGGGCACCGCCTACCTCGTGAAGACGACCGTGGCCGTGACGGACCTGGCCAGCATCACGAGTGCCAACGGTTCCAGCTGGAACAAGGTCGCGATCGGCGCCGCCAATGCCGATACCCCGCTCGCCACCACGGGCCTCACCGCCGGCGAGTACAAGCTGTACACCGTCGACGGGGGCGGCAACCTGTCGTCGGCCTCCATCGATTCGGTCGTGATCGACAACCATGCACCGACCGCCACGCTGACCACCGCGACCCTGGGCGGCAGCGGCTCGGCCACGGCCAGGAGCAACGAGCCGGGCACCGCCTACCTGGTCGACAGCTCGGTGGTGGTCACCAACCTGGCCAGCATCACCGGCGCAGCCGACGCGAGCTGGAACTCGGTCGCCATCACCGCGGCCAACACCGGCACGGCGCTGCCCGTGGCGGGACTGGCCGACGGCAGCTACAAGCTCTACACCACCGATGCCGCGGGCAACCTGTCGGCCGCGTCGGCGGGGTCCGTCACCGTCGACGGCACCGAACCCACGGCGACACTGACGCCGGCTTCCATTGCGAGTACCGGGTCGGTCACCGTTCGCAGCACTGAACCCGGAACGGCCTACCTGGTCAAGACGTCCGTGGCCGTCACCAGCGTGGCCAGCATCACCGCGTCGCCCAATTCCAGCTGGAACAAGGTCGCCATCACCACGGCCGACAGCGATACGGTGTTGTCGGCCAGCGGTCTCGCCGACGGCAGCTACCAGCTCTTCACCGCGGATGCCGCCGGCAACCTGTCCGCGTCCTCGACGGACTTCGTCGTGATCGACAACCGTGCACCGTTGGCCATCCTGACTGCGGCCACGGTGTCCTCGAACGGCTCGGCGGCCGTGAGAAGCACCGAGGTCGGTAACGCGTATCTGGTGAACACCTCGGTCGCTGTCACCAGCCTCGCGAGCATCACGGCGGCTGCGGATTCGAACTGGAACACAGTCCCCATCACGGCAACCAACACCGGCACCGCGCTGTCCGCCGCCGGGCTCGTCGAAGGCACCTACAAACTCTATACGGCGGACGCCGCCGGCAACCTGTCCGCCGCTTCCGCGAACTCGGTGACCGTCGACAACACCGGGCCCACCGCCGTGCTGCTTGCAGCAACCATTGCGAACACGGGTTCCGTGACCGTGAAGAGCTCGGAAGCCGGCAGCGCTTATCTCGTCAACACCTCGGTGGTGGTCACCAGCCTGGCCAGCATCACCGGTGCCGCGAATGCCAGCTGGAACAAGGTGGCCATCGCCTCGGCCGACACCGACACGGCCCTCTCGGCCGCGGGCCTGGCCGGCGGAACCTACAAGCTCTACACCACGGACGTCGCCGGCAACCTGTCGGCCGCCTCCACGGGCTCCGTCGTCATCGACAGCACAGCCCCCGCTGCCACGCTCGCCTCCGCCGCGCTGGACAACACCGGATCGGCCGTCGTCAGGAGCAGCGAAACGGGTAACGCGTACCTGGTCGATGCGTCCGTGACGGTCACGAGCCTGGCCAGCATCACCGGCGCCGCCGATGCCAGCTGGAACACCACCCCGATCGCCTCGGCGGGGACGGACACCAGCCTGTCGCTGGCAGGTCTCGCGGACGGCAGCTACAAGCTCTACACCACCGATGCGGCAGGCAACCTCTCGCGCGCCTCCGGCGGCACCGTGGTCATCAACAACACGCCGGGTCTGAACCTCACGGGTACCACGGGCGCCGAGACCTTGACCGGAGGTGCCGGACCCGACTCCCTTGCGGGCCTGGGCGGCAACGACACGCTCGTGGGCCTGGGCGGCAACGACAGGCTCAACGGCGGCGGCGGCGCGGACACTTTCGTGTTCGGTTCGGCGAGCGGCAACGACACCGTGGTCGACTTCGCCGTGGCCCAGGGCGACCGCATCCAGGTCGCGGCGGACATCAACGGCCTCTCCCTCGCGAGCGGCGCCGACGTGTTGGCGCTCGCGACGGATACGTCCACCGGCGCGGTCGTCCAATTGGGCGCGGGCTACACAATCAAGCTCGTCGGCGTGTCGGTGAGCGAGCTGCATGCCACCGACTTCATCGTCGTGTGACATGGGGCCGGGAGCTACGGCGTCCCGGCCCCGGCATCGTGCATCCACGGCCGGACGTACCCGAACCGTTCACAGAGTCCATCCAGCGCCTCGACCAGGGCGGGTGACATCGAAAGCCAGTCGCCGCGGCCCGGTTTGGGTTTGGGCTGGCTGAAGCGTCGCGTGTTCTGGGTGGCGTTGTACCCGACGACACCCGCGGTTTGCCGCGTTGCCCCGGAAGTGTCTCGCGCATACCAGCCGGACAGGTAGCGGGGAACCGCCTCGGCGGCGTCTTCCACCCGGATGACGGCTTCGGGCTGCAGGTCCAGTGCCATGCGGTGCCAGTGGACGTAAGACGCCGTGGCGCGCTCCAGCGGCCTGTCGTACCGCGCAATGTCCTCCCCTGTCGCGCGAAGGATGTGCTGGCGACGGAATGCGAAAGAGCGCGCAATGCCGTTTTCCAGGACGATGGACGGGATCGCGTCGCGCGGATCGCGAACATGGAGCAGCGTGTGCTCGAAATCGATGCCATCGAGCGTACTCTCACCGAACGGATACTGGAGGTCGGCGACGACACTCATCCAGCTGGAGATGCCATCCTTGAGCAGCACTTCATGCCCGATCTCCAGCCCGTGTTCCGAGAACAGCGTGGCCATGAAGCCGGACGCACAGCGAGGATGGCCGACGATTCGCAACAGTCGCTGGTGTCGCGGCACACTGGCCGCCGCGTGCGCATCCTCTTCGGTGGCCATGTTGTACCGTCCGTCGAGCGTGGAGCGCACCGCGCCGGGGATGCCCAGGATCCGCTCGCGCGTATCGGTCCGGGGAAGATCGTGGCCGGTGACGAATGTGCTGGAAATCGCGACATCCGCTTCCTGGTCCAGGCGATAGTCCCGCGTGGCGAATCCCATCCAGTAGTCCGCGAGGCTGCCGATGTCGATCGCGATGCCACCCCGCCGGCAAACCAGGTCGCAGTACAACTTCCCGAGGAAGCCTGCGGCGACCAGGTAAACCTCGCCTTCGAGCGGGGAGATCGCCGCGCAGATGTCGTCATGCAGGTCCAGCAGCGTTTCCGGCCGGGAATCCCCCGGAGCCCGGGTCTTGAACAGGCCCGCCCACCGTTGCTCGGGCGGAATCAGGATTCGCTGGCGCGTCGCGACGCCGCGCGCCTTGCGCAGGTACTCCGACATGTCGTGGCACGAGATCCACGAGACGCTGCGCACCGCGCCGAAAATCTCGCCCCACAGGTTCCAGATATGCAGGTCATGATGGAAGTGCGCTGAAGTTGCCACCGGTATACGTTCGGCCGATCCGGCAAGATACGCCAGGCTGTTGAAGATCCCCCTGTGTTGCGGGATCAGTTCACCCTTCGTTGGCGTGTCGCGCACGTACCGCCATGGCGGGACGACGCCGATGATGTCGCACCGGCGCAGCGCCAGCCGGAAATCCTCCTCGATGCGTTCGGCCCGCCGATGCGTGAGCCGGCCCGCTCCCCACCAGATGTTCTGGATGAAGGCGCGATCCTCGTCCACCCTGTCGGCCACGAACGGATGCGCCGGCAGCATGTGTCCTTCGCCATCGCCGATCCGCAGGGCGGATGTGGGTTGCCGCAACCGGATGCGCTCGATCAACACACGCGCCAGCGCGACGCAGTCGGCAAAGGAGTCGGCGGTCTGCATGAGTGCGACGTCGGCGCCCGCCTCGATGCGGCGTCCGAAGCCGATGCAATCTTCCATCCAGCGCCGGCCGACCGGCGTCAACTCCCTCGCCGCATCCCCGGACACGCAACGCGCCAGCGACGCGGCGATCTGCGCGGCGGAGACACGACGGGACTCCTGGAAGGCAGAGAACGGAACGGGGGTCGTCACCGACGAGTCCCACAGCTGCCGGTCGCGCGAATAGCTCATGATGAACTGCAGGCGCGACGCATTGAGCGCGGAGCTGCGCGCCACGGTGGTCTCGATGGCGCCCGCGATCTGCCCGGGTTCGAACGTGAGCCGTCTCATCGAGACGAAGAACCGTTCCTGGAGGTTGGCGTTCGGCGAACTCAGCGCATGCTCGAGCAGCTCGGGCAGCTGGCCGACATCCCACGCGTTGGCACTGCCTCCCGCCATGATGTCGAGTGCGACGGTCGGCGGCATGCAGGCCTTCAATTGCGCGCGCGCGCTTGCCAGGGCCACCTGGTCGTCCATCAGGCCGAGCGCGGTCAGGAGCTTGGTCCACAAGCCCGGTATCGATGGAAACCGCGAAACCGCGGCCTGGAGAAACGCCTCGCAGCGCCTGTACTCGCCCTGCGCCAGCAGGATGCCCGCAATGTCGTTGCTGCCTGCGGGAGACAGCACTTCGGCTTCGAGCGCCTGCATGGACGGACGGATGGCGCCGGCGTTCAACAGGCAGGCGAAGTGCGCCCTCAGGATCTGGGGCCCCGCTTTGAGGTACAGGGCTCGGTGCGAGGCGCTGGCGGCCCACCCGACCAGCCTTTCGAGCAACGTATTGAGGACGTCGCTGCGCCGGCTGTCGCACGCCTGGCGTGCCAGTTCCTTCGCGTACTCCGCTTCGTCCAGGTGGGCCTCTAGGGCCAATGTGGCCTCGAACGCCGCATCGTGCTCGCCTTTGGCGCGATGAAGGGCGATGCGGGCCCGTCCAAGCGCCACCGGATCGGGGCACCGACCGCGGCCCTCCGCCGACGCGAGGAAGGCGTCACCGGCCTCGATGTCGCGAAGCGTCACGAAGCCCGCGATCACCGGAAGCAACATGGCGGCTTCACCGTCGTTCCACAAGCCCATGCGAAGCGTCATAGCTTCGGCATGGTTCCCCAACTGCGCAAGGGCATTGGCCACCTGGATGCGGGGCTGCACTTCCGCCGGGTTGGCATCCGCAACGCCGCGTGCCAGGTCCAGGCCTTCCCGCGAAAGACCCAGCGACAGCCGGGCGCGAATCCCGAGCATCGCCAGTCCGAGGGGAAGCCGCGATGGCGCGTCGAGCCCGAGTTCGCGCACCAGGTTCTGCTCGAGCCGGAGCGCCGCGGCCCAGCCATGCACCAGGCAATGGAGCCTGAACATCAGAGCCCGGGAGGACTCCGGTTGCTGTTCGCATGCGTGGACCAGGCGGAAAGCGTCCGTCCAATCGCCTGCCCCTATCGCGCTCCTGGCCTTCGCTAGGCTGGCATCCGCTTCCCTGGTGCCTGAGCGCTGTCGCTCCAGGACGGCGAGCAATTCATCCAGCAGCCCTTGCTCGGCGGCGGCTCGCTCCCTCGATCCCGCGCGCTTCAGGTTGACGATGAGCGCCTTCCTCAAGCCGGGAACCTGTGGCTTGATCGCGATGGCCAGCTCCAGCTGCCGGACCGATTCGGCGTAATTCCCCATGGCAGCAAGCGTCTCGGCGGTCTTGCGATAGGCGGAAATGTCGCGTGGATGGTCGCGGAGATATTGCTCCTCCAGTGCCCGGGCCGCCCTGAATCGCCCGGCGTCGACCAGCGTTGCGCGCCGTTTCTCGAAATCATCGGCAGATAGCATTTGCGGCTTCCAGATGGTGCACGTAGGGGACGCGGCGCAGGCGGTCGGTCGGCCGCGCCATCGCGAAGCCGTCCATTTATAGCTGATCCGCTTTGCAAGGAAGCGTGGGCGCAACCGGTTAAAATCCGGGCCAGTTCGCGGGTGTAGTTCAATGGTAGAACGGCAGCTTCCCAAGCTTTAGACGTGGGTTCGATTCCCATCACCCGCTCCAGTGACACGGCCAGGTCACGTGGAGGAAAATGCTTCCCATGAAGTCCTTCGCCTCCCCCCTGCGGACGGCCATCGCCGTCCTCGCATTCGCCCTCTCCTCCACCGTCTTCGCCGCCGACCTGCCGGCGAAGTTCGACCCGTCCCGCGACGCCGCCAAGGACGTCGCCGCCGCCACTGCGCAAGCCAAGGCGCAGGGCAAGCGCGTGATCGTCGACGTGGGCGGCGAGTGGTGCTCCTGGTGCCACATCCTCGACCGCTTCGTGAACGACAACGCCGATGTCAAGTCCATCGTCGAATCGGAGTACGTGTGGGTGAAGGTGAACTGGTCGCCCCAGAACAAGAACGAAGCCCTCCTCTCGCGCTGGCCCAGGATCACGGGCTATCCCCACCTGATGGTGCTGGATGCGGACGGCAAGCTGCTGCAATCGCAGAACACCGGCCTGCTGGAAGCCGACAAGACCTACGACAAGGAAAAGATGCTCGCCTTCCTGCGCCGGTACGCCGCGAAGTGAAGGCCGCGAAGATGAACTCCCGGTCCCCTCGCCTCCTGGGCGTCCTCCTGCTCGCCGCCACCACGGCCCACGCCGCGACCTCCATCGTCGAAGCCTCGGTCGACCAGCTGCAACGTGACATGGCGGCGGGCCGCGCCACCGCGCAATCGATCACCCAGGCCAGCCTCGCGCGCATCCGGCAGTTCGACGCGCACGGCCCCGCGCTCAACGCCGTCCTGCAAACCAATCCGGAAGCGATGTCCATCGCGCGCGAACGTGACCGGGAGCGCAAGGCCGGCAAGCTGCGCGGGCCGCTGCACGGCATCCCCGTGCTGCTCAAGGACAACATCGACACCGGCGACCGCATGCCGACCACCGCCGGGTCGCTCGCGCTGGCGGAGACGCGCGCGCAGCGCGACGCGTTCATCGTGCGCAAGCTGCGAGACGCGGGCGCGGTGATCCTCGGCAAGACGAATCTCTCCGAGTGGGCGAACATCCGCTCCAGCAAATCCAGCAGCGGCTGGAGCGCGGTGGGCGGCCAGACGAAGAACGCCTATGCGGGCGAGCGCAACCCGTGCGGATCGAGTTCCGGCACCGGGACCGCCGTCTCGGCAAGTTTCGCGGTCGTCGGGATCGGCACGGAAACCGACGGCTCCATCGTGTGCCCGTCCGGCGTCGCCGGGCTCGTGGGGATGAAGCCCACGGTGGGCCTCGTGAGCCGCTCGGGGATCATCCCGATCTCGCACTCGCAGGACACGGCCGGGCCGATGACGCGCAACGTCGCCGACGCGGCAGCCGTGCTCAGCGCGATCGCGGGCGTCGACGCGGCCGACGCGGCGACGAAGGCCGCGCAGGGCCACGTGGAGGCGGACTACCGCGCCTTCCTCAAGCTCGACGCGCTCAAGGGTGCGCGCATCGGGGTCGCGCGCAAGAAGGTCACCGGGTACAGCCCCCACACCGACCGCCTGTTCGAACAGGCGATCGCGGACCTGAAGCGCCTCGGAGCGGAGATCGTGGACCCCGCGGATTTCGGCTCGCTCGGCGATTACGACGACGACGAACTCGAGGTGCTGCTCTACGAGCTGAAAGCCGATCTCAACGCATACCTCGCGCAGCGGCAAGGTGCGCCGGTGAAGTCGCTGGCCGACGTGATCGCATTCAACGATCGCAATGCCGTCAAGGAAATGCGCTATTTCGGGCAGGACCTGTTCGAGAAGGCGCAGTCCAAGGGGCCGCTCACCGACGAGACCTATACGAAGGCCGCGGAGAAAGCGCGGCGCCTCGCGCGCGCGGGCATCGACGAGGTGCTGGCCGCGCACAAGCTCGACGCGATCATCGCCCCCACCGGCTCGCCCGCCTGGCTCACCGACCACGTCAACGGCGATTCGTTCCAGGGGTCGAGCTCGTCGCCCGCCGCGGTTGCGGGCTACCCGACGATCAGCGTGACGATGGGCGCCGCGATGGGCCTGCCGGTCGGCTTGAGCTTCGTGGGGACGGCGTGGAGCGAGGGGAAGTTGCTCGGGCTGGCCTATGCGTACGAGCAGGGAACGCGGCACCGGCGGGCGCCGAAGTTGAAGTAACGGTCTCAGTGAAAATCGCGGCTGCTGCTGCTCAGCTCCCCCAGCCTTCCGAGCAGCGGCGTCAGGTCCTCCATCCGCTCCGCGATCAGGTGGCGCACGTTGCCGCTCTCCTCGTCGCGCTGCCATTTGCCCCACACCGCGAGCAATCGTGAACGCAGCAAGGCGTCGCGCTGCTCCTCGCGGACGCTGCGCCACACGATCACGTTCACGGGGCCGGTCTCGTCCTCCAGCGTGACGAAGATCGTGCCGTTGGCGGTCTGCGGCTGCTGGCGCACGGTGACGATGCCGCAGGCGGCGACCCGCCGGCCGCTCGGCAGGTCGCGCAGCTCGTCGGCATTGAGCAGCTTCATCTTCGCCAGGCGCGGGCGCAGCAGCGCGAGCGGATGGCGGCGCAGCGTGAGGCCGAGCGATGCGTAGTCGAACACGATCTCCTCGCCTTCGCGCGCGGCGGGCAGCTCCAGCGCCTCTTCGTTGATCGGCGCGCCCTGCAGCAGCTCGGGCGCGCGGCGCTGCGCGGCCGCATCCCACACCTGCTGGCGGCGATGGCCCGCGAGCGACATCAGCGCGTCGCCGGCGGCCAGGGCGTTGAGGTCCTTCATGTCGAGCGCGGCGCGCAAGGTGAGGTCCTCGGTATTGCGGAACGGCCCGAGCCCCCTGCACTTCTCGATGCGGCGGCCCGCCGCTTCGCTCAAGCTGCCCACCATGCGCAGGCCCATGCGGACAGCGGGTTTCGAATCGGGGAAATTGGAATCCGACCCCCATTGAAGGGTGCAGTCCCAGTCGCTGTGGGAGACATCGGGGGGCAGCACCTGCACGCCGGCGCGCCTCGCGTCCTGGATCAGCTGCGAGGGCGAATAGAAACCCATGGGCTGCGAATTGAGCATGGCCGCGAGGAAGCACTCCGGCTCGTGGCACTTGAGCCAGCTGCTCTGGTAGGCGAGCAGCGCGAAGCTGTAGGCGTGGCTTTCGGGAAAGCCGTATTCGCCGAAGCCCTTGATCTGCTCGAAGATGCGCAGCGCGAATTCGCGCGTGTAGCCCTCCTTCAGCATGCCGCCGATGAGGCGCTCCTCGAAGCGCTCCACGCCGCCCTTGCGCTTCCATGCGGCCATCGCGCGGCGCAGCGAATCGGCCTCGGTCGCGCTGAAGCCGGCGGCGAGCATGGAGATCTCCATCACCTGCTCCTGGAAGATCGGCACGCCCAGCGTGCGCTCCAGCGCCTTCTTCAGGCGCGGCTCGGCGCCGTCCTTCGTGGAACGCTCGTATTCGATGACTTCGCCGTTGTCGCGCCGGTCGCGCGCCTTCAGGTACGGGTGCACCATGCCGCCGGAGATCGGGCCGGGCCGCACGATCGCGACCTCCACCACGAGGTCGTAGAAGACCTTGGGCTTCAGGCGCGGCAGCATCGACATCTGCGCGCGGCTCTCGATCTGGAACACGCCCACCGTGTCGGCGCGGCGGATCATCTCGTAGGTGGCCTCGTCGGCATGCGTGATGTCGTAGCGCGTGAAGGGCTTGCCGCGGCGCAGCGCCACGAAGTCGATGCAGCGGCGGATCGCGGTGAGCATGCCCAGCGCGAGCACGTCCACCTTCATGAGGCCCATGTCCTCCAGGTCGTCCTTGTCCCACTGGATGACGGAGCGGTCCTTCATCGACGCGTTCTCCACGGGCACGAGGCGCGTGAGCTTCGTCTTCGTCAGCACGAAGCCGCCCACGTGCTGGCTCAAGTGGCGCGGAAACCCCATCAGCTCCTCGGTGAGGTGCATCCACAGCGCGGCGTCGCGCGGCGCGATCGCGGCGCCCGCGGTGGCCGCCATCTCCTGCAGGCGCTGCGTCGCGAGCCGGTCGTCGAACCAGTGGTGGTCCTTCGCGAAGAGGTCGACGAGGCGCTCGTCGACGCCCAGCGCCTTGCCGACATCGCGGATCGCGCTGCGCGTGCGGTAGCTGATCACCACCGCGGCGATGGCGGAGCGCTCGCGGCCGTACTTGCCGTAGATGTACTGGATCACCTCCTCGCGGCGCTCGTGCTCGAAGTCCACGTCGATGTCCGGCGGCTCGTTCTTGCGGTCCACGCTGATGAAGCGCTCGAGCAGCGGGTGCGAATCCTCCGGGTCCGCCGCGGTGATGCCCAGGCAATAGCACACCACCGAATTCGCGGCCGAGCCGCGGCCCTGGCACAGGATGCCCTGGCTGCGCGCAAAGCGCACGATGTCGTGCACCGTGAGGAAGAACATCTCGTACTTGCACTCGGCGATGAGCTTGAGCTCCTTCTCGATCCACGTGACGATGCGCTCCGGGATGCGGCCCCGGTAGCGCTCGTTCGCCGATTCGTAGGTGAGCTGCCGCAGCGCCCCGGTGGGCGTCATGCCGGCGGGGACGGCTTCCTCCGGATAGTCGTACTTGATCTCCTCGAGGTCGAAGCGGCAGCGGCGCATCACCTCCTGCGTGGCGGCGAGCACTTCCGGCGGGTAACTGGACGCGATGCGCTTGCGCTGGCGCAGGTGGCGCTCCGCGTTGCCCTGCAGCGCCATGCCGCATTCGCGCACCGGACGGCCTTCGCGCACGGCGGTGATCACGTCGTGCAGGGGCTTGCGCGAGCGCACGTGCATGTGCACGTCGCCCGCGGCCACCAGCGGCACGTGCGCGCGTTCGCCGGCTTCCTGCAAGGTCGCCAGCCAGAGGTCGTCGTCGATGAGGTGCGGCAGCTCCACGGCGAGCCACAGCGCGCGGCCGAAGAGCGCCCGGCATTGCACGAGGCGGGCTTGCAGCGCATCCGCGTCCAGAGTGCTCTCCCGCAGCGGCGCGAGCAGGATCTCGCAGCCCTGCAGCAGCGTGAAGTCACTTTCCTCCCAGCTCACGTCGTACTCGCCCTTGGGCGCGGCCATGCGGGCGTGGGTGATGAACTGGCACAGGCCGCCCCAGCCTTCGAGGTCGCGCGCGATCGCGACGAGGCGGAACCCTTCCAGCAGGAATTCGCTGCCGTACAGCAGCGTGAATTCCCGTTTGCGCCTGTCGTCCGGCGATTCCTTTTCCAGGCGCTCGATCAGCTCCTGGTGCTGCCGCCAGCCGGACAGCCCGCGCACGACGCCGGCCACCGAGCATTCGTCGGTGATCGCGATGCCCGCGTAGCCGAGGTTGTAGGCGCGCTGCACGAGTTCCTGCGGATGCGACGCGCCGCGCTGGAAGCTGAAGTTGCTGATGCAGTGCAGCTCCGTGTACGCGGGCAGGCCGTCGGGACCACCCCGCAGGATGGGCGGCAGGCCGTCGTCTTCGCCCAAGCCCTGCGGCGATTGCTTGGGATGGCTTTCAGGCATAGAGCCCCTGCAGGTACCAGCGAAACGAAGTCGCGTGCTCCAGCGTGCGCGACAAGGGCCGCTCGCGGTAGATCCACACGAGGCCCGCCTTCTCGCTGCGCGCGATGAAGTAGTCGCGCAGTGCCGGCTCGCCGTCTTCCCACCAGCCCGTTTCGATGCGGTACAGGCGGGTGAGGCGGCGCAGGGGGCCGAAATAATGGGGGACGTCTCTTTTGACTTCCAATGCCAGGGGCTCGGGGAGGAGCCAGGGCGGATAGATCGCGTCCTGCATGCCGGAGGGAGGAAGTGACGTGCCTTGCTCCCTCGCAACGCGAGCCGCCACCCACCCCTGCATCCGCTCCGGCCGGTGATCCTCGGTCACGCACGGCACCACCACGTTCCCCTCCCCCAGCCGCACGCTCAATCGCTCGACCAGTTCATGCAGCCGCTCGCCCTTCACGTTGTCCTCCGGCAGGAGGCTCGTGTTGATGCCGCCCCAGGGCACGGTTTCCAGCGAGCGCAGCCGCAGGTAGTTCGCGGGTGCCGCCAGCGACGCGCGCGACAGGTGCTCGTTCATCAGGCGGCGCAAATGCGCGATGTCCTGCGTGGGCTGCGCGGTGCGGATCACGAGCTGTTCGTGCGAGGGCAGCCGTACGCCGTTCAGGCGGCGCAGGTCCAGCGTCCATTCCAGCTCCAGCGCGAGCACGCCGCGGTGCCGGCCCTGCAGCCACACCTGCAGTTGCGAGAGCAGGCGCTGCGCGCTCCACATCAGCTCGGGCGCGGTCGTCGCCAACGCCGCGAGTTCGTACTTCATGTCGAAGGCCTCGGGCAGTTGCAGCCACTCGTAGCGCTCGGGCTTGTCGCCGTACGCCGCGTCGAGCGCATCGAGCAAGGCCGCGCCGAAGCGCCGCGCCACGCCCGCGCGCGGCAGGGCGCGCAGGCCCCCCCAGGTGCGACAGCCCGTGCGGTCCAGCGTACGCACGTGCTCGCGCGCGGCGCTGAGCGCATCGAGCGGCAAGTCCTGCGGGAGGTGCTCGGGCGGCCCGTCGCCGCGCAGCTTCATGCGCAGCAGCGCGAGCGCGACCAGCGCCGTCTCGCCGGCGGCCCAGCGCGCACGCGCGAGCGGCTCGCATTCCTTCACGAGCGCGCGCAGCAGGCGCCCGCGCCCGCCCCACAGCCGCTCGGAGCCGGAGACTTCGAGGAGGATCGCCTCATCGACCTCGGCGACGCGCGGCGTGAACTGCAATGCGCGCCAGCCCCAGGCGATGCGCTCCTCGTCACGGGAGGGCAGCAGCGCGATCCAGTACATGCGGTCTCCGGGACAAGGCCGGCGCCGGTATGGCGATGGCGGGGGTGGGAGTGGATGGGGAGGTGGCGCGGCCCTGGCGTGCGGCGAGCAGCGCGGCCACGCGCGCCGAATGCGCGGGCAACTCGATCGGCGTGTCCAGCGGCGGGCCGCGGCGCTTCAGGATGCGCAGCTGCAGCGTGTCCGTGCCTTCGAGCAGCAGGCGGATGCGCGCAGGCGACGAGTCGTTTCGGACATCCAGCCCGCGCATCACGAAGAGCAGCTTGTCATGCTGCTGGGCGGCGAGGTGCAGGCGCCGCAGCTCGGCGCTCTTGCTGCGCGGCAGCCAGGCCATCACGGCGACCACGTCGGCGCAGCGCAGCGCCTGCTCGGCGGCCCACAGGCGGGACGACGGCTTGCCGGCCTTGACGCACAGCAGCCGCTCGCCGGGCAGGCCTTGCGCGGCCAGGCTGGGGATGAACGGCTCGAAGGGCGGCGCGACCAGGACCACCGGCCCTGCCTTCTGCCGCACGGCCTGGGCCAGGGCGGGCAGCAGCAGTTGCCAGACGTGCGGGCCGGCGGGTTCCTGCAGGAGTTCCACCAGGCTGCCCACGGGCCAGCCGCCGCCGGGCAGGTGGATGTCCAGCCTGGCGTGCCCGGTGGCGACGAGTTGCTCATGCACGTGCGCAAGCTCAGGCGTGCGCCAGACGTGGGGCACGGAGACCGGAGGAGCGAGGCACAAGGGTTGCACGGCGAACTGCTTAAAATACTGTTTCTTTATACAGTATTTTCGAGGCTCGCCATAGCAGTCTGAACGCCAAAACCACTGACCACCAAGTCCCAAATTGGGACTAAAATCCATGCGTGTGATTGCATTGAAATCGATTCGTGACTTCAGCCTCCAACACCCCCGTGCCGCACAAGCCCTGAGTGCATGGGCCGAAGAGGCACGCAAAAGCTCCTGGAAGACCCCGCAGGAGATCAAGCAGCGCTATAGCTCCGCGAGTTTCCTTCCGGGAAACCGTGTGGTCTTCAACATCAAGGGAAATGAATTCAGGCTGGTGGTTGCCGTGGCTTATCGGTTCGAAGCGGTCTACGTCAAATTCATCGGCACGCATGCGCAGTACGACGCCATCGACGCGCTCACCATCGACATGGAGTGAACATGGAAGTTCGACCGATACATACCGATGCTGACTACCGCGCCGCCTTGAAGGCCGCGTCGGCCTTTTTCGATAGGGAGCCCGAACCCGGCAGCGAAGAAGGAGACCGATTCGAAATCCTGGTCACGCTCATCCAAGCCTGGGAAGCCAGGCATTTCCCGCTTGACCTCCCCGACCCTATCGAAGCCATCAAATTCCGCATGGAGCAATCGGGCCTGGCCATCAAGGACCTCGAACCCATGATCGGCAAGTCCAACCGTGTCTATGAAGTCCTTAACCGCAAACGCCCCCTGACACTGGCCATGATCCGCCGGCTTCATCGCGGTCTCGGCATCCCCGCCGAAGTCCTCGTCGCCGAAACCTGAAGTACCCCCGGAGCCCCTTTGTTCCCCTTCTTCGAAAAACTTCTCCACCCCTACCCCGACGCCGAACCGGCGCTGCCGCCCAAGGGCTTCCTCCCCTTCGTCTGGGCCTGCACCTACGGCATCCGCGGCTACATCGCCGCGCTGGCCGTGCTGAGCGCGGGCATCTCGGCCTACGAGGCCTGGCTCTTCGCGCTGCTCGGCCACATCGTCGACTGGCTGGGCCACATCGAACCGGCGCGGCTGTGGGAGGAACAGGGGCACATGCTGCTCGTCGTCGGCGGCGTGCTCGCGGGCAGCACGCTGCTGGTCGCGCTGCACACCTTCGTGAAGCACCAGACGCTCGCCATCAACTTCCCGCTGCGCCTGCGCTGGAACTTCCACCGGCTGATGCTCGGCCAGAGCATGGCCTTCTACTCCGACGAGTTCGCGGGCCGCATCACGACCAAGGTGATGCAGACCGCGCTCGCCGTGCGCGAAATGGTGTTCACGACGACCGAGGTCGTGATCGGCATCGGCGTGTACTTCATCACCATCCTCGCGCTGGCCGGCGGCTTCGACGCGAAGCTGATGCTGCCCTTCGCCGGCTGGTTCGTGCTGTATGCGATCTCGGTCGTGTACTTCGTGCCCCGCCTGGGCAGGATCGGCAAGAAGCAGGCGGATGCGCGCGCGATGATGACGGGCCGCATCACCGACGCGTACACCAACATCTCCACCGTCAAGCTGTTCTCGCACTCGCAGCGCGAAGCGGGTTTCGCCCGCGCCGCCATGACGGAATTCATGACCACCGGCTACCGGCAGATGCGGCTCGTCACCGCGTTCGAGATCGTCAACCATTCGCTGGTCGTGCTGCTCATCATCGCGACCTGCGGCTATTCCATGTTCCTCTGGACGCACGGCGAGATCGGCGTCGGCGCCGTCGCCGCCGTGACGGCGATGGCGTTGCGCATCAGCGGCATGTCGCACTGGATCATGTGGGAGATGGCGTCGCTCTTCGAGAACATCGGCACGGTGCAGGACGGCATCGGCACGCTCACGCGGCCGCGCGTGGTGGTCGACAGCCCCGGCGCGCTGCCGCTCGAGGTGCCGCGCGGCGAGGTGAAGTTCGAGCACGTGAACTTCAACTACGGCAAGAAGACGCCGGTGATCCAGGACTTCTCCCTCACCGTGCGCCCGGGCGAGAAGATCGGCCTCATCGGCCGCTCCGGCGCGGGCAAGTCCACGCTGGTGAACCTGCTGCTGCGCTTCTACGACGTGGAGTCGGGCCGCATCCTCATCGACGGCCAGGACATCGCACACGTCACGCAGGACAGCCTGCGCAGCCACATCGGCATGGTGTCGCAGGACACCTCGCTGCTGCACCGCTCGGTGCGCGACAACATCGTCTACGGCCGCCCCGGCGCGAGCGAGGAAGAGATGCTGCTCGCCGCGCAGCGGGCAGAAGCGCACGCCTTCATCGGCGGGCTGTCGGACCTGCACGGGCGCACGGGCTACGACGCGCACGTGGGCGAGCGCGGCGTGAAGCTCTCGGGCGGCCAGCGCCAGCGCATCGCCATCGCGCGCGTGATGCTCAAGGACGCGCCCATCCTCCTGCTCGACGAGGCGACCAGCGCGCTCGACTCGGAAGTGGAAGTCGCGATCCAGTCCAGCCTCAACACGCTCATGCAGGGCAAGACGGTGATCGCGATCGCGCACCGGCTCTCCACCATCGCGGCGATGGACCGGCTCGTGGTGATGGACGGCGGGCGCATCGTCGAGGAAGGCGACCACCGCACCCTGCTCGCGCAAGGCGGCCTGTACGCGCGCCTGTGGGCGCACCAGAGCGGCGGTTTCCTCGGCGAGAACGAACCGGACGAGGAACCCGCCCTTGCCGCCTGACGCACTGCTGCGGCCGCGCGATTTCGCGGGACGGTCCGAGGTCGTGGCGCGCGCCTTGATCGGCGCGACGCTGCTGGTCGACGGTGTCGGCGGCCGCATCGTGGAGACCGAGGCCTACGACCACGAAGACCCCGCCTCGCACAGCTTCTCCGGGCCGACGGCGCGCAATGCCGTGATGTTCGGCCCGCCCGGCCGCGCTTACGTGTATCGCTCCTACGGCATCCACTGGTGCCTGAATTTCGTGTGCGGCGAGGAAGGGCACGGCGCGGGGGTGCTGATCCGCGCGGTGGAACCGCTGCAGGGCCTGGACATGATGCGCGCGCGCCGCGGCCTGGATGATCCGCGGCTGCTGTGCTCGGGCCCGGGGCGGCTCGGGCAGGCGCTGGAAATCACGCATGCGCTCAACGGGATGCGGCTCGACCGGAAGCCTTTCCAGGTGCTGGCCGCGCAGGGCCCGCATGAAGTCATCGAAGGCCCGCGCATCGGGATCACCAAGGCAATGGACGTCCCCTGGCGCTTCGGCCTGGCCGGCTCGCGCTTCCTGAGCCGGCCCTTTCGCTGAATCGGGTCAGCGCGGGGCGGCGCCCAGCCGCTTCATGCTGCCCGAGCCCACGACAGCCGTGCGCAGCTTCGGGTCGCCCCAGTAGCTCACGTCGCCCGAGCCCGCGACGGACACGTCGAGCTTCTCGCGCGCCCACACCGTGACGTCGCCCGAACCGCCGATGCTCACCTCCACCTTGTCCGCCTTCAGTTCGCCGGCCTGGACCCCGCCGGAGCCACCGATGGCGATTTCCAGCTTGCGCGTCGTGCCCCCGCCGACTTTCACGCTGCCGCTGCCGCCCATGGCGGCCGAGACGCTGTCGCTTTCGGCGCTCTTCACGTGGATCGAGCCGGAGCCGCCCACGTGCAGTTCCAGGTTCTTCGACTTCAGGGGGTCCGTGGTGATGGTGCCCGAGCCGCCGACGGCCAGCTCTTCGATCTGCCTGGCCGTGACGACGACCTTGAGCGTGCGCGGCTCGAGGCTGAGCCGCTCGCGCACCGGACGGATTTCCAGGGTGCCGTTGTCGACGCGGGTGGCCACCAGCGGCAGCAGGTTCTCGTCGGTCTCGATCGTCACGCTTTCGGCGTTGCCGATCCGGACCTCCACTTCCGCGGGCAGGGACACCGCGACGCCGGTGAAGCGCCCGAGCGCGCGGTCCTGCTTCTTCACGACGCCGTTGCCCTTGACGGTTTCGGAGCCGGTCAGCCACGCCGGACCGGCGGCCAGGGCGGAGGCGGCCGCCAGGACGGCGACCAGGATGAAAGCCAGGGTCGCGCCCCGGCGGGAGGAGTGGGAAATCGTCGTCATGTCGGGCCCTCGTTGGGTTGGAATGGCCCGATCCTATGCAGCGCCCGTGGCGGGCGCACGCGGCATGCGACACGTTGCAGGAAATCCGCGCCAGCCTGCAGGCCGGCGCGATGGATGGCAAGGGATCAGCGCGGCGAGAACTGGCTCACGGCCGTCGGCTGGTCGCGCAACTCGGTGATCATGGCCGAGCCGGGGGCGCGGATGATGGCCGGACCGGCGCCCATGGATTGCGTGGCCGACCGGGCCTGCGCGAAGGTCTGCGAGGGCAGGACCGTCACGCCGGGCTCCATCCGCGCATCGCGGGGCTCCACGAGGGCCAGGCCGCCCATCATGGGCTTGAAGGGCACGTTCATCGCCTGCGCCGTGCGCTGGTCGGTGATCAGCGTCGAGCCGACGCGCGCCGGCGCGAGGCGGGAGGCGGTGATCACGGACGGGCAGCTCGTCGACGCGTCGAACACCATGCTGCTGCCGGCTTCGAAGCGGGCGCCCAGCGCCTGGTGCAGCGGCAGGCTCATGTCCACCGGCGGCTGGTCGCCCTGCCAGGCGACGCGGCCAGCGCGGTCGTAGACGGTATAGCAGGCCATGGCCTGCATCGAGGCGCCTGCGAGCAGGCCGCACAGCAAGAGGGACTTCGTGAGGTTCACAGCGTTTCTCCGGTTCGCGCGCGGATTTGCGCGAGTTGATGGAGGGATATTCCACCGGGCGCCGCTGCGGATGTGCAGGCGCAGGGGCACAGCGCCTGTCGGCGCGCTTCCCCAGCAGCCGAACGCCAACCGCCCGCGCGCGTGGCGCGGGATCCCTACTGCTCAGTCCCAACGGGGCGGATGGCTCCCTGGCGGCATCGACGGGCGCACCCACGCCGCCGGGGTGCGCGACAGTTGCGCGCTGTGACGCACACCGGCCAATTCGCCCCACCCGGAACGCACGGTTTCGAGGTAAGGCTGCATCGAGGGCCGGGCTGCGGAAGGCCCGCCCTCGACACGGCCGAGTTCGCGAAGCCACTGCCCGGTTTGCGCCAGGGACAGCTGGACATGCCAGCTGCCACCCTCGCGCTGCTGGCGGTGCAGCGCAGCGGCCGCGGTCATCGCGATGAGGCAGCCCGTGGCCTCGTCAAGGATCTGCATCGGCAAGGGGCGCGGGGTGTCCGAGCCGAATGCCCGGGCTTCCGCCAGGTTGAACCCCATGGCGGTTTGCACCAGCGAATCGAAGCCGCGCCTGGTCGCCCAGGGTCCTTGCGTGCCATAGGCGCTGAGCGACACATACACGAGGCCGGGCCGCCTGCCCGCGGCTTCCCGCGGACCGTAGCCGAGGGCGGCCAGTCCCCCGGGGCGATACCCCTGGATGAACACATAAGCGCCCTCGAGCAGCAGGTCCATGTCCGCACGCCCTTGCGCCGTGCGCAAGTCCACATGCGCGGACCGCTTGCCGCGGCTGGTGTCGGCGATGGCCTCGATGTTGGGCAGGTGCGGCGAATTCACGAGCATCACGTCGGCGCCATAAGCCGCGAGCGCGCGGCCGCCGACGGGGCCCGCGAGGATGCGTGTGAGGTCGAGCACCCTGATCCCTTCCAGGGGGCGCTGTTCCGCCCGCAACGGGGGCAGCGCCAGCGGCGGCGCGTCGCCGATCCGGTCCATCGTGAACAAAGGCTGCGACGCAATCGCCGCGCCTTGCGGCGATGCGTCCCACGCCTCGAAGCTGCGCAGCGCGGTCGCCACCAGGCCCGATGCCGCAGCGGCACTTTCGAAATCGATGGCGTTCCACGACAGCATGGCCTGCTCCGCCATCGCGCGATCCGCGGCCGCGGGCTCGAGCCCGAGCAGCTTCAATGCGCCGTCCCGGTGATGCGGGAAGTTCGCATGCACACGCACCCACCCGTCGGCGCATCGATAGAGGCCGGAGAACTTGTCCCAGGGGTCGGGCACGCGGCCGTCGATGCTGAACCAGCCGATGCACTCGAGCGCGGCGTGCATCATGTCGACGCTGACCTGCTGGCGCGGTGCTCCCCGCAGGTGCCCGAGTTCGCAAGCCGCGAGGGCTGCGGCGGCGATGGTGGACTGCGCCGCCGCTCCCACCGCGAAGGACGAAGGCAGGACCGGATCGCTACCGGCCAACTCCGCGAAGTCCAGCGCCTCCCCCGGCAGCCCGGCAAGCTGCCAGAGGCCGGCGAGCGCGGAGGCGGAGCTCAATGCAGCTGGACGCCCGTCTTGGCCTGCAGCTGTTCGCGCGTCACGCCGGGCGCGAGCTCGACGACTTTCAGGCCCTGCGGCGTCACGTCCATCACGGCGAGGTCGGTGATGATGCGATCGACCACGCCGACACCCGTCAGCGGCAGCGTGCACTTCGGGAGGATCTTCATGTCCTCGGTGCCGTCCTTCTTCTTCGCGACGTGCTCCATGAGGACGATCACGCGCTTCACGCCCGCGACGAGGTCCATCGCGCCGCCCATGCCCTTGACCATCTTGCCGGGGATCATCCAGTTGGCGAGGTCGCCGTGCTCGCTTACCTGCATGGCGCCGAGAATGGACAGGTTGATCTTGCCGCCGCGGATCATCGCGAAGCTGTCGTGGCTGCCGAAGATCGACGAACCCTTGATGGTCGTCACGGTCTGCTTGCCGGCGTTGATGAGGTCGGCGTCGACCTTGTCGTCGGTCGGGAACGGGCCGATGCCGAGCATGCCGTTCTCCGACTGCAGCCACACTTCCTTGTCGCCGGTGAAGTTGGCGACGAGCGTGGGGATGCCGATGCCGAGGTTGACGTAGAAGCCGTCCTCGAGTTCCTGCGCCGCGCGCGCGGCCATCTGGTCCTGGGTCCAAGGCATGATTTACGCTCCCGCTTTCTCGGTAATAGTCCGCTTTTCAATTCGCTTCTCGGGTGTCGCATTGAGCACGATGCGGTGCACGTAGATGCCCGGCAGGTGGATGTCGTCGGGCGCGAGCTCGCCCACTTCCACGATCTTCTCGACCTCGACGATGCAGACCTTGCCGGCCATCGCGACGGCGGGGTTGAAGTTGCGCGCGGTAAGGTTGAAGCGCAGGTTGCCCGACTTGTCGGCGATCGCGGCCTTCACGAGCGAGACGTCCGGCACCAGCGACTTTTCCATCACGTAGGTTTCACCGTCGAACTCGCGCAGCTCCTTGCCTTCGGCCACGATGGTGCCCACGCCCGTCTTGGTGAAGAACGCGGGGATGCCCGCGCCGCCGGCGCGCAGCTTCTCCGCGAGCGTGCCCTGCGGCGTGAACTCCAGCTCGAGCTCGTTGGCGAGGTACTGGCGCTCGAACTCCTTGTTCTCGCCCACGTACGAGGAGATCATCTTCCTGATCTGCCGCGTCTCCAGCAGCTTGCCGAGGCCGAAGCCGTCGACGCCGGCGTTGTTGGAGATGACGGTGAGGTTCTTCGTGCCGCTGGCCTTGAGCGCCTCGATCAGCGCCTCGGGGATGCCGCACAGGCCGAAGCCGCCCACGGCCATCAGCTGGCCGTCGCGCACCACGCCATCGAGGGCGGCCGCGGCGGAGGGATAGAGCTTTTTCACGAGAGTGTCTCCTTGGAATTTCAGTGCGGCGGATTGCAGGCACGTAGCGGGAAACCCGCAGGCGAACCCCACCTGAATGCCGGTACGATACTACCTAATGAGTTACGTAGTTCCTCGTAAAGGTAAGCACCATGGACGTTGACTACAGCCTGGCTTTCAAGCTGGCCCCGGTCGGCCTGTGCATGTCCCGCAACCGCGCCATTGTGGACTGCAACCAGCAGTTGTGCGAGATGTTCGGCGCCTCGCGGGAGGTGCTGATCGGCCAGTCCTTCCAGGTGCTCTACCCGAGCGCGGATGAGTACGAACGCCTCGGCGCGCGGATGGCGCCCATCCTCAATGCGAAGGGGCACTACGCGGACGACCGCATCATGAAGCGCGCGAACGGCGAGGTCTTCTGGTGCCACGTCACGGGACGGGCGCTCAATCGCGAGGCGCCCCACGAGTCCGGCATCTGGGCCTTCGAGGACCTGAGCTCGCAGCGGCCGGTCAAGGCTGAGCTCACCGCACGCGAGCGCGAGGTCGCCGCGCGCCTGCTGGACGGCCTCACGTCCAAGGAAATCGGCAAGACGCTCGCGATCAGCCACCGCACGGTGGAGATCTACCGGGCGCGGCTGATGCGCAAGTACAAGGCGTCCACCACCGCCGACCTCGTGCACAAGCTGATGGCCGGCGCCTGACTTTCTTTCCCAGGATTTCCATGCCCCATTCGAAGCGATCCATCACCCTGCCCTGCATGACGCCGGGCACCTCGCGCAGCGTCACCTACTTCCGTTTCGGCAAGGTTGGCGCGCGCCCGAAGGCCTACCTGCAGGCCGCGATCCATGCGAACGAACTGCCCGGCGCGATGGCGCTGCACCATCTCATGCCGATGCTGGTCGAGGCCGACCGCAAGGGGCTGATCCAGGGCGAGATCGTCGTCGTGCCCACGGTCAACCCGATCGGACTCGCGCAGCTCGCGGGCAACAACCACCTGGGCCGCTACGACTTCCTCGGCCGCGAGAACTTCAACCGCAACTGGCTGGACCTGTCGGACGCGGTCGCCGTGCAGGTCGGCGCCAAGCTCGGTCGCGACGCGCAGGACAACGTCGCGATGATCCGCAAGGCCGCGCTCGCGACGCTCGCGGACATGAAACCGCAGAACGAATTGCAGGCGCTGCGCGTGGAGATCATGAAGCTCTCCATCGACGCCGACATCGTGCTGGACCTGCACTGCGACCTCGATGCGGTGCTGCACCTCTTCCTCTCGAAGCGGGATTACCCGGGCCCCGCGGAGACCCTCGCCGCGGATCTCGGCGCCGAGGCGACGCTCTACAACGATCCCTATCCGCAGACTTCCACCTTCTCCGGCGTCAACGGCGCGCTGTGGGCGAAGCTGGCGGACCGCTTTCCGTCGGCCGCGATCCCGCAGGCGTGCCTGAGCGCCACCGTCGAACTTCGCAGCCAGCACGACGTGAGCCATGCCATCGGCGAGTCGGACGCGCGCAACTTGTACCGCCACCTGGTGCGCCGCGGGATCATCGCGGGGCGTGCGGGCAAGCTGCCGGCGCTCAAGGCGCCCGTGACGCCGATCCCCGGGATGGACGTGGGCTATTGCACGTCGACCGGCATCCTGGTCTACCTGGTCGAAAAGGGCGCGCACGTGCGCAAGGGCACCGCCGTATGCGAGGTCATCGATCCGGCCGACGCGCGCGGGCCCAAGGCGAGAAAGCGATACCTCGCGAAGACCGATGGCGTGTTCTTCAGCGGCAAGCAGAACGGCGCGCTGGCCTGGCCCGGTGCCGTGCTGTTCCGCATCGCGGGGGCGAAGGTGCTGCCCCACCGCAAGGGCATGAGCGGTTTGGACGACTAGGCTATTGCACCGGGCCCTTGAGCGCCTTGGGAATCGGCAGGGGCATCACACCGATGCCCTCATCCAGCAAAGCCTCGGTCTCTTCACGCGAGGCCTGGCCGCGGATGCCGCGCGCTTCGGCCTCGCCGTAGTGGATGCGCCGTGCTTCCTCGGCAAAACGTTCGCCCACATCGTCCGTGTTGACCATCACCTGGTGAACCATCTTCAGCCACGCGGCCTGCAAGGATACGTCGGGCGTGGTCATCACTTCCCTGGATGTGGAGGGCTCGGCGGCACCCAGGTTCAGGCGTGGCGCGCTGAGCAGCTTGACGACCGCGGTATCGCCGCACATCGGGCACTCGATGAGACCGCGCGAGAGCTGCGACTGGAAGTCGTCTTCGGAGGCGAACCAGCCTTCGAAACCGTGGGCATGAGAGCACTGGAGATTCAGGACCTTCATGGCCGGATTATGTGCGCCAATCCAATTTCCATACGCCCGACAGGACGTTTTGCAGCCACAGCGCGCCCGTGAGGGACTTGGCGTCCGTCAACGCGCCCGTGCGGCACCAGTCGATGACTTCGGCAGGCGTCGCCGTGAACACCTCGAGGAACTCGCCCTCGTCCAGCGTGGCCTGCGTCAACGTCAAGCCGCGTGCGAACCAGACATCGATGAATTCGGTGGAATAGGAAATCACCGGGTGCAGCACGCCGGCGCGGGCCCACTCGCGCGCCACGTAGCCCGTCTCCTCCAGCAATTCGCGCTTCGCGCAGGTGAGGATGTCCTCGCCGGGGTCGAGCTTGCCGGCCGGGAACTCGATCATGACCCGTCCCATCGGATAGCGGAACTGGCGCTCCAGCACCAGCCGCCCGTCGTCGAGCATCGGGATGACCATCACCGCACCGGGGTGGATCACGAACTCGCGGGTCGTTTCGCTGCCGTCGGGCAGGCGCACGACGTCACGGAAGGCATGCAGGAAGCGGCCCTTCAGGATCTCCTGGCTGGAGACCTTTTCTTCGATCAGGTGTTTGTCGTCGGACATCGCTTCAACGCCGGTGCAGGTAACGCCACACGAAGCCCGGGAACGCCAGGGTGATGAAGAACGCGCCCGTCACGGCGTAGAACTCCCAACCCTGCGGCGCGATCTGGCCCGCGTGGTTTTCCAGCAGGAGGCCGATGCCGCCCACGACGAAGTACATGGCGACGAGTTCGCCGAATCGCACTGCCAGGGGCTTGTCCCCGGCGAGCGGAACGACCGCGAAGAGCCGCTCGTTCATGAACGGCAGGTTCGCCGCCATTGCCGCGAGCGCGATCACGATCCAGATGGAGGCGGTCTGGGACATCTTCGAGCCGGGGCTGCCGCGAAGGCGGCCGCCTTCAGGTGGCCAGCGTCTTGATGATGGCCTGCGCGCACAGGGTCATCAGTCCGCCGGGAACGATCCCCAGCACCAGCACCAGTGCGCCGTTGAGCGTGAGCACGACGCGCACGTCCATCGGGGCGGACACGGTGGACGCGGTGATGGGTTCGTCGAAGTACATCACCTTCACCACACGCAGGTAGTAGAAGGAGCCGATCAGCGACATCATCACCGCATAGATGGCGAGCGCGATGTACAAGGTCTGGCCCGAGGCGACCAGCGCCTGGAGCACGGCCAGCTTCGCGTAGAAGCCGACCAGCGGCGGCACGCCGGCCAGCGAGAACAGGCACACCGCCATGACGCCCGCATAGAGAGGGCTGCGCTGGTTCAGGCCCGCGAGGTCGGAGATCTCCTCGCTCTCGAAACCTTCACGCGCCAGCAGCAGGATGATGCCGAAGCTCGCGAGCGTGGTGAGCACGTAGGTGATGATGTAGAACATCGCCGAGCTGTACGCGTTGGCGGCGGACAAGGTGTTGCCGTTCACCACACCGGACAGCAGGCCCAGCAGCACGAAGCCCATCTGGCCGATGGTGGAGTACGCCAGCATGCGCTTGAGGTTGGTTTGCGCGATGGCGGCCAGGTTGCCGATGGCAAGCGACGCGATGGCGAGCAGCATCAGCATCTGCTGCCAGTCGAGCGCGAGCGGCAGCAGGCCTTCCACCAGCAGGCGGATGCAGATCGCGAAGGCGGCGAGCTCCGGCGCGCTGCCGATCATGATCGTGACCGATGTGGGCGCGCCCTGGTACACATCCGGGATCCACATGTGGAATGGTGCGGCGCCCAGCTTGAACGCGAGGCCGGACACGATGAACACGAGGCCGAACACGAGCACCTGGTGCTTCACCTGGCCCGAGTTGACGATCTTGAACACCGTGCCGATGTCCAGCGAACCGGTGGCGCCGTAGAGCATCGACAGGCCGTAGAGCAGGAAGCCGCTGGCCATTGCGCCGAGCACGAAGTACTTCATGGCCGCTTCGGTCGCGGTGGCGTTGTCCCGGCGCAGCGCGACGAGCGCGTAGCTGCACAGCGTGAGCAGTTCCAGGCCGAGGTAGATCACGAGGAAGTTGCTGCCCGAGATCATCACGAAGATGCCCAGCAGGGAGAACATCGCGAGGATGAACATCTCGCCGCCCCGCAGCATGTCGCGGTCCGCCGCGTACGGCCGACCGTAGACCAGGCAGACCATCATTGCGACGGTCGCGAAGAATTTCAGCCAGTTGCCCATGGGGTCGCTCACGACCATGCCACCGAAGGCGTAGAGCGTCTGGTCCTGCACGGCATAACCTGCGGTGAGCCACGCGACCGCGGCCAGCGTGGCCATGGTCAGGAGGTACGTGAGGTTGCGCAGGCGGGTCTTCACGCCCAGGTCGACCAGGGAGACGAGGCACGCGAGTGCCAGCAGCACGATTTCGGGCGCGAGGGTGATGAGGCTTGATTTGTCCAGCATGGATTTCAGCTCTTAGAGTTTGGACGCAGCCACATGCTTGAGGAATTCCGCCACGGAGACGTTCATCACGTCGGTGAACGGCTTCGGGTACACGCCCATCACGAGCACCGCGACGGCGAGCATGCCGAGCATCAGGAACTCGCGGGGGTTGATGTCGGTGAGTTCGCGGACGTGGTCGTTCGCGACAGGCCCGAGATACACGCGCTTGAACATCCAGAGCGTGTAGGCCGCGCCGAAGATCAGCGCCGTCGCCGCGCCCAGGCCGAGCCAGAAATTCGCCTTGACCGCGCCGAGGATCACCATCCACTCGCCCACGAACCCGGCGGTGGCCGGCAGGCCGCAATTGGCCATGGAAAACAGCAGCGCGAAGGCGGTGAAATTGGGCATGGTGTTGACCACGCCGCCATAGCTTGCGATCTCCCGCGAGTGCACGCGGTCGTACAGCACGCCGATGCACAGGAACATCGCGCCGGACACGAAGCCGTGCGCGATCATCTGCACAATGCCGCCAGCCACGCCGAGGTCGTTGAAGATGAAGAAGCCCAGCGTGACGAAGCCCATGTGCGCGACGGACGAATAGGCCACGAGCTTCTTCATGTCCTGCTGCACCATCGCGACCAGGCCCACGTAGATCACCGCGATCAGCGACAAGGCGATCATGAGCCAGGCCCATTCACGCGCGGCATCGGGGGCGATGGGCATCGAAAAGCGCAGGAAGCCATATGCGCCGAGCTTCAGCATGATCGCGGCCAGCACGGCCGAGCCGCCGGTGGGCGCCTCCACGTGCACGTCCGGCAGCCAGGTGTGCACCGGCCACATCGGCACCTTGACCGCGAATGCCGCGAAGAACGCAAAGAACAGCAGGGTCTGCGCGCTGGCCCCGAGCGGTAGCTTCTGCCACACGGCGATGTCGAAGCTGCCGCCGGACTTCGTGTAGAGGAATACCAGCGCGATCAGCATCAGCAGCGAGCCGAGCAGCGTGTAGAGGAAGAACTTGAACGCCGCGTAGATCTTGTTCGGGCCGCCCCAGATGCCGATGATCAGGTACATCGGGATCAGCGTGGCCTCGAAGAACACGTAGAAAAGGATGCCGTCGAGCGCACAGAACACGCCGATCATGAGGCCCGAGAGGATCAGGAACGCGCCCATGTACTGGTTGACGCGCTCGGTGATGACTTCCCAGGCCGAGATCACCACCACGAGGCTGATGAACGCGGTGAGCAGCACGAACCAGAACGAGATGCCGTCCAGGCCGAGGTGGTAGTTGACGGCGAAGCGGTCGATCCACGGCGCCTTCTCCACGAACTGCATCGCCGCGGTGGACGTGTCGAAGCGCGTGTACAGGGGGATCGTGACGAGGAAACTCACGACGGCGCCGACCAGCGCGAGCCAGCGCACGGAGCGCGCCTGGTCATCGCGTCCCAGCGCCAGCAGCACGGCGCCGAAGGCGATCGGCGTCCAGATGGCAAGGCTCAGCAAACCCATTCTTCTTGTCCTTATTGGAAGAGCTGCTTGATCTGGTCGTGCCAGACAAACCACGTCATCAGGATGAACACGCCCACGATCATCGCGAAGGCGTAGTGATAGATGTAGCCGGTCTGGAACCAGCGGACCACGCCCGCGAACCAGCCGACGGCCCGGGCGGACCCGTTGACGAAGGCGCCGTCGATCACGGCCTGGTCGCCGCCCTTCCACAGGCCCGTGCCGAGCAGGCGCGCGCCGCGGGCGAGGATGTTCTCGTTGATCCAGTCCATGTAGTACTTGTTGTCCAGCAGCGTGTACAGCGGCTGCACCGCCGACTTGATGCGCGCGGGCACCGCCGGGTTCACGAGGTACATGTACCAGGCCATCGCTACGCCCGCGAGCGCGAGCCAGAATGGCAGCGACAGGAAGCCGTGCATCGCCATCGCGAAGGCGCCGTGGAATTCCTCGGCCAGCACCGACATCGCCGGGTGCTTGTCGCTGTCCACGAGGATCGCGTCCTTGAGCAGGTCGCCGTAGAGCATCGGCTGGATCGTCAGGTAGCCGATGACCACCGACGGGATGGCCAGCAGGATCAGCGGGACGGTGACGACCCAAGGCGACTCATGCGGCTTGGCGTGGTCGTCGTGGTGGCCGTGGTCGGGCTCGTCGTGCGCGTCGTGGTGATGCGCGTCCGGATTCTGGTCGAAGCGCTCCTTGCCGTGGAAGACGAGGAAGTACATGCGGAAGGAATAGAACGCGGTGACGAACACACCGGCCAGCACGGCGAAGTACGCGAAGCCTGCGCCGAACACATGGCTTTCGTGCACGGCTTCGATGATGCTGTCCTTCGAGTAGAAGCCCGCGAAGAGCGGCGTGCCGATGAGGGCGAGCGACCCGAGCAGCGAGGTGATCCAGGTGATCGGCATGTACTTGCGCACGCCGCCCATCCAGCGGATGTCCTGGTTGTGGTGCATGCCGATGATCACGGAGCCGGCGGCGAGGAACAGCAGCGCCTTGAAGAATGCGTGGGTCATCAGGTGGAACACCGCGACGGAGTACGCCGAAGCGCCGAGCGCCACCGTCATGTAGCCCAGCTGCGACAGCGTGGAATACGCGACGACCCGCTTGATGTCGTTCTGGATGATGCCCAAAAAGCCCATGAACAGGGCCGTGATCGCGCCGATGATGATGACGAAGGAGAGCGCGGTCTCGGACAGCTCGAAGAGGGGCGACATGCGAGCCACCATGAAGATGCCGGCGGTCACCATGGTGGCAGCGTGGATCAGCGCGGAGATCGGCGTCGGACCTTCCATGGAATCGGGCAGCCACACGTGCAGGGGGAACTGCGCGCTCTTGCCCATCGCCCCGATGAACAGGCAGATGCAGATGACCGTGATCAGCTGCCATTCGGTGAACGGCAGGCCCAGCTTGGCGAGTTCGCCGGCCTTGGCAAAGGTCTCGGCATAGCTGAGCGTTCCCGCGAATGCGGCGATCAGGCCGATCCCCAGGATGAAGCCGAAGTCGCCCACGCGGTTCACGAGGAAGGCCTTCATGTTCGCGAAGATCGCCGTCGGCTTGTTGAACCAGAAGCCGATCAGGAGGTACGAGACGAGGCCCACCGCTTCCCAGCCGAAGAACAGCTGCAGGAAGTTGTTGCTCATGACGAGCATCAGCATGGAGAACGTGAAAAGCGAGATGTAGGCGAAGAAGCGGTTGTAGCCGTCGTCTTCCTCCATGTAGCCGATCGTGTAGATGTGCACCATCAGCGACACGAAGGTGACGACGCACATCATCATGGCGGTGAGGCCGTCGATCAGGAAGCCGACTTCCATCTTGAGGCTGCCGACTGTCATCCAGTTGTAGATCGTCTCGTTGAAGCGTGCACCGTCGATGGCCACGCTCTTGAGCGTCATCGCGGAGATGACGAAGGCGATGAAAACGCCCAGGATGCACAGCGTGTGCGCGAGGCGCCGGCCGATCCAGTTGCCGCCGAAGGTCGTTCCGAAGACGCCGGCGAGTGCCGCGCCCACCAGGGGCGCGAGCGGCACGACCAGCAGGGTCGATGCGTTGAGGGTTGTGCTCATTCTTCTTTTAACCCTTGAGCGTATTGAGTTCGTCGACGTTGATGTTCGACTTGTTGCGGAACAGCAGCACCAGGATGGCCAGGCCGATGGCCGACTCGGCCGCCGCGACCGTCAGGATGAAGAACACGAACACCTGCCCGTGCATGTCGTTCAGGTAGTAGGAGAACGCCACGAAATTCATGTTGACGGCCAGCAGCATGAGCTCGATGGCCATCAGCAGCACGATGAGGTTGCGGCGGTTCAGGAAGATGCCGATCACCGACAGCGCGAACAGCATCGCGCCAAGCGAGAGGAAATGTCCGAGCGTGAGGATCATGCCTTGGGCTCCACGGGTGCGGGCGCGGGGGCCGGCTCGGCCATGGTCGGCGCGAGCTTGACGATGCTCAGGCGGTCGCCGGCGCGCACGCGCACGGCGTCCGCGGGGTCGATGTGCTTGCTGTCCTTGCGCTCGCGCAACGTCAGCGCGATCGCGGCCACGATGGCCACCAGCAGGATCACCGCCGCGATCTCGAGCGGATAGAGATACTGGGTGTAGAGCAGCTTGCCCAGTTCCTTCGTGTTGGACAGCGGCACGGCGCCGGCCGCGGCCGCCGGCACGCCTCGCGTCTCCTCACCGAGCCGGAACCCGCCCAGCAGGACGGCCGCCATCTCGAGCGCAATCAGCGCGCCGACGGCCGCAGCCAGCGGAAAGTGTTTCCAGAAGCCCACGCGCAAGCTGTCGACGTTGATGTCCAGCATCATCACGACGAAGAGGAACAGCACCATCACCGCACCGACGTAGACGAGCACGAGGGAGATCGCCAGGAACTCTGCGCGCAGCAGCAGCCAGATCGCGGACGCCTGGAAAAACGCGAGCACGAGGTAGAGCGCCGCGTACACGGGATTGCGCGCGGTGATGACCCGGAACGCCGCGAACAGCAGGATCGCGGAGAAGAGGTAGAAGAAGCCGGTTCGGATGTCCATGTTCTTGTCTTTACCGGTACTTGGCGTCCGCGGCCTTGGCGGCGGCGATCTCGGTTTCGTAGCGGTCGCCCACGGCGAGCAGCATGTCCTTGGTGAAGTACAGGTCCCCGCGCTTCTCGCCGTGGTATTCGAGGATGTGCGTCTCGACGATGGAGTCCACCGGGCAGCTTTCCTCGCAGAAGCCGCAGAAGATGCACTTGGTCAGGTCGATGTCGTAGCGGGTGGTGCGGCGCGTGCCGTCCGCGCGCTGGTCCGATTCGATGGTGATCGCGAGCGCGGGGCACACGGCCTCGCACAGCTTGCAGGCGATGCAGCGCTCTTCCCCGTTCTCGTAGCGGCGCAGCGCGTGCAGGCCGCGAAAGCGCGGCGACAGTGGCGTCTTTTCCTCGGGGAACTGCACGGTGATCTTGCGGGCGAAGGCGTACTTGCCGGTGATGGCGAGGCCCTTGAACAGCTCCACCAGCATGAAGCTGGAGAGGAAGTCCTTGAGGGAAAACGCGGGACGGGGTTGGGCGACGGTAGACATGTCTACTTCCAGATGTTGTACGGGGTCTGCATCCAGAGGCCGACCACGACCAGCCACACGAGGGTGACGGGAATAAAAATCTTCCAGCCCAGGCGCATGATCTGGTCATAGCGGTAGCGCGGGAAGGTGGAGCGCACCCAGAGGAACATGGTGACGACGCAGAAGGTCTTGATGCCGAGCCAGATCCAGCCGGGGATGAAGGACAGGAACTCGAACGGCGCGATCCAGCCGCCGAGGAACATCACCACCGCAAGGATCGAGACCAGCCACATGTTGGCGTACTCGGCCAGGAAGAACATGGCGAAGCTCATGCCCGAGTACTCGATCATGTGGCCCGCGACGATTTCCGATTCGCCTTCCACCACGTCGAAGGGGTGGCGATTGGTCTCGGCGAGGCCGGAGATGAAGTAGACGAAGAAGATCGGCAGCAGCGGCAGCCAGTTCCAGGAGAGGAAGTTCAGGCCCATGTTGGCGCCCATCCCCCTGCCCTGCCCCATCACGATGTCGGTCATGTTCAGGCTGCCCGCCACCATGAGCACGACGACCAGGCAAAAGCCCATCGCGATCTCGTAGCTCACCATCTGCGCGGACGCGCGCAGCGCACCGAGGAAGGCGTATTTCGAGTTGGAGGCCCAGCCCGCGATGATCACCCCGTACACCTCGAGCGAGGTGATGGCCATCAGGAACAGCAGTCCGGCGTTGATGTTGGCCAGCGCGACGTCGGGGCCGAAGGGGATGACGGCCCACGCCGCGAGCGCGGGCATGATCGTCATGATCGGGCCCAGATAGAAAAGGCCCTTGTTCGCCGCCGACGGCAGGATGATTTCCTTGGTCAGCAGCTTGAAGGCGTCCGCAATCGGTTGCAAGAGGCCCAGCGGCCCGGTCCGGTTGGGACCCACGCGGATCTGCGTGAAGCCGATTGCCTTGCGCTCCCACAAGGTGAGGTACGCAACGGCGCCCATGAGCGGTGCGACCACCACGATGATCTTGATGAGCGTCCAGATGACCGGCCAGCCGGCGGCGGTCCACCAGCCCGCCCCGATCAGGCCGTTGCCGAATCCGTAGATCTGGTCGATCATGCCGCGGCTCCCTGGGCGGCCGCCTTCGCATCGGCAGTCAACTGCAGCGAGGGCGCGCGGCGGACGATCCCGTCGAGGCGATAGATCGCGGCCGACACGGGGCGGCCGTCGTGCGCGGCGGTATCGGCGGCGGCCGACGTCGTATTCGCGAGGCGGTTGCCCTGCACATGACCGGTGCCGTTGTCCGCGGCGCCGCGTGCGGCCGCCAGGACTTCCTGCGAAGACTCGAACGCGAAGTTCTGCACGCCGAGCATGTTGCCGAGTACACGCAGCACCTTCCAGGCCGGGCGCGTTTCGCCCAGCGGCTTGACCACGGCATGGAAGCCTTGCACGCGTCCTTCCGCGTTGACGAAGGTGCCGGGCGTCTCCGTCCAGGGCGAAATGGGCAGCAGCACGTCGCTGAATTCCATGTTGGCCTTGAAGGGGCTGAGGGTGATGACCATCTCGGCCTTCGCCAGGCCCGCCGCCGCCTTCGCGCCGGCGGCCGAATCGAACTCGGGCTCGGTATTCAGCAGGATCGCGGCCTTGAGGGAGCCGCCCAGCATCTGGGCCGCATTCAAGCCCCCCGCCCCGGGCAGTGCGTTCACGAGTTGCGCTCCGACCGTGTTGGCCGCTTCGGTGAGATAGCCCACCGACGCGCCGGTGTGTTCGCCGATCCAGTTCGCAAGTGCGAGCAACGACGAGGCGCCGGCATGATGCGCGGCGGCATTGCCCAGCAGGATGGCCTTGCGCTCGCCGGACAGCAGGGATTGCGCGATGGCCTTGGCCGTGTCGGTGGCGTTGCCCTTGGCAGGCGCGGACACGCCCTTTTCCGAGCCGATCGCCGCGGCGATGTCGGCGAGTGCCTGCGCCCACTGCGAAGCAGGAACGATCACCGAGGAAGCGATGGGGATCGCCCAGTCGTCTTGCGCGTCATGGATGACAGACACCTTCGCGCCTTTGCGGGCGGCGGCGCGCACGCGCATCGCGAACAGCGGATGGTCCTTGCGCAGGTTCGAACCCACGACGAGCACGCGCTGCAGGTTCGACAGCGACGCGATCGTGGTGCCCAGCCAGCGCACGCCTTCGGTCTTCGCGAATTCCGCGTGGCGCAGGCGATAGTCGATGTTCTCGCTGCCGAGGCCGCGCACGAGGGCGCCTGCCAGGAACAGCTCTTCCACCGTGCTGTGGGGGCTCACGAGGGCACCGATGCTCTTCGCGCCGTGGTCGGCCTTGACCTGCTTCAGGCCGTTGGCGACATATTCGAGCGCCGTCTGCCAGTCGACCGTCTTCCACTCGCCGCCCTGCTTGAGCATGGGCGAGGTGAGCCGGTCGCTTTCGTTGAGGGCTTCGTAGGAGAAGCGGTCCCGGTCGGCGAGCCAGCACTCGTTGACTTCCTCGTTCTCGAGCGGAAGCACGCGCAGCACGCGGTTGTTCTTGACCTGGACGATCAGGTTGGCGCCGGTGGAATCGTGCGGGCTCACCGACTTACGCCGCGACAGTTCCCACGGGCGGGCCTGGTAGCGGAATGGCTTGCTGGTGAGCGCGCCGACCGGGCACAGGTCGATCATGTTGCCCGACACTTCCGAATCGACCGTATCGTTCAGCACGGTCGTGATTTCCGAATGTTCGCCCCGATGGATCATGCCCAGTTCCATCACGCCGGCGAGTTCCTGGCCGAAGCGCACGCAGCGCGTGCAGTGGATGCAGCGGCTCATCTCCTCCATGGAGATCAGCGGGCCGACGTCCTTGTGCATGACGACGCGCTTTTCCTCTTCATAGCGCGAGGCGGAGCCGCCGTAGCCGACGGCGAGGTCCTGCAGCTGGCATTCGCCGCCCTGGTCGCAGATCGGGCAATCGAGCGGGTGGTTGATGAGGAGGAACTCCATCACCGACTGCTGCGCCTTGATCGCCTTGTCGCTCTTGGTGCGCACGATCATGCCGTTCGTCACGGGCGTGGCGCAGGCAGGCATCGGCTTGGGCGCCTTCTCCACGTCCACCAGGCACATGCGGCAATTGGCGGCGATGGAGAGCTTCTTGTGATAGCAGAAGTGCGGGATGTACGTGTTCGCGGCGTCCGCGGCATGCATCACCATGCTGCCCTCCGGAACGCTCACTTTCTGGCCGTCGAGTTCGATTTCAATCATGACGTCACGGTCGCTTTCTGGATCTTCGCCTCGAACTCATGGCGGAAGTGCTTGATCATCGCGCGCACCGGCATGGCCGCCGCGTCGCCGAGCGCACAGATCGTGCGGCCCTGGATGTTGTCGGCCACGGAATTGAGCAGGTCCATGTCGCTCGCCTTGCCGTGGCCGTTGTCGATGCGGTCCACCATGCGCCACAGCCAGCCGGTGCCTTCGCGGCAGGGGGTGCACTGGCCGCAGGATTCGTGCATGTAGAAGTACGAGAGGCGCTTGAGGGAGGTAACCATGTCGCGCGTCTCGTCCATGACTATGACCGCGCCGGAGCCGAGCATGGAGCCCGCCTTGGCAATGGAGTCGTAGTCCATCGTGCAGTTCATCATGACGTCCGCCGGCAGCACCGGCGCGGACGAGCCGCCGGGGATCACGGCCTTGAGCTTGCGCCCGCCGCGCACGCCGCCGCATAGCTCCAGCAACTTGCTGAAGGGCGTGCCGAGCGGGATCTCGTAGTTGCCGGGGAACTCGACGTCGCCCGAGACCGAGAAGATCTTCGTGCCGCCGTTGTTCGGCTTGCCGCATTCGAGGTAGGCCTGGCCGCCGTTGCGGATGATCCAGGGCACCGCCGCGAAGGTCTCCGTGTTGTTGATCGTCGTGGGCTTGCCGTACAGGCCGAAGCTCGCGGGGAACGGCGGCTTGAAGCGCGGCTGTCCCTTCTTGCCTTCCAGCGATTCGAGCAGCGCGGTTTCCTCGCCGCAGATGTACGCGCCGAAGCCGTGCGCCGCGTGCAGCTGGAAGCTGAAGTTCGAGCCGAGGATCTTGTCGCCGAGGTAGCCGGCCGCCCTCGCCTCTTCGAGAGCTTCCTCGAAGCGTTCGTAGGTCGCGAAGATCTCGCCGTGGATGTAGTTGTAGCCCACCGCGATGCCCATCGCGTAGGCCGCGATGATCATGCCCTCGATGACGATGTGCGGGTTGTACTGCAGCAGGTCGCGGTCCTTGCAGGTGCCCGGCTCGCCCTCGTCGGAATTGCACACCAGGTACTTCTGGCCGGGAAACTGGCGCGGCATGAAGCTCCACTTGAGCCCGGTGGGGAAGCCCGCGCCCCCGCGCCCGCGCAGCGCCGATTCCTTCATGGTCGCGATGACCTGGTCCTGCGTGAGGCCCTCGTCCAGGATCTTCTTCAGCGCGGCATAACCGTCGCGCGCTTCGTAGTCCTTCAGGCGCCAGTTGGTGCCGTCGAGGTCCTTGTAGATTTGAGGGTTGATGTGGCGGCCGTGAAAGCAGGTCTGCACGCCCGTGGCCTGGAACTGCGCCAGGACTTGTTCGGCGTTCATCCCTGCGCTCCCTTCAGGCCGTCGATCAGCTGGTCGAGCTTGTCGTTGCTCATGAAGCTGCACATCGTCGTGTCGTTGACCAGCATCACCGGCGAGTCCGCGCAGGCGCCCAGGCATTCGCTTTGCTGCAGTGTGAACATGCCATCCGCCGTCGTCTCGCCCATGGCGATGCCGAGCTTTTTCTCGAGGTGGTGCAGCGCCACGGCGCCGTCACGCAACTGGCACGGCAGGTTCGTGCAGACGTTCAACTTGAACTTGCCGACCGGCCGCTGGTTGTACATGTTGTAGAAGGTCGTCACTTCATGCACGGCGATGGGCGCCATGCCGAGGTAGTCGGCGATCTCGTTTTCGGCTTCCCGGCTCACGAAGCCGTAGTCCTTCTGCACGATGGCGAGGCACGCCATCACGGCGGACTGCTTCTGGTCCGGCGGGTACTTCGCGACTTCCCTGTCGAAGCGCGTGCGGATTGATTCAGTGATCATCGATCGATTTCTCCGAACACGATGTCCATCGTGCCGATCACGGCGACGGCGTCCGCGATCATGTGGCCGCGGGACATCTCGTCCATCGCGGCAAGGTGCGAGAAGCCCGGCGGGCGGATCTTCAGGCGGTACGGCTTGTTCGCGCCGTCGCTCACCATGTAGATGCCGAATTCGCCCTTCGGATGCTCGACGGCGGCATACGCCTCGCCCTCGGGCACGCGGAAGCCTTCGGTGAACAGCTTGAAATGGTGGATCAGCTCCTCCATGTTGCTCTTCATCGATTCGCGGTCCGGCGGCGCGACCTTGTGGTTGCTCGTGATCACCGGACCCGGATTGGCACGCAGCCAGTCGACGCACTGCCGGATGATCTTGTTGGCCTCGCGCATTTCCTGCACGCGCACCAGGTAGCGGTCGTAGCAGTCGCCCGTCTTGCCGAGGGGGATGTCGAAGTCCATCCGGTCGTACACGTCGTATGGCTGCTTCTTGCGCAGGTCCCAGGCAATGCCCGAGCCGCGGAGCATGGGGCCGGAGAAGCCGAGGTTCAGCGCCCGCTCGGGCGTGACAACGCCAATGCCCACCGTGCGCTGCTTCCAGATGCGGTTGTCGGTGAGCAGCGTCTCGTACTCGTCGACGTACCCCGGGAAGCGCCTGGTGAAGTCCTCGATGAAGTCGAGCAGCGAGCCCTGGCGGTTTTCGTTCAGCCGGTCGATGGCGCGCTGGTTCTTGACCTTGCTCACCTTGTACTGCGGCATGGAATCCGGCAGGTCGCGGTAGACGCCGCCGGGCCGGAAGTACGCCGCGTGCATGCGCGCGCCGGACACGGCCTCGTACATGTCGAAGAGGTCTTCGCGCTCGCGGAAGCAGTAGATGAGGATGTTCATCGCGCCGCAGTCGAGCCCGTGCGCGCCCAGCCACAGCAGGTGATTGAGCAGGCGCGTGATTTCCGAGAACATCACGCGGATGTATTGCGCCCGGATCGGGACGTCCAGGCCCATCATCTTTTCGATGGCCAGGCAGTACGCGTGTTCGTTGCACATCATCGACACGTAATCCAGCCGGTCCATGTAGGGCAGCGACTGGATGTAGGTGCGCGTTTCGGCGAGCTTTTCGGTGGCGCGGTGCAGGAGGCCGATGTGCGGGTCGGCGCGCTGGATCACTTCGCCGTCGAGCTCCAGCACCAGGCGCAGCACGCCGTGCGCGGCCGGGTGCTGCGGACCGAAGTTGAGGGTGTAGTTCTTGATCTCTGCCATTATTGAATTCCGCCGTAGTTCTCTTCGCGGATGATTCGCGGCGTGATTTCGCGCGGCTCGATCGTGACCGGCTGGTAGATCACGCGCTGGCGCTCGGCGTCGTAGCGCATCTCGACGTGGCCCGACACCGGGAAGTCCTTGCGGAACGGGTGGCCGATGAAGCCGTAGTCGGTGAGGATGCGGCGCAGGTCGTCATGGCCTTCGAACACGATGCCGTAAAGGTCGAACGCTTCGCGCTCGAACCAGTTCGCGCTGTTCCACAGGCCGTTGAGCGAATCGACCACAGGCAATTCGTCGTCGGGCGCGAACACCTTCAGGCGCACGCGCTGGTTGAGGCTGATCGACAGCAGGTGCGACGCGACGCAATAGCGCAGCCCGTCCCACTCCCCTGCGCGCCATTCCGAATAATCGATGCCGCACAGGTCGAGCAGTTGCTCGAACCGGCACTCGGGATTGTCGCGCAGCAGCCTTGCAGCGGCCAGGTAATTCGCCGCCGAGACGGTGACGGTAATCTCGTCCAGGCGCAAATCGATGCGCTTGGCGAGGTCGCCGAGCACGCGGGCGATGACTTCCTTGAGTTCAGCAGGTTTGACGGCGAACGGGATGGCGGTCATTCGTTCGTCCTCACGCGCGCGCGATGGTTTGCGTGCGGCGGATCTTCTGCTGCAGCTGGATGATCCCGTACAGGAGCGCCTCGGCCGTCGGCGGGCACCCGGGTACATACACGTCCACCGGCACGATGCGGTCGCAGCCGCGCACGACGGAATAGCTGTAGTGGTAGTAGCCGCCGCCATTGGCGCAGGAGCCCATGGAGATGACCCAGCGCGGCTCGGGCATCTGGTCGTAGACCTTGCGCAGCGCCGGCGCCATCTTGTTGCACAACGTGCCGGCGACGATCATCAGGTCGCTCTGGCGCGGGCTGGGGCGAAACAGCATGCCGAAGCGGTCGATGTCGTAGCGCGCCGCACCGGCGTGCATCATTTCCACCGCGCAGCAGGCGAGGCCGAACGTCATCGGCCACAGCGAGCCGGTCTTGGCCCAGTTGATGACGGAGTCCACGGTCGTCGTGACCATGCCCTTGTCGAGAATGCCTTCATTGGCCATAGATAGTCCCTTGGGAATCGCGCGGGGGTGGAAGCTTCACTCCCAGTCCAGCGCGCCCTTTTTCCATTCGTATACGAAGCCCACGACCAGGATGCCGAGAAAGACCATCATGGCCCAGAAGCCGACCGCGCCGATTTCCTTCAGCGAAACGGCCCAGGGGAAGAGGAAGGCGATTTCCAGGTCGAACAGGATGAAGAGGATGGCGACGAGGTAGTAGCGAACGTCGAATTTCATGCGCGCGTCCTCGAAGGCCTCGAAGCCGCATTCGTAAGGGGAGTTCTTGGCCGCGTCGGGCTTCTGGAAGCCCAGCAGGCTGGAGAAGACCCAGCCCAGTGCCTGGGGAGCGATGCCGACCCCTACGCCGACCAAAATGAACAAGAGGACGGGGAGGTACTGGTCGAGGTTCATCTTGAGGCTGTGATCCGCGCTTTGACCTGCCGATCACCCCCGGTAGGTCTTTATTCTGGTGCCGTCGGCGAGACTCGAACTCGCACAGCTTTCGCCACTACCCCCTCAAGATAGCGTGTCTACCAATTTCACCACGACGGCGGTTTTTTTCTGCCCGGGCTGGCATGAGGAACCGCATGACGAATCATGCGAATTGTTGGCTTCCCGGACAGCCTTGGAGTTTACCCTCAATTCGGTGCGCTTCTCCAGTAGCGCGACCTTAACTTGCAATCACTTCGTGGGGATCTGACCCATCCCTGACGCCGCAGGTGCAGCCGGCGCGGGCACGGCGGCGCTGGAAGCCGACGGCGCGCTCGTGCCGGGGATCAACGCGGCGCCGGACGCAGCGGGCGCGGGCGCGGAAACCGGCGCGCCGCGGTCGAGTGCGCCGCTCGTGGGCTCCGCGGTACGCAGGTTCCCGAAGTAGGCCAGCGCGAGCGTGCAGACGAAGAACACGGCGGCGAGCACGGCGGTGGTGCGCGAGAGGAAATTCGCGCTGCCGCTGGCGCCGAAGAGGCTGCCGGACGAGCCGCTGCCGAAGGCCGCGCCCATGTCCGCACCCTTGCCGTGCTGGATGAGGATGAGGCCGATCATCCCGAGCGCAGTCAGCATCTGCACGGCCAGGACGGCGGTAAGCAAAACGTTCATTGGAAATTCACTCCTGTATTTTTGTTGCTTGCCGCGGCGCTCAGCGCGCCGCAGCCACGATTTGAAGAAAGTCCGCCGGTTTGAGCGACGCGCCGCCGATGAGGCCGCCGTCGATGTCCGGCTGCGCCAGCAGCGCGGCCGCATTCGCCGCGTTCATGCTGCCGCCGTAGAGGATGCGGATGCGCTCGACGTGCTGCGTCGCCGCGTGCAGCTGCGTGCGTAGCAGGGCATGCACTTCCTGCGCCTGCTCGGGCGTTGCCGTGCGGCCGGTTCCGATCGCCCACACGGGCTCGTAGGCGACCACGATTTCGCTGATGCAATGGCCGTTGGTATGGATCACCGCGGCCATCTGGCGCTTCACCACGTCGGCGGTGCGCCCGGCCTCGCGATCCGCCAGTGTTTCGCCGACGCATACGATGGGCGTGATGCCGTGGGCCAGCGCGGCCTTCGCCTTGTCGGCGACCGCCGCATCGGTTTCGCCGTGGTACTGCCTTCGCTCGGAGTGGCCGACGATCGCATAGCGGACGCCGAATTCCTTGAGCATCGCCGCGGAGACTTCACCGGTGTAGGCGCCCTGCTCGTGCAGCGACACATCCTGTGCGCCGAGCGCAAGCGAGTTGCCCGACAGCAGCCCCTGCACCTGAGCGAGATACGGCGACGGCACGCAGACCGCGACGTCGCAACGTGCGCCCGCCAGCCCGGCCGCCACGGCACGCACGAGCGTGTCGTTCGCGGCGAGGCTGCCGTTCATCTTCCAGTTGCCTGCGATGAGTTGCCTGGACATGGAAGCGGTCACCACGTGAGGACGATCTTGCCGATGTGCTGATTCGATTCCATCAACTCATGGGCCTGGGCGGCGTCGGCGGCGGGGAACGTGCTGTGGATCACGGGCTTGATCGCGCCGGACTCGAGCAGGGGCCACACCTTGGCGCGCAGTGAAGCGGCGATATTCGCCTTGAAGGCGACAGGACGCGGACGCAACGTGGAGCCGGTGATCAGCAGCCGCCTGCGCAGCACGAGGCCCGCATTGAATTCGCTCTTCGTGCCGCCCTGCACGGCGATGATGACCAGCCGGCCATCCTCCGCCATGCACCCGACTTCACGCGTGACGTATTCGCCCGCGACCATGTCCAGGATCACGTCGACGCCCTTGCCACCGGTCAGCTTCTTCGCTTCCTCCGCGAAGTCCTGCGTCTTGTAGTTGATCGCGTGGTCGGCGCCGAGCTTCAGGCACGCCGCGCACTTGTCGTCGCTGCCCGCTGTCGCGATCACGGTCGCGCCCATGGCTTTGGCGAGCTGGATGGCGGTGACGCCGATGCCGCTCGTGCCGCCCTGGACCATGAAAACCTCGCCGGCCTGCAGCCGGCCCCGGTCGAACACGTTGCTCCACACGGTGAAGAAGGTTTCGGGCAGCGAAGCCGCCTCGATGTCGGTGAACCCCTCGGGCACGGGGAGGCACTGGCCCACAGGCGCGACGCAGAGTTCGGCGTAACCGCCACCCGCGACAAGCGCGCAGACGCGATCGCCCTTCCTGAGACCGGCGGCGGCCATCGCTTGCGCGTCCCCGTCGACGATTTCGCCCGCGACTTCGAGGCCGGGAATGTCGGACGCACCCGGCGGAACCGGGTAATTGCCCGTGCGCTGGAGCACGTCCGGACGGTTGATGCCGCTCGCCTTGACGCGGATCAGCAATTCGCCGGGGCGCGCAACGGGGTCCGGGCGCTCGCCCATGCGCAGCACATCCGGCTTGCCGGGCGTGGTGATTTCAACGGTTTTCATCGACGCTCCCCGGGGGACGTTGAAGGTCGGCGGGGCGCCCGCAAGTGACGCCCGCTGCCGGCCAGGTCAGCCGTTCTGGCCGGGCTCGACCGGCAGCTGTTGCTGGGCCTGATCGGCATCGACCGGAGGTTGCTGCTGCGGACGCTGGTCGCGGCTCTCGCGCGGCTCGCGATTTTCACGCGGCTCGCGGTTCTCGCGGGGCTGACGGTCCTCGCCGCGGGGTTCGCGGTTCTCGCGAGGCTGGCGGTCATCCCCACGGGGCTGGCGGAATTCGCGCTCACCGCGCGGTGCGCCGCCGCCTTCCATCGGCGGACGCTCGGTCAGCGCCTTCATGGAGAGCTTGACGCGGCCCTTCTCGTCGGTCTCGAGCACCTTGACCTTGACGATCTGGCCTTCCGACAGGTAGTCGGTGACCTTCTCGACGCGCTCGTGCGCGATCTGGCTGATGTGCAGCAGGCCGTCCTTGCCGGGCAGCAGGTTCACCAAGGCGCCGAAGTCGAGGATCTTGGTGACCGGACCTTCGTAGACCTTGCCGATTTCCACTTCCGCGGTGATCTGCGTGATGCGCTGCTTGGCGAACTCGGCCTTCTCCGGATCGGTGGAGGCGATGGTGATGGTGCCGTCTTCCTCGATGTTGATCTGGCAGCCGGTCTCCTCGGTCAGCGCGCGGATGACGGCGCCGCCCTTGCCGATCACGTCGCGGATCTTCTCGGGGTTGATCTTCATCGTGAACAGGCGCGGCGCGAAGTTGCTCACCTCGGTCTTGGCGACGGCCAGCGTCTCCTGCATCTTGCCCAGGATGTGCATACGCGCTTCCTTGGCCTGTGCGAGCGCGACCTGCATGATCTCGCGCGTGATGCCCTGGATCTTGATGTCCATCTGCAGCGCTGTGATGCCGTTGGTGGTGCCGGCGACCTTGAAGTCCATGTCGCCCAGGTGATCTTCATCGCCCAGGATGTCGGTGAGCACGGCGAAGCGGTTGCCTTCCTTGATCAGGCCCATCGCGATGCCGGCGACGTGCGCCTTCATCGGGACGCCCGCGTCCATCAGCGACAGGCAGCCGCCGCACACGGACGCCATCGACGAGGAGCCGTTGGACTCGGTGATTTCCGAGACGACACGCACGGTGTAGGGGAAGTCTTCCTTGCTCGGCAGGCAGGCGACGAGCGCACGCTTGGCGAGGCGGCCGTGGCCGATTTCGCGGCGCTTGGTGGAGCCCATGCGGCCGACTTCGCCGGTGGCGAAGGGAGGCATGTTGTAGTGGAACATGAAGCGGTCTTCGTACTCGCCCATCAGCGCGTCGATGCGCTGCGCATCGCGCTCGGTGCCGAGCGTGGTGACGACCAGCGCCTGCGTCTCGCCGCGCGTGAAGAGCGCCGAGCCGTGGGTGCGCGGCAGCACGCCGGTGCGAATCTCGATCGGGCGGACGGTGCGCGTGTCGCGGCCGTCGATGCGCGGCTCGCCGGCCAGGATCTGGTCGCGGACGATCTTGGCTTCGATGTCGAACAGCATGCCGTCGACGGCGCCGGCCTCGAACTCGACGCCTTCGGCCTTCAGGCCGGCGTGCGTCCAGGTCGTCACTTCACGCGTGGCGTGGGTGCGGGCCTGCTTGTTGCGCAGCTGGTAGGCGGCGCGCAGCTTCTCTTCGGCCAGGGCCTTCACCTTGGAGATCAGCACTTCGTCCTTGGGAGGAGCGCGCCAGTCCCACACCGGCTTGCCGGCTTCGCGCACGAGCTCGTGGATCGCGTTGATGGCGATCTTGCTCTGGTCGTGGCCGAACACCACGGCGCCGAGCATGACTTCCTCGGACAGCTGCTGCGCTTCCGATTCGACCATCAGCACGGCGGCTTCGGTGCCCGCCACGACGAGGTCCATCTGCGAGTCCTTGCGCTGCGTCTGGCCCGGGTTCAGCACGTATTCGCCGTTGATGTAGCCCACGCGCGCGGCGCCGATCGGGCCGGAGAACGGGATGCCGGAGATCGACAGCGCGGCGCTCACGCCGATCATGGCGGCGATGTCGGCGTCGACTTCGGGGTTAAGCGACATCGTGTGGATCACCACGTGCACGTCGTTCAGGAAGCCTTCGGGGAACAGGGGGCGGATCGGGCGGTCGATCAGGCGGGACGTGAGCGTCTCGTGCTCGCTCGGCTTGGCTTCGCGCTTGAAGAAGCTGCCGGGGATCTTGCCGGCGGCGTAGGTCTTCTCGATGTAGTCGACCGTCAGCGGGAAGAAGTCCTGGCCCGGCTTGGCGGACTTGGCGGCGACCACGGTCGCGAGGACCACGGTGCCTTCGATGTCGACGACGACGGCGCCGCCGGACTGGCGGGCGATCTCACCCGTCTCGAGCTTGACCGTATGGCTGCCCCAGGTGAACGTCTTGGTGACCTTGTTGAAAATGCTCATGGAATTCTCCTTGTTGTCATCGACGCATGTGGCTGCGCCATGGTGCCCGGAGAAAGCGGTGTCGAACACGATGCCATTCCATGAGGAGCCTGCGGGCGGGCTGCTGATGGAATGACACAGCGCGTATTCGTCTTGCCTGTCTCCGAAGTCAAAAGCGCCTGAGCTAGCGTGGTACTAACTCAGGCGCTCGTGTTTGTTGAAAGCCCGGCTTACTTGCGCAGGCCCAGCTTGCCGATCAGCGCGGTGTAGCGCTCGGCGTCCTTGTCCTTCAGGTACGACAGCAGGCTCTTGCGGCGGTTGACCATGCGCAGGAGGCCGCGGCGGCCATGGTGGTCCTTGGCGTGCGTCTTGAAGTGGGGGGTGAGTTCGTTGATGCGGGCGGTCAGCAGGGCAACCTGGACTTCGGGGCTGCCGGTGTCGCTCGCGCTGCGGGCGTTGGCCTTGACGACCTCGGCCTTGTTGATGGCGGTCATGGGATTTCCTTGTATTGGGTTTGACTTGCGTGGGCTGCTGGAATGGCTGCCCACGTGCGCTTCGCGGGATGCAAAGCCTTGGAATTATACAACGCGCAGCCAGGACTGCAGGCGCCGCGCGCCCTCCTCCAGCCTGGAGAGGTCTTTTGAAGCGAAACACCAGCGCAGCCACCCCTGCGCTTCGGGGGCGAAGGCATTGCCCGGCGCAAGGCCGATACCCGCTTCGGCCACCAGCCGCTTGGCCGTCGCCAGGGAGTCGCCGAACCCCTCGAGCTGGAAGAACGCGTACATGCCCCCGGGAGCCGCCTGGACTTTCACCTGCGGGAGTGCCTGCAACAGGGGTACCAGGGTGTCGCGGCACGCCTTCAGGTGCGCCACCACCCGTGGGGTCACCTCTTCCGTGCGCTCCATCGCCACGACGCCCGCGCGCTGGATGAAGACGCTGGTGCAGGACGTATTGAATTCGATGAGCTTGCCCATGTGGTGCGTGACGGAGGTCGGCATCACGAGCCAGCCCAAACGCCATCCGGTCATGAGGAAGCTCTTGGAGAAGCTGTGCGCGACGACCAGGCGGTCGTCCGGCAGGGCCACGTCCAGGAAACTCGGGGCGCACCGGTTGGCCGAGGGCTCGTAGTAGAGGCGCTCGTAGACCTCATCCGCCAGGATCCAGGTGCCCGTCTTGCGGCAATGTTCCAGGATCGCCTGCTGCTCGCCACGCGTGAGCGTCCAACCGGTGGGGTTGTTCGGCGCGTTGATGATGAGCAGCTTCGTCAACGGCGTCACGGCATCCAGCAGCGCCTGCACGTCCAGCGTCCAGCGCCCGCCCTCCGGCCGCAGCGAGACGCGCTTGAGCCGCGCCCCCAGGATCAGCGGCTGGGCCGTCAGATTCGGCCACACCGGCGTCACGCAGACGACTTCGTCCCCCCCGTCCACGAGCGCCTGCACGGCCAGCATCAGCGCATTCACGCCGCCCGAGGTGATGGCGATCCGGTCGACCCCGACGCGTGGATGCAGTGCGCTGGTATACCGGGCGACGGCCTCGCGCAGTTCGGGCAGCCCCAGGTTGTGCGAGTAGAACGTCTCGCCCTTCGCGAGCGATTCCATGGCCGCGTCGCGGATGAACTGGGGCGTGACTTCGTCGCTTTCGCCGAACCAGAAGGGCAGGACGTCCGCCCTCCCCATGCCGGCATTGGCGACTTCACGGATGCGGGATTCTTCGAGGTTCTGGACGGCTTGGCGCATCCGGCGAGTATCCGTGAGAAGGGAATTGCCTTCCCCGCCGCGGTGGTGATACATTTTGTGACATGAACCCGCAGTCCTCCGGCCCCTCCACCCGGCCCTCGTCCGTCCTGCCCTCCGAAGCCGAACAGGAACTCAAGCGCGAACTCCTTCGCGTGGTCCTCGCCAAGACGCTCAAGAAGAGCGGCATCCCGCCCCAGTGGATCAGCGTCGAGATGAACGCGATGACGCAGCCCTCGGGAGAGGTCTGGATCGAGATCAATTTCTCGCTGCAGATCGACGAACCCCGGTTCCTCACCTACATCTCGTCCTTCCAGGCGGAATTCGAGCGCCGGCTCCTGGAGATCGCCCCGGACGCCCGGCAATGGCTGTCGCGCATGGCGTGGACCGTCACGCCCGACCCGATCTACGAGGCCGCCCTGCCCTCCCCCGGCTACTGGGAGACCGTGATGGCGGATCGCGAACTGACGGCCCGGCAAAAGGGGGGCAAAGGGTGGGATCGCGAAAGCCTGGCTCGGCATTTCTCGGACACGAACCCCGGCGACATGGTCGTGGACTTCAAAAATACGCAGCCGCCGGACCGCAACATCGAGAACCTCGCGCCGCCCAAGCGCTGAGCCGCGCGATCAGTCGAAGCGCACCATCTTGCAGCTCGTGGGCAGCTCGGCTTGCGCCGGCCCCAGCTGGCGGATCACGCGAAAGCCGAAGCCCGAGCCTTCGACGTCGAACTTCACGCCCGGGCTGCCCTGACGGTCCATGACGCCCACGACCAGCGACTGCTGGAACTGGTGGTCGGCCGCGCGCATGGCGCCGCGCTGGCCGTGGAAATTCACGCTGGCTTTCTCCAGCGCCAGCACCACCGGCACGGCTTCGGTCGAACCGGCCTTCTCGATGGCCTGCGCGAGCGCCTCGATCATCAGGTGCATGCGCATGTGGACGTAGTCGTCCGCGGGATTCGGGAAGCGCTGGCGGAACGACTGGTAGAAGGCCTCGCTCTGCGGCGTGGGCACGTTCGGCAGCCAGTCCGCCACCGCGACGATGCGCCCGGTCCCGGCGTCCCCGATCGCCGCCGGCGCACCCAGCGCGTTGCCGTAGAACGTGTAGAACTTGCCTTCGAACCCGGCCTCCCGCGCGGCCTTCACGAGCAGCGTGAGGTCATTGCTGAAGTTGCCGGTGATCACCGCGTCGGCGCCGCTCGCCTTGATCTTCGCGGCATAGGGCGCGAAGTCCTTCACGCGCAGCAGCGGATGCAGCTCGTCGCCCACGATGTGCACGTCCGGCCGCTGCACGCCGAGCTGTCGCCGCGCCTCGCGCAGCACCGATTGGCCGAAACTGTAGTCCTGCCCGATCAGGTAGGCGCTTCTGACGGAACGATCATCCTTGAGCACCTGCATCAGCGCGGCCATGCGCATGTCCGAATGCGCGTCGAAGCGGAAGTGCCAGAAGCTGCAACGCTCGTTGGTGAGCGCGGGGTCCACCGCGGAATAGTTGAGGAACACGACGCGCCGCTGCGGCTCGCGCTCGTTGTGCTTGCTCACCGCGTCGATCAGCGCCGCCGCAACCGCCGACGAGTTGCCCTGCACGATGAACTGCGCGCCGTCGTCGATGGCCGAGCGCAGCGTGGAGAGCGCCTCCTCGATCTGGCCCTTGCTGTCGTATCGGGTGAGCACCAGCGGCCGCGCGCCGCCGGCCAGCTTCACGCCGCCGCGTGCATTCACGCGTTCCACCGCCCACGCCAGGTTGCGCAGCACCGCCTCGCCGCCGTTCGCGTTACCGCCCGACAGGCCTTCGATCATCGCGATCCTGACCGGCACCGCCGCGACCTGCGGCCACGCGAGGGCGGGAGCAAATAGCGTTGCCCCCAACGATTTCAAGACCTGCCGGCGCTGAATTTTCACTGACCCATCTCCCTTGAAAAGTGGTGCCGCGGCTGCAAGTGTGAGCCATGCGGCGGTCACGGTTGAACGCCGCGGAGTGTAGAGGACACGCGGTTGCAGATACCGACGCCCTCGCCCCCTTTTTCATTCAGCCCAGGAGATGACCATGTTTTTCGCACCCGTCGTTCGCACCCGCGCCTACACCCCGTCCCACCGCTCGTTCGACCGCAGCTTCGAGCGCTTCTTCAATGACGCCACCTTCGGCCTGAAGGTCGAGCAGGACGACAAGGCGTTCACCGTCACGCTCGACGTCCCCGGCGTCTCCCGCGAAGACCTCTCGATCAGCATCGAGGACAGCATCGTTCGCATCGAGACGAAGGCCGAAGCCAAGCGCCAGTACAAGGCCGCCTACGAACTGCCGGCGGAACTCGACGCCGAAACCTCAAGCGCCGAACTGAAGGACGGCGTCCTGACGCTCACGCTGGTCAAGAGCGTGCCGGTGAGCAAGGCCCGCACGATCGAAGTCAAGTAAGCAGGACTACAGCTCGGCCAGCGGCCACCGCGGTTTCACGTCGAAGGCGTAGACCGCGGTGGCCGCTTGCACGTTGGCCTGCAGCCGCATCGCCGCGGCCATCGCGATCATCGCGCCGTTGTCGGTGCAGAAATCCAGCTCAGGGTAATGCACGCGGACACCACGCTTCGCGCACGCCGCATTCAATTCGGACCGCAGCAGCCGGTTCGCACCCACCCCACCGGCCACGACGATGCGGCGCAGCCCGCTGCGATCCAGCGCCGCGAGCGACTTCTTCACCAAGACGTCGACGATCGCCGCCTGCGTGGACGCCGCGAGGTCCGCCTTGCGTGCTTCGAGCTCGTCTCCCAGCTTCTTCGCCTGCGTGAGCACAGCGGTCTTCAGTCCCGCGAAAGAAAAATCCAAGTCGCCGCTGTGCAGCAAGGGACGCGGCAGCTTGAACGCCGCCGGGTCCCCGCTTTCGGCCAGGCGCGAGAGCCCGGGCCCGCCCGGGTACGGCAGCCCCAGCAACTTGGCCGATTTATCGAAAGCTTCGCCCGCCGCGTCGTCGATCGTCTCCCCCAGCAATTCGTAGCGCCCCACGCCGTCCACGCGCATGAGCTGCGTGTGGCCGCCGGAGACGAGCAGCGCAATGAACGGAAACTCCGGCGGGTCCGCGCTGAGGAAGGGCGACAGCAGGTGGCCTTCGAGGTGGTGCACGCCAAGGACAGGCTTGCCCAGCGCCGCACCGAGCGCACAGGCGACCCCCGACCCGACGAGCAAGGCGCCGGCGAGCCCCGGGCCGCGCGTGTACGCAATGACGTCCAGCTCGGCCTTGGCGACTCCGGCCCGCTCCAGCACCTGCTCCGCCAGCGGCAGCACGCGGCGGATGTGGTCGCGGCTCGCCAGCTCCGGCACCACGCCGCCATAGGCCTGGTGCATGACGATCTGCGTGTGCAGCGCCTGCGCCAGCAGCACGGGCACGCCCGCAGCGCGCGTTTCCACCAGCGCCACGCCCGTCTCGTCGCACGACGATTCGATTCCCAGTACCTTCATGCCGACGAGTCTAATCGCCGCCCCTTTTTCCCTCGTGCGGCACGGTTGTTGCTGAATCACGGCCGATGAAGTCCGGACTCAGCTACCTGCTCGCCGCACGCCAGTGCGAAATCGACGAGCTCGAACGCCTCGCGCGGACGAGCGAACTCGTGGGTGTGATCGGGCGCTTCAACCACGCCCTGCAGCGCGAGCGCGGCATCTCCAACATCTACCTCGCCTCGCGCGGCGAGCGATTCGGCGACATGCGCGTGCAGCAGATGGCGCAGTGCGACGCGCTGCAGCGCGAGACCATCGAGAGCTTCGAGCGCCTGGGCGCCGACGGGCAGCGCGTGCAGAACGGCGCGCGCCTCTTTCACCGCGTGGCCGTCGTGCTGCAGGCGCTGGACGGCCTGCCGGAGCTGCGCTCGCGCGTCGCCACTCAGGCCATGACCCCGCGCGGGGCGACCGAGGCCTATGCGCGGCTCGTCGCCGGCCTGCTCGCCGTGGTGTTCGAAGCGGCCGACAGTGCCGGCGACCCGGAAATCTCCCGCGCGCTGGTGGCGATGTTCAACTACATGCAGGGTAAGGAATTCGCGGGGCAGGAGCGCGCGTTCGGCTCGGCGACCTTCGCCAGCGGCCGCATCGACGCGCCCGGGCAGCGCGAATGGCGCCACCTCATCGAGCAGCAGCAGCAGTGCTTCCAGGTCTTCGCGGACTTCGCCGACGCGCAGGCCGTCGCGGCCGAGCACGCCAGCCACGACGACCGCACGCTCGCGCAACTCGAGCGCCTGCGCCGGGTCGGGTGGGCGCTGGCCGACGGGCCCGCCGAAAGCGGGGCCGTGCTGGTCTGGTACGACTGCTGCACCCAGCGGCTCGACGCCATGCGCGCCATCGAGGACCTGCTGGCCGCCAACCTGCGGCGCTTGTGCGAGCGCAAGATCGCCGAAGCGCGCGACGCGCTGCGCAACCAGAAGGCCGTGATGGACGGCCTGCACCGGCAGGCCGGCGCGCAGGACGCGTCCGGACTGGCGCGCTTCGGCCCCCAATTGGAGCGCTCGGTCTTCGACCTGGTGCAGGAGCAGTCCCGTCGCCTGCAGGCGATGAGCGACGAGCTCGACACGGTGCGCGGCGCACTCAATGAGCGCAAGGTGGTCGAGCGGGCCAAGGGCCTGCTCATGGCGCACCGGCAACTGAGCGAGGAGGAGGCCTATAAGAGCCTGCGGCAGATGGCCATGAACCAGAAGCGCCGCCTCGTGGATGTCGCGGAGGCCGTCCTCGCGATGGCCGACATGCTGCCCGGCCGCCCGCGCTGACCCCTGCATCGATTCGCGCACGCAAAGCGTGCCCCGGAATCCACCGCGCACCCCAAATGCGTGCGCTACGATCTCGCGCCCGCAGGTAGGCGAAGCTGGCACGGTCCCTGCATGTCCTGCTCCATGGTTAGGCGCCAACGGCGGCGCCCGAGGACATTCCTCACAACCCGGACAACGGCGTCCATTCCCGAGTTGCACATGTGCGACTGCTGGGGTGGACGCCTTTTTGTTTTTTTGGCTACCGATGGAGCTCACGATGCAAGGCAATTCTTCAGGCAAGACCGCGCAACTCTCGCGCCGTACCGTGATCAAGGGCGCCGCGGCGCTCGGGGGCGCGAGCCTCGTGGCGGGCTTCGCGCCCCGGGTCCACGCGCAGGGGACCACGCTGGAAACCAAGGCCGCCAAGCTCGGTTTCATCGCGCTCACCGACGCCGCGCCCCTCTTCGTCGCCGACGAGAAGGGATTCTTCAAGAAGCACGGCATGACGGAAGTCGAGGTCGCCAAGCAATCATCCTGGGGCGCCACGCGCGACAACCTCGTGCTGGGATCCAAATCCGGCGGCATCGACGGCGCGCACATCCTCACGCCCATGCCCTACCTCATCAGCACGGGCGCCGTCACCGCGAACAACGTGCCGGTGCCGATGAACATCCTGGCGCGCCTGAACCTCGGCGGCCAGGGCATCTCGGTCGCCAACGAATACAAGGACCTGAAGGTCGGCCTGGACAACAAGGAGTTCGGCAAGGCCCTGCTCGCCAAGCGCCTGAAGACCGGCAAGCCGGTGAACGCCGCGATGACGTTCCCCGGCGGCACGCACGACCTGTGGATCCGCTACTGGATGGCCGCCGGCGCCGTCGATCCCAACCGTGACATCACGACCATCGTGGTGCCGCCGGCGCAGATGGTCGCCAACATGAAGGTGGGAAGCATGGACACCTTCTGCGTCTGCGAGCCCTGGAACCGGCAACTGATCAACCAGAAGATCGGCTATACCGCGCTCACGACCAGCGAACTCTGGATGAACCATCCGGAGAAGGCCTTCGCGATGCGCGCGGACTACGTCGCCGCCAATCCCAACGCGACCAAGGCACTGCTGAAGGCCATCATGGAAGCGCAGATGTTCTGCGAAGACCCGAAGAACCGCGCCGAAGTCGCCGAGATCTGCTCGCGCCGCCGCTGGATCAGCGCGCCGGTGGAGGACATCGTCGACCGCATCAAGGGCGACTTCGACTATGGCACGGGCCGCGTCGAATCCAACAGCAAGTACCAGATGCGCTACTGGAAGGACAACGCGTCCTACCCCTACCAGAGCCACGACCTGTGGTTCCTCACCGAGAACCAGCGCTGGGGCTACCTGCCGCCCAACCTGGACACCAAGTCGCTCATCGCCAAGGTGAACCGCGAGGACATCTGGCGCGCCGCGGCGAAGGAGCTGGGCGTCGCCGCGAAGGACATCCCCACGTCCACGTCGCGGGGTGTCGAGAAATTCTTCGACGGCAAGGTGTTCGACCCGGCCAACCCGAAGAAGTACCTCGACAGCCTGGCGATCAAGAACATCAAGTCGGCGTAAGGGGCAGGCATGAACGCGATCACCACCGCCCTGCCGCTCGCCGATGCACCCCGCGCCAAGCCCGGGATGGCGGCGCTGAAGAACACGGGCAAGTACCTGGCGACCCACGTCCTGCCGCCCATCATCGTGATCGGCCTGCTGCTGGTCATCTGGCAGCTGCTGGGCTCGCGCCCCGGCGCGTCGCTGCCGCCGCCCAGCAAGGTGGTGCAGGACACCTGGGAGCTGATCGTGCACCCCTTCTACGACCGCGGCGGCAACGACGTCGGCATCGCGTGGCAGCTCATCGCGAGCCTGAAGCGCGTGGCCTTCGGTTACTCCATCGCCGTCGTGGTGGGCGTGAGCCTGGGCGTGCTGGTGGGCCAGTCGACCTGGGCGCTGCGCGGGCTCGACCCCCTGTTCCAGGTACTGCGCACCGTGCCGCCGCTCGCGTGGCTGCCGATCTCGCTGGCCGGCTTTCGCGACGGGCACCCTTCCGCGATCTTCGTCATCTTCATCACGTCGATCTGGCCGATCATCATCAACACCTCGATCGGCATCCGCAACATCCCCGAGGACTACCGCAACGTCGCGAAGGTGATCCGCCTGAACGGCATCGAGTACTTCGTGAAGATCATGCTGCCCGCCGCGGCGCCCTTCATCTTCTCCGGGCTTCGCATCGGCGTGGGCCTGTCCTGGCTCGCGATCATCGCGGCGGAAATGCTGATCGGCGGCGTGGGCATCGGCTTCTTCATCTGGGACGCGTGGAACTCCTCGCGCATCAGCGACATCATCCTCGCGCTCGTCTACGTCGGGATCATCGGCTTCCTGCTCGACCGCATCGTCGCCTTCATCGGAAGAAAGATCACCCGCGGCACCTCCGCGAGCTGAAAGGAACCGCCATGAGCAACACCAACGCCTACCTCACCCTTTCGCAGGTCGACATGGTCTTCGGCAACGGGCCGTCCGCCAACCCCGTGCTGAGCGGCATCGACCTCGCGATCCAGCGCGGCGAATTCATCTCGCTCATCGGCCACTCGGGATGCGGCAAGTCGACGGTGCTCAACATCGTCGCCGGCCTGCTGCGCGCAACCTCGGGCGGCGTGATCCTCGACAACCGCGAGGTGAACGCCCCCGGGCCGGATCGCGCGGTGGTGTTCCAGAACCACTCGCTACTGCCCTGGCTCACGGTCTACCAGAACGTCGAGATCGCCGTCGACAAGATCTTCCGCGAAACGAAGACGGCAGCCGAGCGCAAGGAATGGATCCTGCGCAACCTGGAGATGGTGAGCATGTCGCACGCGCTCAACCGCCTGCCTTCGGAAATCTCCGGCGGCATGAAGCAGCGCGTGGGCATCGCCCGCGCGCTCGCGATGGAGCCCAAGGTGCTGCTGCTCGACGAGCCCTTCGGCGCGCTGGACGCGCTCACGCGCGCGCACCTGCAGGACGAGGTGATCCGCATCCAGTCGGAGCTGGGCAATACCGTGATGATGATCACGCACGACGTGGACGAAGCCGTGCTGCTCTCCGACCGCGTGGTGATGATGACGAACGGGCCGTCGGCCACCATCGGGCAGATCCTGCCGATCGACCTGCCGCGCCCGCGCAACCGCATCCAGCTCGCGGAGGACCGCACCTACAACCATTGCCGCCAGGAAATCCTCACCTTCCTGTACGAGAAGCAACGCAAGGTCGAGCCCATTGCCGCGGCGCGGGCCAGGCCCGCCGCGGCCGAAGTCGCCCTGCGGGCCTGAACGCAACCCAAGGGAGAGCGAAGTGAAGAAATCGAAACTCGTGATGATCGGCAACGGCATGGCCGGCGTGCGCACGCTCGAGGAGCTCCTGAAGGTCGCGCCCGAGCTCTACGACATCAGCGTGTTCGGCGCGGAGCCGCACCCGAACTACAACCGCATCCTGCTGTCGCCGGTACTTGCAGGCGAGCAGACCGTCGACGAGATCATCCTCAACTCCTGGGAGTGGTATGCGGAGAACCACATCCGCCTGCACGCCGGCAAGAAGGTGGTGGAAGTGGACCGCGTCCGCCGCATCGTGCGCGCGGAGGATGGCACCGAGGAGGAATACGACCGCCTGCTGATGTGCACAGGCTCCAACCCCTTCATCCTGCCGGTGCCGGGCAAGGACCTGCAGGGCGTCATCGCCTACCGCGACATCGCGGACACCAACGCGATGATCGAGGCGTCGACGAAGTACAAGAAGGCCGTGGTCATCGGCGGCGGCCTGCTCGGGCTGGAAGCGGCCAACGGGCTGATGCTGCGCGGCATGGACGTCACCGTGGTGCATGTCATGCCCTGGCTGATGGAGCGCCAGCTCGACGACGTGGCAGGCAAGCTGCTGCAGAAGTCGCTGGAAGACCGCGGCCTGAAATTCATGATCGGCGCGCAGACGCAGGAGCTGGAAGGCGGGCCCGACGGGCGCGTGACCGCCATCAGGTTCAAGGACGGGACCCGGGTGGAGACAGACCTGGTGGTGATGGCAGTGGGCATCAGGCCCAACACGCAGCTCGCCGAGAGCATGCGCCTGCATTGCAACCGCGGCATCGTGGTCAACGACACGATGCAGACCGTGACGGATGCGCGCATCTACTCGGTCGGCGAGTGCGCGGCGCACCGCGGCATCGCCTACGGGCTGGTGGCGCCCCTCTTCGAACAGGCGAAGGTGGCGGCGAACCACCTCGCCCGGTTCGGCATCGGCCGCTATACCGGCTCGCTCACCTCGACCAAGCTGAAGGTGACGGGCATCGATCTTTTCTCCGCCGGCGAGTTCATGGGCGGCGAAGGCACGGAAGAGATCGTGATGAGCGATCCCTTCGGCGGCGTCTACAAGAAGCTGGTGCTCAAGGACGACAAGCTGGTGGGTGCCTGCCTCTACGGCGACACGGTGGACGGCAGCTGGTACTTCAAGCTGCTGCGCGACGGCCGCAACGTGAGCGACATCCGCGACAAGCTGATGTTCGGCGAATCGAGCCTCGGCGACGCGGGCCATGAGGGCCACACCAAGGCGGCCTCCATGCCCGACGACGCGGAAGTGTGCGGCTGCAACGGCGTGAACAAGGGCACGATCTGCAAGGCGATCAAGGAGAAGGGCCTGTTTACCATCGACGAGGTGAAGAAGCACACCAAGGCGAGCGCGAGCTGCGGCTCGTGCACGGGGCTCGTGGAGCAGATCCTCATGTTCACCGCCGGCGGCGACTACTCCGCCGCGCCGAAGAGGAAGGCGATGTGCGGGTGCACCGACCACAGCCACCAGGAGGTGCGCGAAGCGATCAGGACGAACCACCTGCTCGCGATCGCGGACACGATGAAGTTCATGGAATGGCGCACGCCCAACGGCTGCGCAAGCTGCCGCCCCGCGATCAACTACTACCTGCTGTCCACCTGGCCCAAGGAGGCGAAGGACGATCCGCAGAGCCGCTACATCAACGAGCGCAGCCACGCCAACATCCAGAAGGACGGCACCTACTCGGTGATCCCGCGCATGTGGGGCGGCGAGACGACGGCCGACGAGCTGCGCCGCATCGCCGACGCGGTGGACAAGTACAAGATCCCGACGGTGAAGGTCACGGGCGGCCAGCGCATCGACCTGCTGGGCGTGAAGAAGGAAGACCTGCAGGATGTGTGGAAGGACATCGGCATGCCGTCCGGCCACGCCTATGCCAAGGCGCTGCGCACGGTGAAGACCTGCGTGGGCTCCGAGTGGTGCCGTTTCGGCACGCAGGACAGCACGCAGATGGGCAAGGACCTGGAGCGCGCGCTCTGGCGCATGTACGCGCCGCACAAGGTGAAGCTCGCCGTGTCGGGCTGCCCGCGCAACTGCGCGGAGTCGGGCATCAAGGACGTGGGCGTGATCGGCGTCGACTCCGGCTGGGAAATCTATGTCGGGGGCAACGGCGGCATCAAGACCGAGGTGGCCCACTTCTTCGTCAAGCTCAAGACCGCGCAGGAAGTGCTCGAGTACAGCGGCGCCTTCCTGCAGCTCTACCGCGAAGAGGGCTGGTACCTCGAGCGCACCGTGCACTACATCAACCGCGTCGGCCTGGACTACGTGAAGAAGAAGGTGCTGGATGACGCGGAAGGCCGCAAGGCCTTGTGGGAGCGCCTGCAGTTCAGTTTGGATGGCGAGCCCGACCCCTGGTTCGAGCACGACAAGGCGTCCGTGGACACGCGGCAGTTCATCAAGATCGCGCCGGTGGAGCAGACGGCATGAACATGAAGGACTGGACCGTGATCTGCCGCGTCGACGACATCCCCGTGCTGGGATCGCGGCGCGTCGCGCGCCCGCTCGGCACCGACGTGGCCGTGTTCCGCAACGACCAGGACCAGGTGTTCGCGCTGCTGGACCGGTGCCCGCACAAGGGCGGCCCGCTGTCGCAGGGCATCGTCTTCGGCACGAGCGTCGCCTGCCCGCTGCACAACTGGACCATCGGCCTGGACGACGGTTGCGCCAAGGCGCCCGACGAGGGATGCACCCAGAAATTCTCCTGCAAGGTCGAGGCGGGCCGGGTGCTGATGGACCCGGTGGAACTCGCGACGCTGGCGACCGACACCGCCACCGCCGGATGACGCAGGAGACCCGTTCCACCTGCCCGTACTGCGGGGTCGGCTGCGGGGTCATCATCGAGAGCGACGGCGCGCAGATCACCGGCGTGCGCGGCGACCCGGACCATCCCGCCAACTTCGGCAAGCTGTGCTCCAAGGGCTCCACGCTGCACCTCACGGCCGCGGCGGCGGTGACGCAGCAGGTGCGCCTCCTGCACCCGATGCGGCGCGAGCACCGCGGCGAACGTGCCACGCGCGTGTCCTGGGACCAGGCGCTGGGCTTCGCGACGGAAACCTTCGCGCAGGTGATCCGCGCGGACGGCCCGGACGCGGTGGGCTTCTACATCTCCGGCCAGCTGCTCACCGAGGACTATTACGTCTTCAACAAGCTGGCCAAGGGCCTCATCGGCACCAACAACATCGACACCAATTCGCGGCTGTGCATGAGCAGCGCGGTGGCGGGCTACAAGATGACGCTCGGCGCGGACGCGCCGCCGAGCTGCTACGACGACGTGAACCACGCGGGCTGCATCTTCATCGCCGGCAGCAACGCGGCGTGGGCGCACCCGGTGCTGTTCCGCCGCATCGAGGAGGCGCGCGCCGCCAACCCGGCGATGAAGATCGTCTGCTGCGACCCGCGCCGCACCGACACCGCGGATATCGCGGACCTGTTCCTCGCGATCCAGCCCGGCACCGACGTGATGCTCTTCCACGGCATGCTGCACGTCATGCTGTGGGAAGGCTGGGTGCGGCATGACTGGATCGGCCGGCACACCAGCGGCTTCGACGAGCTGAAGGCCACGGTGCGCGACTGCACGCCCGACAGCGTCGCGCAGGTGTGCGGCATCCGCAAGGAAGACCTGCTGGAGGCCGCACGCCTCTTCGCGACGTCGCCTGCCACGCTCAGCCTCTATTGCCAGGGCCTGAACCAGTCGACGAGCGGCACGGCGAAGAATGCGGCGCTCATCAACCTGCACCTCGCCACCGCGCAGATCGGCCGGCCGGGCGCAGGACCGTTCTCGCTCACGGGCCAGCCCAACGCGATGGGCGGGCGCGAAGTCGGCGGACTGGCCAACCTGCTGTCCGCGCATCGCGACCTCGCGAACCCGCAGCACCGCGCCGAAGTGGCGGCGCTGTGGGGCGTCCCGTCCGTGCCGGAGAAGCCGGGCAAGACGGCGGTGGAGATGTTCCAGGCCGCGGCCGACGGCGAGATCAAGGCGCTGTGGATCGCGTGCACGAACCCCGCGCAGTCCATGCCCGATCAGGCCACCGTGCGCCGTGCGCTCGAGCGCGCGGAATTCGTCGTGGTGCAGGAGGCCTTCCTCACGACGGCGACCTGCGACTATGCGGACCTGCTGCTGCCGGCCACCACCTGGGGAGAGAAGACCGGCACCGTCACCAACAGCGAGCGCCGGATCAGCCGCGTGCGGCCCGCAGTGCCGCCGCCGGGCAGCACGCGCCACGACTGGGCGATCGCCGTCGACTTCGCGCGCCGGCTGGAGCGCAAGCTGCGGCCCGGCATCGCCACCCTCTTCCCCTACTCGACGACCGCACCGGAAGCGGGCGTGGAAGCCGTGTGGAACGAGCACCGCGAGTCCACGCGCGGCCGCGACCTCGACATCACGGGCATGAGCTATGCGCTGCTGGAGAAGGCGCCGCTGCAGTGGCCGATGCGAAGCGGCGAAGCACAGGGCAAGCTGCGCCTGTACGAAGACGGCATCTTTCCCACGCCCGACGGCAAGGCGCGTTTCGCGAACGTGACCTACCGCCCCGTCGCGGAGCCGCGCGAATCGCGCTTCCCTTTCTCCCTCACGACCGGGCGCCTGCGCGACCAGTGGCACGGCATGAGCCGCACCGGCACGCTCGGACGCCTGTTCGGGCATGTCGCCGAGCCCTCGGTGCAGATGAATCCGCAGGACATGCAGCGCCGCGGCCTCGCCGAGGGCGACCTCGTGCACCTCACGAGCAAGCGCGGCTCCATCGTGGTGCCGGTGCAGGGTACGGAGCAGGTGGGATTGAGCCAGGCGTTCATGGCGATGCACTGGGGCGGTGAATACCTGGGGGGCCTCTCCAACACGGGCCAGCCGCTGGCGGGCGTGAATGCGCTCACCACCTCCGCGTTCTGCCCGACGTCGAAGCAGCCGGAACTCAAGCACGCCGCCGTGAAGATCCTCAAGGCGGAGCTGCCCTGGTCGCTGCTGGCGGTGGCCTGGCTGCCGGAAGGATCCGCCCTGCATGTGCGCGAAGAACTCCGGCAGGTCATGGCGCTGTTTCCGTTTTCGTCGTGCGTGCCGTTCGGCCGCGAGCGTGCCGGGGTGCTGCTGCGGGCCGCCGGCCACGAGGCCCCGCCCGATGCGGTGATGGACCGCATCGAGCACCTGTTCGGCGTGGCGGGCGCCGATGCGCTGCGCTATGCCGACCGCAGGAAGGGCCAGCGGCGCGCGATGCGCCTCGTGCGCCACGGCGATGAAGCGCGGCTGGAAGGTTTCGTCCTGGCGGGCGACACGAGCGCCCAGGCGTGGATCAAGACGCTGCTGCAGGACGAACTGCCCGCGCAGGCCTACGGCCGGCTGCTGCTCGTACCCGGCGCGAAGACACCGGTCGCCGTCCAGTCGCGCGGAAAGCAGGTCTGTACCTGCTTCAACGTGACCGACATGGCCATTTCGGCGCAACTGGCCGAGGGAACCGGCAGCGAGCAGGAGCGGCTTGATTCGCTTCAAGCTGCATTGCAGTGCGGCACCAATTGCGGCTCCTGCCTCCCCGAGTTGAAGCGAATGGTGCGCGCCTCCATGCCGCTGCCGCAGGCCGCCTAGGTGCGATTCACCTAATAGCTTCAGGTCATGAAGCTTGGCGGACAATGAACCCCATGGGCATCAGCCAGTACATCAAGGAGATCGGCCGCGGCAAGCAGGGCGCGCGCCCGCTCACGCGCGAACAGGCGGCAGACCTGTTCGGGCAGGTGCTGGATGGCACGGTGACCGACCTGGAGATCGGCGCGTTCTGCCTGTCCATGCGCATCAAGGGCGAGACGGCCCAGGAGATGGGCGGCTTCCTCGATGCCACCTACGCACGCATCCGGAAGATTCCCGCGGGCGCCAAGCCGCTGGTCGTGCTCCCCAGCTACAACGGCGCGCGCAAGTTGCCCGTGCTCACGCCGCTGCTCGCGCTGCTGGTCGCACGCGCGGGGCTGCCGGTGGCGATCCACGGCACCAGCACGGAGACCACGCGCGTGGCCGTGCCCAAGGTGATGCAGGAACTCGGGCTGCACCCGCTCGAAGCGGTGCGCGCCATCGAGCCCGGCGAGGCCGTGTTCATCCCGACCGAGCTGCTGTGCCCCGGCCTGAAGCGCCTGCTCGACGTGCGCCGCGTCGTGGGCCTGCGCAATTCCGCGCACAGCCTCGTCAAGCTCATGAATCCCTGCGCCGGCCCCGCGGTGGTCGTGAGCAGCTATACGCACCCCGAATACGCGATCTCCATGGCCGAAGTGTTCGAACTGATGGGCTCGACGGCCTTGCTGCTGCGGGGAACGGAGGGAGAGGTCGTCGCGGACGCCCGGCGCCTGCCGCAGATGGACGGGTTCATCGCCGGACGCCGTGTCGCGCTGCAGGAAGGCAGGAAAGGGACGCTCACCGACCTGCCCGACCTGCCGAAGGACACGGCACCTGAAACGACCGCCGCCTATATCCGCGACGTCCTCGCGGGAACCCGTCCCGTGCCCTCCTCCATGGCGCTCCAGGTGGAACATATCTTGCATCTCGCTGACGCAGCCACCACAACGATTCGAGACATATGAACACCGGTCAAGTCACCCTCGTCGGCGCCGGCCCCGGCGACCCCGAACTCCTCACCATCAAGGCGATGCGCGCCATCCAGGCTGCCACCGTGCTGCTGGTCGACGACCTCGTCAGCCCGGAGATCGTCGCCCTCGCTTCGCCGCACGCCCGCGTCGTCCACGTGGGCAAGCGCGGCGGCTGCAAGAGCACGCCGCAGGCCTTCATCGAGAAGCTGATGGTGATGGCCGCCAAGGAAGGCGAAACCGTCGTGCGGCTGAAGGGCGGCGACCCGTTCATCTTCGGCCGCGGCGGCGAGGAGGTCGAGCATCTTCGAGCCGCGGGCGTCGACGTGCATGTGGTGAACGGCATCACCTCCGGCCTCGCGGCGGTGACTTCGCTGGGCGTGCCCCTCACGCACCGCGAGCATGCCCATGGCGTCGTGTTCGTCACGGGCCACGCGCAACCGGGCACGCAGGGGCCGGACTGGCGCGCGCTGGCGGCGACGGCACGCGATGCGCGCCTGACGCTGGTGATCTACATGGGCGTGAGTGGCGCGGGCCGCATCCAGGAGGGCCTGCTCAGCGCCCTGCCCGCTTCCACCCCGGTCGCGATCGTGCAGCGCGCGAGCCTGCCCGATCAGCGGCATGCGGTGACGACCCTCGGCGAACTGCAATCGACGATCGCGCGCGAAGCACTCGCGAGTCCGTCCGTCATCGTCGTCGGCGACGTGATCCGCGGTGTGGCTGTGGCGGCCGAGCAGGTCCGGAACATTCGGGCGGCTTGAAAGCGAACGGCCGGACGCAGAATTCGCAGAAGTTGCGCAGAAGAAGCCCAAAAATAATTCAATTGATATTTTCTGAATTCAGTTCTGCGTAACTTCTGCGAATTCTGCGTCCGGTCTTCGGATCAAAAGCAAAACGCCCCACCCCCCGTTTCCGGAAGGTGGGGCGACGTGTGTGACAGCGTCTATTTCTTAAAGGTTCACAGGCTCATGCCGGCCAGGCTGCCGACATAGCGCTCCATCACCAGCAGCTCGGCGGCCGTCGGCGCGCCGCGCCCGGTGACGACGGCCTTGATGTAGCCGCCGAACCCGGTCTGCGGGTAGAAGTTGCTGAAGCCCCAGCCCAGGAGCATCTGGTCGAAAGAGGCGGTCGGCAGCGGCGTCGCCGAGGTGCCCACCACGTTCTTGTTCAGGCGCAGAGCCTGCGCACCGGAGGCGGACGTCATCGTGACCACGTTCGGCGTGTTGGGCGCGAGTGCCGTGGGGCTCGTGATCGTCACGGCCTGGCCGGCGGCGTTCGTCCACTTGGCCTGCGGGCGGCTGGCGTCGAAGTTGATCTCCGCCGCCTGCGATCCCTGCGCATAGGACGCCTGGAACATCGTGCCGCTGCAGGAAGGCGTGGGCACGCCCACGGCTGCGATCACGAAGTGCGCGTCCTGCAGGTCGTAAGGCACGCGGTTGCGCGGGTTCGGGTTGGAACCGGCGACCGGCGTCTGCTTGCGGCACCACAGGCCGTAGGTGTCCGGCTGCGTGTGGTCGGAGATCTTCAGGCCCGACACGTCGCGCAGGACGGGCGGGTGCTGCACGCCACCCGAACCCGGGCGGTCCGTGTTGGTCCAGTTGATCATCTCCATCGCGTTGCTCGCGCTGGACGCGTAGCCCGAATCGGACACCGCGCGCAGCGGCTGGCCGGTGCCCGCGGGCACGCCGCTCAGGTAGTCCGTGTAGCCGTCGCCCATGTCCCACTTGGCGGCGCTGTACTTGGCGATGAGCGCCATGCCGGCGTCGGCGAGGCTGGTGGACGCGTAGGCGACGGGGTCCGTCAGTGCATAGACCTTGCGCGACGGCGGCGTGTTGAGGCCGCCGGACACGGCGCTGTACGACAGCGTGGTGACGCTGTTGGGCGCGGGCGTGAAGGTGTAGCTGTCGGAGCCGTTGGCGCCCGCGGGGATCGTGAGCGTCGTTTTGCTGAAGCTGCCGCCATTGCTGGAGGCCACGTTCAGCGTGACCGGCGTCGCGAGGTTGCCGCGCGCGAACACCGTGATGGTGACCGAGCCGCCGGCTGCCGCGTAACCGGGACCGCCGTCGAACAGGACGGCCTGGCTGATGCCTGCCGACTTCTTGAGCGGGCCGGCGGCCTGGGGTTCCAGCGTCTTGTTCTGGTACCAGCTGGGCACGTGGTTGATGCCGTTCGAGTGCAGAAGCCAGTGGCTGCCGCCGAGCCAATTGAAGACTTCGACGTTGTTGGCGTGCGCGTAGTCGACCATGCGCTGGTAGGACTCCTGCCAGCGGGCGTCGTCGATGGGCATGCCCGTTTCCGTCACCGCGAGCTTCACGCCCTTGGCAATGGACCAGTTGACGGCGATGCGCAGGCGCTCGAGGCCGGTGTTCAGCGTGATCGGCGCGTTGGCGACGCCGGCCGTGTAGCCCTTGGCGACTTCGGCGTCCCAGTCGAAGGACTGGCCGTTGCTGTAGGCGTCGAGGTAGCCGTGCACTTCGTACACGATGTTGGCGCCGGAGAGCGGCCAGCCGGGGTTGTTGTCGGCGATGGTGAACATCGCGCTGTAGTCGTTGCCGCCGAGGTAGATCGGGTTGGTCGGGTCGACGGCGCGGATGGCGTTGATCGCCTGCTGCGCGACCGTCGGCCAGATCGTCAGGTCTTCGCCGAAGCCTTGATAGGCTTCCACGAGTTCGCCCGGACGCGGCATGAAGTACGGCTCGTTCATGAGGCCGTAGCCGCCGAAGCCGGGGTGGTTCTTCACGTAGCCGGCGACGCCCGTCCAGAAGTTGCTAAGGTGCGCGGCGGTGAGCGTGGCGCCCGGGGCGGTCGCGAAGATGCGCGTGCGCACCTGGGCGTTGTCGGTCGTGTAGGCGCGGACCGTCGGGTCCGAGGGCTTCACGAGGCCGATCACCGAGCCGTCGGGCTGGTAGACGAAGTCGCGGTAGCGGCAATAGTTGTGCAGGTCGATGATGCACTTGATGCCGGCCGCGGCGTGCGCGTCCAGGATGTCCAGGATCTGCAGGCCGTAGCCGAGGTCGAAGCCGCCGGGCTGGCCGATGGCCGCCTTGGAGGCCGCGTTGGCGACAGTGTCGAACAGCATGGGCTGCAGCATTTCCCACTTGATGACCAGGCGGGTCTTGGTGATGCCCTGCGAGGCCAGGTAGGCGACGTCCTGCTTGCGCGGGACGGTGTAGTGGATGTTGGGGGCGGTGCCGCCGCCGAAGCGCATGCCGGTTTCGGCCCACTCCATGCCGGAGAGGTTCACGCCGATCGCGGGCGAAGCCGGGGCGCGCAGCGGGGCTGCGAGCGGCTTGGCCGCGGCGAGCGCGGTGGAACCGGCGCCGGAATCGGCAACTACGGCGGAATCCGCGCCGCCGCCGCAACCGGTGGCCGTAACGGCGACGGTGGCAGCCGCGAGGGCGGTCTTGTTGAAATCACGTCTTTGCATCTGGAAACTCCTCAGGCCGGGACCGGGCCGAATGAAACGGTGTACTGCTGACTTCGGGTGTGAAGGTGAGCCGGAGTATGGGTCTGCCGTATCGACTGTTGGGCCACTTCCCGGGGTTGGCTCAGCAAAATGGATGGGTTCCTACCGCCACGTCAGCGAACTCCCACAAGATCAGCGTGCTCTACCGCACATTCGCGTTACGCTTGGACGCAAAGCCCCTTGGAGACCCCATGAAAACCCAGCGATATCCCGCCCCCGAACTGAAGGATTTGCCCGAGGACATCCGCCTGCGCGTGCTCGAAGTGCAGGAAAAAGCGGGCTTCGTGCCCAACGTGTTCCTCGCGCTCGCGCGCCGCCCCGCGGAGTGGCGCGCTTTCTTCGCCTATCACGACGCCTTGATGCTGAAGGAGGAAGGCTCGCTCACCAAGGGCGACCGCGAGATGATCGTCACGGCGACGAGCGCCGCGAACAGCTGCCTGTACTGCGTCGTCGCGCATGGGGCGATCCTGCGGATCTACGAGAAGAAGCCGCTGGTGGCCGACCAGGTGGCGGTGAACTACCGCAAGGCGGACATTACCGACAGGCAGCGCGCGATGCTGGACTTCGCGATAAAGGTGTGCCTGGCGTCGCACGAAATCGGCGAGGAGGACTTCGCGCCCCTGCATGCGCACGGCTTCTCGGACGAGGACATCTGGGACATCGCGGCGATCACGGCATTCTTCGGGCTGTCGAATCGCATGGCGAGCTTCTCGAACATGCAGCCGAATCCGGAGTTTTACTTGATGGGTCGGGTGCCGAAGGCCAAATGAACTTGGCCGGACGCAGAATTCACGGAAGTTACGCAGAATGAATTCAAGAAAAATTCAAATGCATTTTTTCTGGGCTTCTTCTGCGTGACTTCCGCGAATTCTGCGTCCGGTACCCGCTTTCAAAAAGCTAAACCCCGAACCCGTCATCCGCCGCGATCACGGCCCCATTGATGAAATGGCTCTGGCTGCTCGCGAGCAGCACGACCAGCGCGTCCAGGTCCTCGGGCGATCCCACGCGTTTGCGCGGCAGCATCTGCATGAGTTTCTGCCCCTGCTCGGTCTGCCAGTGGTGATGATTGATCTCGGTGTCGATGTAGCCGGGGCAGATCGCATTCACGTTGATCTCGAAGCGGCCCCACTCCAGCGCCATCGCCTTGGTCATCTGCACCACCGCCGCCTTGCTCATGCAGTACGCGCCGATCTGCGGCAGCACCTTCAGGCCCGCCATCGACGCGATGTTGATGATCCGCCCGCCCGTATAGGTGCCCGGCGCCGCGCCGCGTGCGCGCGCCAGCATGCGCTTGCCGACTTCCTGCGCGACGAAGAACGCGCCCTTCACGTTCGTGTCGAAGATGAAGTCGTAGTCCTCCTCCGTCACGTCCTGGATGCGCTGTGTCGTGGACACGCCGGAGTTGTTCACGAGGATGTCGATGGAGCCGACTTCCGTTTCCGCGTGCGCCACCGCCGACTTGATGCTGTCGATGTCGGTGACGTCGAGCTGCGTCACGTGGGCGTCGCCGCCTTCGGCCTCGATCTGCGCGCGCAGCTCCTTGAGCTTCTCGATGCGGCGGCTCGCCAGCACGACGGCCGCGCCGGCGCGCGACAGCGTGCGCGCGAATTGCGCGCCCAGGCCGCTGGACGCGCCCGTGACGAAGGCGACGCGGCCCGATAGATCGATGCTGTAGCTCACTGGAGTCTCCTGCCCAAAATGTCTTTTCCGCCCCCGGGACGGCGGCGGCGAGAGAGGTGCGGCGCATAGAATCCACCTCATCGGCGAGTCCGCCCGGCCGCTCCCCGTTCGTCCAAATCATTATCAACGCAAGCCCCATGACACACGAAGAAATACTCGCCCAGTTCGGACCGCGCGAAGCCATGGAATACGACGTCGTCGTCGTCGGAGGCGGGCCCGCGGGCCTGTCCACCGCGATCCGCCTGAAGCAGCTCGCGGCGGAGCACGGCAAGGAGGTGTCCGTCGTCGTGCTGGAGAAGGGCTCGGAGCCGGGGGCGCACATCCTGTCGGGCGCAATCATGGATCCGCGCGCGCTCACGGAGCTCATCCCCGACTGGAAGGCACTCGGCGCGCCGCTGAACCAGCCGGTCACCGAGGACGCCATGATGTTCTTCGGCGAGAAGTCCGCGATCCGCACGCCGGGCTTCCTCTTGCCGCCGAACTTCCAGAACCACGGCAACTACGTCATCAGCCTGGGCAACCTCACGCGCTGGCTCGCGCAGCAGGCGGAGGGCCTGGGCGTGGAAATCTTTCCTGGCTTTCCCGCCGCCGAGGTGCTCTACAACGAGAACGGCTCCGTCAAGGGCGTCGCCACCGGGAACATGGGCGTGGGCAAGGACGGCGAGCCGACCGACAGCTTCCAGCTCGGGATGGAGCTGCACGCGAAGTACACGATCTTCGCGGAGGGCTCGCGCGGGCACCTGGGCAAGCAGCTCATCGCGCGCTTCAAGCTCGACGAGGGCCGCGACCCGCAGGCCTACGGCCTGGGCATCAAGGAGCTGTGGGAGATCGATCCCAAGCGCCACCAGCCCGGCTTCGTCATGCACACCGCCGGCTGGCCGCTGGACAACGACACCTACGGCGGCTCCTTCCTGTACCACATGGAAAACAACCAGGTGGTGATGGGATTCATCACCGGCCTCGACTATTCGAACCCGTACCTGAGCCCCTTCGAGGAATTCCAGCGCTGGAAGACGCACCCCAATGTCCGCTGGTACCTGGAAGGCGACGAGGCGCAGGGCATCAAGCCCGCCAAACGCGTGTCGTACGGCGCGCGCGCCATCACCGCCGGCGGTTTGCTGAGCCTGCCCAAGACGGTGTTTCCCGGCGGCGCGCTGGTGGGCTGCGACGCCGGCTACCTCAACGTCTCGCGCATCAAGGGCAGCCACGCCGCGATCAAGACGGGCATGCTCGCCGCCAAGGCGGCCTACGACGCCGTGACGAACGGGCGCCAGCACGACGAGCTCAGCGCGTACCCGGAGGCTTTCGAGAAGTCGTGGCTGCACGAGGAGCTGAACAAGGCGCGCAATTTCAAGAGCTGGTTCAAGCTGGGCCTGCTGCCCGCGACCGTGATGACGGGTATCGAGCAATTTGTGCTGCGCGGCCGCATGCCGTGGACGCGCCACCGCGACACGCCCGACCATGCGGCGCTGAAGCCGGCCGCCCAGTGCAAGCCGATCGTCTATCCAAAGCCGGACGGCAAGCTCACCTTCGACCGGTTGTCGTCGGTGTTCATTTCCAACACCAACCACGCGGAAGACCAGCCCGCGCACCTGACGCTCAAGGACAACTCCGTGCCCGTCCAGGTGAACCTCGCGAAATACGCGGGTCCCGAGGCGCGCTACTGCCCGGCCGGCGTCTACGAGTTCGTGAAGAACCCCGACGACACCGACCGCCTGCAGATCAACGCGCAGAACTGCGTGCACTGCAAGACCTGCGACATCAAGGACCCGACGCAGAACATCGTGTGGGTCACGCCGGAGGGCGGCGGCGGGCCGAATTACACGAATATGTGAGGCTATACTCCAACCCGTCAGGAGAGAGCCCCCGCAAGGGAGCCGCCGAAGGCGCAGGCGCATAGCCGAACGCTCAGGCAAACAGGACTGACAAGGCGCTTCCATCGCGGGGCGTCACCTTGCTGGAGAGAGGTCGCCGCCCCGCGGGGAAGGCGATCCACCGAAGGAGCAAACCCGCCGCATCCCCACGGATGAGGCGGGCGAATCTCTCAGGTAAAAGGGACAGCAGGGGCCGCCCATCGTGTGTACGATGGTTCCGGCCCGCTCCGGCGGGCCTCGATCAGCCGCCCCTGGAGAGCCCCTTGGCCGACAGCGAAGAACAACACCTTCTCCATACGCCCCTGAACGCGCTGCACGTCGAGCTCGGCGCGCGCATGGTTCCCTTCGCCGGCTACGCCATGCCGGTCCAGTACCCCACCGGCCTGATGGCCGAACACCGGCACACGCGGGAGCATGCGGGCCTGTTCGACGTGTCGCACATGGGCCAGCTGAGCCTCTCCGGCCCGGACGCGGCGGCGGCCTTCGAAACGCTGATGCCCGTGGACGTGATGGGCCTGGCCGTCGGCAAGCAGCGCTACGGCCTGCTCCTCACCGACGAGGGCACGATCATCGACGACCTGATGTTCGTGAACCGCGGCGACGACAACCTCTTCGTCATCGTCAACGGCGCCTGCAAGCACGGCGACATCGCGCACATCCAGAATCGCATCGGCTCGCGCTGCGAGGTGACGCCCATGCCCGAGCGTGCCCTGCTCGCGCTTCAGGGACCGGAGGCCGTGACCGCGCTGCAGCGCGTGGTGCCGGGCGTCAAGCAGCTGGTCTTCATGACCGGCGGCGCGTTCGAGTGGAACGGCGGCGAGCTTTTCATCACGCGCAGCGGCTACACCGGCGAGGACGGCTTCGAAATCTCCGTGCAGGAGACGCAGGCCGTGGCCTTCGCGCGCGCATTGCTCGCTCAGCCCGAAGTGAAGCCCGTGGGCCTGGGGGCGCGCAACTCGCTGCGTCTCGAAGCGGGCCTGTGCCTCTACGGCAACGACATCGACACGACGACGACGCCCGTGGAGGCCGCGCTCAACTGGGCGATCCAGAAGGTGCGCCGCACCGGTGGCGAGCGCGCCGGCGGCTTCCCCGGCGCGGACCGCGTGCTCGGCCAGCTCGACGGCACGGTGCCGCTCGCGCGCAAACGCGTGGGCCTTGTCGCCCTCGAGCGCGTGCCGGTGCGCGAGCACACGCCCCTGCACGACGCGCAGGGCCAGGCCATCGGCGAGGTGACGAGCGGACTGCTCGGACCCAGCGTGGACAAGCCCGTGGCCATGGGCTACGTGCCGCCCGCCCTCGCCGCCAACGGCACGCGCGTCACGGCGATGGTTCGCGGCAAGCCCGTGGCCATGGAAGTCGCGCCCCTGCCCTTCGTTCCCAACCGCTATTACCGCGGCTGATCCTTTTCCCCACTCTGCCCATCCCAGGAGAACACCCATGACGATGAAGTACACCGAAGACCACGAATGGATCCAGCTCGAGGACCATGAAGCCGCCGTCGTGGGCATCACGCTGCACGCGCAGGACGCGCTGGGCGACGTCGTGTTCGTCGACCTGCCCGAGGTGGGCCGCGTCTACAACAAGGGCGAGGTCGCGGGCGTGGTCGAGTCCGTCAAGGCCGCCGCCGACGTCTTCATGCCCATCGCGGGGGAAGTGACGGAAGTCAACGAGGAACTGCGCGCCAACCCCGCGCTCGCAAATACCGACCCGATGGGCAACGGCTGGTTCTTCAAGATCCTCATCAAGGACATGGCGGAATTCGACGTCCTGATGGACGAGCCCGCCTACGCCAAATTCTCCAAGAACGACTGAGCCTGCCCATGCTGATGCAATCCGCCCGCCCGCTCGGCGAGCTCGAAAACTCCACCGAATTCATTCCCCGCCACATCGGCATCGAAGAGGCCGACGAGCAGCACATGCTCTCGGTCATCGGCGAGGCCTCGCGCCGCGCATTGATCGAAAGCATCGTGCCGCGGTCCATCGCGCGGGCCAGCGCGATGAAGCTGCCCGCGCCGGTGACGGAAGCGGCAGCCCTCGGCGAGCTGCGGGCGATCGCATCGCGCAACCAGGTCTTCAAGAGCTTCATCGGCCAGGGCTACCACGGCACGTATACGCCCGGCGTGATCCTGCGCAACGTGCTGGAAAACCCCGCCTGGTACACGGCGTACACGCCCTACCAGGCCGAGATCAGCCAGGGGCGCATGGAAGCGCTCGTCAACTTCCAGACCATGGTGTGCGACCTCACGGGCCTGCCCATCGCCAATGCGTCGATGCTGGACGAAGCCACCGCGGCCGCCGAGGCGATGACGCTCGCGAAGCGCAGCGTGCGCAGCAAGAGCAACGTCTTCGTCGTGGCGGGCGACTGCCATCCGCAAACGATCGAGGTGGTGCAGACCCGCGCGAAGCCGCTGGGCATCGAGGTCGTGCTCGCGAATTCCGCGGAGGAATGGGACGCGGCGCTGGCCGGCGAGTTCTTCGCCGCGCTCGCGCAGTACCCCGCGACCAGCGGACGCATCGACGACTTGCGCGCCGACGTGGACAAGGCCCACGCGAAGCAGGCGGCATTCATCGTCGCCGCGGACCTGCTCGCGATGACGCTGCTCGTGCCGCCCGGCGAATTCGGCGCCGACATCGCGGTCGGGACGACACAGCGCTTCGGCATGCCGATGGGCGCGGGCGGCCCGCACGCCGCGTACATGGCGTGCCGCGATGAATTCAAGCGATCGCTGCCGGGCCGCCTCGTGGGCGTCAGCATCGATTCGCACGGCAACCCGGCCTACCGCCTCGCGCTGCAGACGCGCGAGCAGCACATCCGCCGCGAGAAGGCGACGTCGAACATCTGCACGGCGCAGGTGTTGCCCGCCGTCGTCGCGAGCATGTACGCCGTCTACCACGGGCCGAAGGGATTGAAGCACATCGCGCAGCGCGTCGCGAGCTACACCGCGATCCTCGCGAAAGGGCTCGAGCAGTTGGGGCACCGCCCGCACCATCCCGGCGCCTTCGACACGATCACGCTGAAGACGGGCGAGGCGACCCAGGCCATCGCCGCCGCCGCCCGCGCACGGCAGGCCAACCTGCGCGTGTACTGGGGCGAGTTCCTGTGCATTACGCTCGACGAGACCACCACGCGAGCCGACATCGAGATGTTGTGGTCCCTCTTCGCGAAGCCCGGGCAGGCCGTGCCGGAAGTGGCGGCCTTCGAAAAGGGCATCGAGCCGATGATCCCGCCGGAGCTGCGCCGCACCAGCGACTTCCTCACGCACCCGGTGTTCAACACGCACCATTCCGAGACCGGCATGCTGCGCTACATCCGCGCGCTGTCCGACAAGGACCTCGCGCTGGACCGCAGCATGATCCCGCTGGGCAGCTGCACCATGAAGCTGAACGCGACCAGCGAGATGATCCCCATCACCTGGCCGGAGTTCGCGCACGTGCATCCGTTCGCGCCGCGCGAGCAGCTGCAGGGCTACGCCGAACTCGACGCGCAGCTGCGCGCCTGGCTGTGCCAGGCCACCGGCTACGCGGGCATCAGCCTGCAGCCCAACGCCGGCTCGCAAGGCGAGTACGCGGGCCTGCTCGCGATCAAGGCCTTCCATGAAAGCAAGGGCCAGGGGCACCGCAACATCTGCCTCATCCCGTCGTCGGCCCACGGCACGAACCCGGCGAGCGCGCAGATGGTCGGCATGCAAGTCGTCGTCACCGCCTGCGACACGAACGGCAACGTCGATCTCGCGGACCTGAAGGCCAAGTGCGAGCAGCACAGCGCCAACCTGGCCGCGGTGATGATCACCTACCCCAGCACGCACGGCGTGTTCGAGATGCAAGTGAAGGAGCTGTGCGCGCTCGTGCACCAGCATGGGGGCCGCGTGTATGTGGACGGCGCGAACATGAATGCGCTGGTCGGCGTCGCGGCGCCGGGCGAATTCGGCGGCGACGTGAGCCACCTCAACCTGCACAAGACCTTCTGCATCCCGCACGGCGGCGGCGGGCCGGGCGTCGGGCCCGTCTGCGTGGTGGAAGATCTTGTCCCCTTCCTGCCCGGCCACGAGGCCGGCGGCGTGCCCAGCCATGGCGTCGGCGCCGTTTCCGCCGCGCCGCTGGGCAACGCGGCCGTGCTGCCGATCAGCTGGATGTACTGCAGGATGATGGGCGCGCAGGGACTCACGCAGGCCACGGAAATCGCGATCCTGTCCGCCAACTACATCAGCGTGAAGCTGCGGGAGCACTACCCGACGCTCTACGCCAGCGCCAACGGACACGTCGCCCACGAGTGCATCCTGGACCTGCGTCCGCTCAAGGAAGCCAGCGGCGTGACGGCCGAGGACGTCGCCAAGCGCCTCATCGATTACGGCTTCCACGCGCCGACGCTGAGCTTCCCCGTCGCGGGAACGCTGATGGTCGAGCCGACGGAGAGCGAAACGCTCGACGAGCTCGACCGCTTCATCGGCGCGATGGTCGCGATCCGGGAGGAGATCCGCCGCGTCGAGCGCGGCGAATGGCCGCAGGACGACAACCCGCTCAAGCACGCGCCCCACACCGCCGCCGCGCTGATGAGGGGCGAGTGGAAGCACGCGTACACCCGCGAAGCCGGCGCGGCCGTGCTCGACGAGCGGCGCCACGCCAAGTACTGGCCTCCGGTCGGCCGGGTGGACAACGTCTACGGCGACCGCAACCTGTTCTGCGCCTGCGTGCCGATGTCCGCGTACGAGTGATGCCGCCGATGTGGAGCTGATCCTCATCGTCATCGCGGGCGCGGCGCTGGCCGGCTTCGTGCAGGGCCTGTCGGGCTTCGGCTTCAGCCTCACCAGCATGTCGCTATGGGCCTGGACGCTGGAGCCCCAGCTCGCGGCCTCGCTCGCCGTGTTCGGAGGCCTCACCGGGCAGGTCATCGCGGCCGTCACGGTGCGACGAGGATTCGACGCGAAGCTGCTGGCCCCCTTCGTGCTGGGCGGCCTGTGCGGCCTGCCGCTCGGCCTCTACCTGCTGCCGCGCCTGGACGTCGTGCTGTTCAAGGCCCTGCTCGGCCTGCTGCTCATCGTCATGTGCCCGGCCATGTTCTTTTCCGCGCGGCTGCCGCGCATCCGCGGCGGGCGTGCCGGCGACGCGGTCGCGGGCGCGGCCGGCGGTGTCATGGGCGGCCTCGGCGGCTTCTCGGGCGTGGTGCCCACCCTGTGGTGCACTATGGGCGGCCTGGACCGGGACACCACGCGCTCCGTGATCCAGAACTTCAACCTCGCGATGCTCGCGGTCAGCTTCGCAAGCTATGTCGCCACCGGCATCACCACGCGCGCGATGTTGCCGCTCCTGGCCATCGTCGCCCCCGCGATGCTGGTCCCCTCGCTGCTCGGTGCGAGGCTGTACCTCGGCATCAGCGAGGCCGCGTTCCGCAAGGTCGTGCTGGGCCTGCTCACCGCATCGGGCGCCGCCATGCTTGTGTCGGCCTTGCCTGTCCTGCTCGCGCGCTCCTGAACCTACCCGCGCGATGCGCGCCGGAGGTACAGTGTCGGCATGAGTACGGTGGGTGCGCGCATGCGCCAAGGAGACGAGCAGTGGGCCTGAGAGCGTTCGTGGTGGAGGACAACGTGGCCATCCGCGACAGCCTGTCCGAGGCGCTGGCCGAGCTGGCCGGCATCACGACCGCGGGCGTCGCGGGCAGCGAAAAGGCCGCCCTCGCCTGGCTGGCCGACCCTGGCAACCAGTGGGACGTCGCCATCGTCGACATCGTCCTGGAGCACGGCGGCAGCGGGTTCGGCGTGCTGCGCTCGCTGCAGGGCCGCGATCCGTCGCGCAAGGTGGTGGTGCTCACGGGCACCGCGAACCCCGACGTGCGCCGCCAGTGCCTGCAGCTCGGCAGCGACGGCGTCTTCGACAAGTCGATCGAGACCGATGCGCTGCTCGATTACTGCCTCCAGCTGGCGTCGTCTGTGCGAAAATAGCACTCATTGCGACTCGCGCTGGGCCCCAAATGAACGACGCCGCGATCTTCGTGGTGGATGACAATCCCGATCACCTCGAACTCACCGTCATGGCGCTCGCCGAGTGCTGCGACATGCAGGACGTCGCGACGGCCGGCGACGGGGTGGAAGCGCTCGACTACCTGTTCGGCCGCGGCGCCTACGCGGGCCGCGACACCAGCGTCCAGCCGCAACTCGTCATCCTCGATCTCAAGCTGGTCCGGCTGCACGGGCTCGACGTCCTCAAAGCCATGCGGCAGGACCCGCGCACCGCCACGGTCCCCGTCGTGATGCATTCGTCGTCCACCGAAAAGGCGGACATCGCGGCCTGCTACGCCAACGGCGCCAACAGCTATGTGCGCAAGGCGACCGACTACGACGAGCTGCGCCGCAAGATGCGGCAGATCCACGATTTCTGGATCACCGTCAACGAGCGCTCGCGCCGACCGGGCGCCTGAAACGCGCGGGGGCTCACGCCTGCGCGGCGAGGCGCCGCAGCGCTTCCTCGAACACTTCGGGTGGCTGCCCGCCCTGGATCAGGTGGCGGTCGTCGATGATCACCGCGGGCACCGCGTGGATGCCGTTGTCGGTGTAGAAACGCTCGCGCTCGCGCACCTCCGCGGCGTATTCGTCGCCCGAAAGAATTTCCCTGGCGCGTGCTTCGTCCAGACCCACGGACCGGACCGCGTCGAGCAGCACCTCATGGTCGCCCGGGCTGCGCCCGTCGGTGAAGTACGCCTTGAGGAACGCCTTCTTCAGCGCGTGCTGGCCCTCCCCCGGCAGCGTCCCGGCCCAATGTAGGAGGCGATGCGCGTCGAAGGTGTTGTAGATGCGGCCGCGCCCTTCCTTGCGGAATTCGAAGCCCACGCCGGCGCCGCGCTCGCGGATCGCCTCGCGCGCCTGCTGCTGTTGCTCGGGCGTGGTGCGGTACTTCTGCGTGAGGTGCTCCGTGATGTCCTGTCCCGCCGCGGGCATCTGCGGGTTGAGCTCGAAGGGCTGGAAGTGCAGCGTGGGCCGCTGGCCCGGCTCCAGCCGTTCGATGGCGCGCTCCAGGGACGCCAGGCCGATCGCGCACCACGGGCACGACACGTCGGAGACGAAATCGATCTTCATGCGGGCCATCGTAGTGAATTTCGCGCCGCCTTGCAGCGGCCGGGCTGCACGGCCTCAATGCCGGCGGATGAATTCCGCGACCAGACGCGCGAACTCGGCCGGTTTCTCCACCGCGCTTAGGTGCGCGGCGTGGATCGCGGCAAGTTCGGCACCCGCGATGGCCCCGCGGATGGCTTCGGACATCGCCATGGGCGTCGCTTCGTCGCGGGTGCCGCCGATCACGAGGACCGGGCACGCGATGCGCGCGTTCGACGCCGTGAAATCGATGCGGGACACGGCGTCGCAGGCGTCCGCGTAGGCCCCGGCGTCGCTGGCCTCCAGCACGGCACGCAGCGCCGCGACGCGCACGGCGCCGTCCCGGTCCTGCCGGAACTCCGGCGTGAACCAGCGCTGCATCGCGCCGTCGGAGATCGCCGTCATGCCGGAGGCTTTGACGGTGTCGATCCGCGCCTGCCACATCGCACGCGCCGCGTCGTCGTAGAGGCTGGACGAGTTGGCGACCACGATGCTCGCGACGCGCTGGGGGTGGCGCGCGGCCAGCGCCTGCGCCACCATCCCGCCCATCGACAGGCCGACGAAATGCACCGGGCCGTCCGCTTGCGCCGCGATGAGCGCCGCCGCGTCGTCGGCCATGTCCTCGATGGAGAACGGGCCGGGCACCATGGGCGACTGGCCGTGGCCGCGCTGGTCGTAGCGCAGCACGGTGAACGACGGCGCGAGTTGTGCGGCGACGCCGTCCCACATGGTGAGGTCGCAGCCGAGCGCATGGCCCAGTACGACCAGCGGGCCGCGGCCCTCCTTGACGAAATGAAGTGTGGGCATGGAATCGATCAGGCAGATTTGGGCGGCAACAGGCCGCGTTCGCGCAGGATGTCGGCGACCAGCCCGAAGGCATGGTTGGCCACCGGCACACCGCAATAGATGGCGGACATGAGGATCACCTCCTTGATGTCCTCCGGCGTGAGGCGGGACTCGGGCGGGCCGTCGAGCGCCGCGCGCACGTGCATCGCGAACTCCTCGTAGCTCCTGATGCCCAGCATCATCGACAGCACCATGTACCGGCGTGTCTTGTCGCCCAGCGCCTCGCGGCCCCAGATCTCGTTCCACGCGTAGCGCGTGATGAGGTCCTGGAACTCGCCGTTGAATTGGTTGCTGTTGCGCTGGGCCTTGTCCACCCATGCATCGCCCAGCACGCGGCGGCGGTTGGCCATGCCGCTGGCGTGATCGTCCTGGCGGTCGCTCATATGTCGTCCTTCATTTGTTGGCGCAGCGCCTCCACCTGCGCGCGCGCAAGGCATGCCGCGTGATCGGCGAGCGCCGGGTCGAACCATTCGGAGGCCGCCTGCGCAGGCAGCTCCGCACGCAGGCGGTCCAGGTTGGCCCGCATGCGCTGCGTATTCACCTGCAGGCCCGGCAGCGCCTGCGCCATCGCACGCACGCTGCCGTGCGCGGCCTGCAGCAGGCGCGGCCACGCGGCCAGCTCGGCTTGCCAGGCACCGAGGGCGCGTTCGTGCTCCTGCGGCATGGCGGCGAGCATCACGGCGAGGTGCTGCGGCGCGGCCTGCGCGGCGGCGAGCGCTACCATCGCGGCGACGGGATTGCGCTTGTGCGGCATCGCCGACGATCCCCCGCGGCCCTCTTCCGACGGCTCGCTCGCCTCCCCGACTTCCCATTGCGACAGCAGCGAAAGGTCTTTCGCGATCTTGCCGAGGCTGCCGGTCAGCAGCGCGAGCTCGCAGGCCAGCCCCACCCAGCGGTCGCGCTGCGTGTGCCACGGACCGGCAGGGGCGGACAGGCCGAGCAGCCGCGCCATCGCCGCCACCACCTCGGGCCCCTTGCCCTTCATCTGCGCCTGCGTCCCCACGGCGCCGCCGAGCTGGACGGCAAGTGCGTCGCGCATCGACGCGCGCAGCTTCGCGCGGGCGTGCACCAGCGGCGCGGCCCACTGCGCGGCCTTCCAGCCGAAGCTGGTCACGGATCCCGGCTGGCCGAGCGTGCGGGCCAGCATGGGGGCGTCGCCGTGCCGGTCCGCCAGGGACAGCAGCGCCTCGATGGAAATCCCGAGATCGGCGAGGACCGCATCGAGCACGGGCCGGCTCGCCAGGGCCGACGCGGTATCGATCACGTCCTGGCTCGTCGAGCCGAAGTGCGCGAACGCCACGGCCGATGCATCGCGCTCGCCGACGCGCTGCTTGAGCGCCTTCACCAGCGGGATCGCCACGCTCCCGGCGCGACCGCTCTCGTGCGCGATGGCCGCCGCATCGAATCCGGCGGTGTCGTTGCAGCACGCGGAGATGACCTTCGCGGCCGCGGCGGGGATGAGGCCGCATTCGGCCTGCGCGGTGGCCAATGCGGATTCGAAACGCAGCATCTGCGCGACGAAGGCCCGTTCGCCGAACGCCTCCAGCGCCTCGGCCGTGGAGAGAAAGCTCTCGAAGATGCTGCTCATGCGCCGGTTATACACCGGCGCCCGGCCCTCAACTGCCCACGCTGCCCGTGACCGGCAGCACGATGCCCGTGATGTAGCTCGAGCACACCGGCGAGGCGAGGAAGACGTACGCGGGAGACAGCTCCTCGGGCTGCGCGGGCCGCTTCATGTCGGTGTCCCCGCCGAACTTCGCGATCCGGTCGGGGGGCGAATCGGCTGGGTTCAGCGGCGTCCATACCGGGCCCGGGGCCACGGCGTTGACGCGGATGCCCTTGTCGATCAGGTTGCTGGCGAGCGACATCGTGAAGGCATGGATCGCGCCCTTGGTGGCCGAATAGTCGAGCAGCATCTTGCTGCCTTCCAGCCCCGTGACGGAGCCGGTGTTGATGATGCAGGAGCCGCGCTGCAGGTGCGGCACGGCGGCACGCGCCATGTAGAAGTAGCCGAAGATGTTGGTCTTCATCGTCTCTTCGAGCCGCTCGTCGGTCACGTCGGCGATGTCCTCCGCGTGCAGCTGGAAGGCCGCGTTGTTCACCAGCACGTCGAGCCGGTCGAACTGCTTCACGCATTTGTCCACCGCCTGCTTGCAGAACTTCGAATCCTTCACGTCGCCGGGGATCAGCAGGCACTCGCGCCCTTCCTTCTCGATGTAGCCCTTGGTCTCCTGCGCGTCCTCGTGCGAGTTGAGGTAGACGATGGCGACGTCCGCGCCTTCGCGCGCAAAGAGCACCGCCACCGCGCGGCCGATGCCCGAGTCGCCACCCGTGATGAGCGCGACCATGCCCTTGAGCTTGCCGCTGCCGCGGTAGTCCGGCGCGAGGAACTGCGGCTTGAGCTCCATCTCCGACTCGTGGCCGGGCTTCTTCAGGTGCTGCGCGGGCAGCGGCAGTTCCGGCTGGTCGCGAAGGCCGGCCTGCACCGCCTTGCCGGGCTTCTCGCCGGCGGGGGATTTCGTCTTTGCCTTGGCGGCATCCTTGCGGTCCTGCTGCGCCTGCAGCTCGCGCTGCTTGTCGCCGGTGTCTTTGGCACTGGGCTTGGCCATGCGTCGCTCCTTCGTGTGAAAGAGCCACTATGGGCAGCCGCGCCGCGCGCCGCTATGGAAGTCTGCGGCATCGGCTGTAGGACAAGGCCGACGCCGGGCCGGTGGCTAGAGGAACGAGGAGGGAATGGGATCCATCGGCGGCGCGACATCGCCGTTCTGCGCCCGCTGGCGCAGGGCATGCTCGATCACGACGAGCGCCAGCATGGCCTCCGCGATCGGCGTCGCGCGGATGCCCACGCAAGGGTCGTGGCGGCCCTTGGTGACGACCTCGGTGGATTCGCCCTTGAGGTTGATGGTCTCGCGCGGGCTGATGATGGAGCTGGTCGGCTTGATCGCGATCGACACTTCGAGGTCCTGCCCGGTGCTGATGCCGCCAAGCACGCCGCCTGCGTTGTTGGTGCGAAAGCCCTGGGGCGTGGGCGAATCGCCGTGCGTCGTGCCGCGCTGCGTGACGCTCGCGAAGCCCGCGCCGATCTCCACGCCCTTGACGGCATTGATGCCCATCATCGCGTAGGCGATGTCGGCGTCGAGGCGATCGAAGAGCGGCTCGCCGAGGCCGACGGGCACCTGCGATGCGACAGCGCGGATGCGCGCGCCGCAGGAGTCGCCGGCCTTGCGCAGCGTGTCCATGTACGCCTCGAGCGCGCTCACGTCGGCGACCGGTGCGAAGAACGGGTTGTGCGGCACGTGGTCCCAGCTTTCGAAGGGGATCGCGATGTCGCCGATCTGCTGCATGCAGCCGCGGAAGGTGGTGCCGTACTTTTCGAACAGCCATTTCTTCGCGACCGCGCCCGCCGCCACCATGGGCGCCGTGAGCCGCGCCGATGCGCGCCCACCGCCGCGCGGATCGCGCCGGCCGTACTTCTGCAGGTAGGTGTAGTCGGCGTGGCCGGGACGGAAGGTCTGCGCGATCTCCGAATAGTCCTTGCTGCGCTGGTCGGTGTTGCGGATCAGGAGCGCGATCGGCGTGCCTGTGGTCCGGCCCTCGTAGACGCCCGAGAGGATCTCGACCTTGTCCTCTTCCTGGCGCTGCGTGACGTGGCGGCTGGTGCCGGGACGGCGGCGGTCGAGGTCGGGCTGGATGTCGGACTCGGACAGCGCCATGCCCGGGGGGCAGCCGTCGATCACACAGCCGATCGCGGGGCCATGCGACTCGCCGAAATTGGTGACCGCGAAAAGGGTGCCGAATGTGTTGCCGCTCATGGGGAGGGATTATCCCCGAGCCGAGGCGGCGGCCCTACAGCTGCGCGCCCGGCTGCTGCTCCTCGCCGGCCGGCCAATCTCGGATGTACGCCTTGAGCATGCGGTTCTCGAAGTTCTGGCTGTCCACCACCGCCTTCGCGACGTCGTAGAAGCTGATCACGCCCATCAACATGCGGCGGTCCATCACGGGCATGTAACGCGCGTGGCGCTCCAGCATCATGCGGCGCACTTCGTCGAGCTCGGTCTCGGAGGTGCACGTGAGCGGATGGTCGTCCATCGCCGTGCGCACGAGCGTGGAGCCGACCACGCCGCCGTTCTTCACGATGCACAGGATCACCTCGCGGAAGGTGAGCATGCCGGTGAGCTCGCCGTGGTCCATCACGACCAGGGAGCCGATGTCTTTTTCCGCCATGGCGGAGATCGCATGGGAAAGCGGCTCGTCGGGCGTGACCGTGTACAGGGTGTTGCCCTTGACGCGCAGGATGTCGCTGACTTTCATGGCCTGTCTCCTCGGATGGCCCGCCATGGCGAGGCGGTGAGAACAATATAGCCCACAATCAGGGGCGCATCCATAGAGACAAGGAAGGAGACCCGCAATGCCCGGTTACTCGGACCCCGGCTTCGACACACTCGCGCTGCATGCCGGCGCCGCGCCCGACCCCGCCACGGGCGCCCGGGCCGTGCCCATCCACCTGACGACCTCCTTCGTGTTCGAATCCAGCGACCACGCCGCCGCGCTCTTCAACCTCGAGCGATCCGGCCACGTCTACTCGCGCATCAGCAACCCGACCAACGCGGTGTTCGAGCAGCGCATGGCCGCGCTCGAAGGCGGGATCGGCTCCATCGCCACCGCCAGCGGGCAGGCGGCGCTGCACCTGAGCATCGCGACCCTCATGGGCGCGGGCTCGCACATCGTGGCGAGCACCGCGCTCTACGGCGGCTCGCAGAACCTGCTGCACTACACGATGCGCCGCTTCGGTATCGACACCACCTTCGTGAAGCCCGGCGACATCGACGGATGGCGCGCCGCGGTGCGGCCCGACACGCGCCTGTTCTTCGGCGAAACCGTGGGCAACCCCGGGCTGGACGTGCTCGACATTCCCACCGTCTCGGCCATCGCGCACGAGAACGGCGTCCCGCTGCTCGTCGATTCGACGCTCACCTCGCCCTACCTCATCAAGCCCTTCGACCACGGCGCGGACCTCGTCTACCACTCGGCGACCAAGTTCCTCTCGGGCCACGGCACGGTGATCGGCGGCGTGGTGGTGGACGGCGGCAGCTTCGACTGGGAGCGCTCGGGCAAGTTCGCCGAGCTCTGCGCGCCCTACGATGGCTTCCACAACATGGTGTTCAGCGAGGAATCGACCGTGGGCGCGTTCCTGCTGCGCGCGCGTCGCGAGGGCCTGCGCGACTTCGGCGCCTGCATGAGCCCGCACACCGCCTGGCTCATCCTGCAGGGCATCGAGACGCTGCCGCTGCGCATGGACAGGCACATGGGCAACACGCGCAAGGTGGTGGACTTCCTCGCCGCGCATCCCTTCGTGGCGCGTGTCGGCCACCCGATGCTCGAATCGCACCCGAGCCATGCGCTTGCGCAGAAGCTGCTGCCGCGCGGCGCCGGCTCGGTGTTCAGCTTCGACATGAAGGGCAGCCGCGAGCAGGGCAAGAAGTTCATCGAGACCCTGAAGATCTTCAGCCACCTCGCCAACGTGGGCGACTGCCGCTCGCTCGTGATCCACCCGGCCAGCACCACGCACTTCCGGATGACGGACGAAGCGCTCGCGGCCGGGGGCATCACGCAGGGCACGATTCGCCTCTCCATCGGGCTCGAAGACCCCGACGACCTCATCGACGACTTGAAGCGCGCGCTCCGGGCCGCCGAGAAAGCGTGAGGGAGCCGCCATGGAACTGCAAGTCAACGGGCGCAAGGCCTACTGCTACACCGGCGGCAAGGCATTCGATGCCGCCAAGCCGACCATCGTCTTCATCCACGGCGTCCTGAACGACCACAGCATCTGGATCCTGCAGACGCGCTACATGGCCCACCACGGCTGGAACGTGCTGGCGGTGGACCTGCCGGGGCACTGCCGCAGCGAGGGCGAGGCGCCGTCCACGGTGGAGGAAGCCGCTTCCTTCATTTGCGACCTGCTGGATGCGGCGGGCGTGCAGCAGGCGGCGCTCGTGGGCCACAGCTGGGGCTCGCTCATCGCGCTGGAGGCAGCCTCGCGCCTGAAGCAGCGCGCGACGCATCTCGTGATGGTGGGCACCGCCTATCCGATGAAGGTCTCGGACGTGCTGCTGGACGCCTCGCGCGACGAGCCGATGAAGGCGCTGAAGATGATCAACGTCTTTTCGCGCAGCACGCTGGCGGCGCCGCCGTCCGCGCTCGGCCCGGGCACCTGGGTCTATGGCGCGGGCATGGCGCTCGGGCGGCGCGTGCTCGCGAGCAACACGCACACCAACGTCTTCCACCGCGGCTTCGTGGCCTGCAACAGCTACGCGAACGGCGAGGCGGCGATCGCCGCGATCACCTGCCCCGTGCTCTTCCTGCTCGGCTCGGTCGACCAGATGACGCAGGCGAAGGCCGCGCAACTGCTCATCGGCGTGGCGCGCGAAAGCGGCAAGACCGTGACGGTGAGGGCGCTCGACGTCGGACACCACCAGATGTGGGAGACCCCCGACTCCACGCTGTTCGCGATCCGCGATTTCCTGCAGACGTGAGCACGGCCGCCGTCATCACACCGCCGATGTCCCCGGCGCGTGCCGAGCAGGTCGCGGCTGGTTTCGACCTGCGCGCGCTGCCCGCCGACTTCTACGCGAACCCCTACCCCGTCTACGACCGGCTGCGCGCGAGCGAGCCCGTGCGCCGCATGCCCGACGGCTCCTGGTTCCTCACGCGCTACGCGGACCTCGTGGCGGTCTACCGCGACGCGCAGGGCTTCAGCTCCGACAAGAAGGTGGAGTTCACGCCCAAGTACGGCGCCGGCTCCGCGCTGCTGGAGCACCACACCACCAGCCTCGTCTTCAACGACCCGCCCCTGCACACGCGCGTGCGCAAGCTCATCATGGGCGCGCTCACGCGCCGCGCGATCGCGGACATGGAGCCGGGGCTCGTCACGCTGGTGGACGGCCTCCTCGACAGGATCGAAGACAGGCGCGGCGGCGACCTGATCGAGGACTTCGCCTGCGCGATTCCGGTGGAGATCATCGGCAACCTGCTCGGCGTGCCGCACGAGGACCGGGCGCCGCTGCGCGACTGGTCGCTCGCGATCCTCGGTGCGCTGGAGCCGAAGCTTACGCCGGCGCAGGAGGCGCTCGGCAACCGCAGCGTGAGCGAGTTCACGGCCTACCTCCGGACGCTGGTCGCCGATCGCCGGCGCTCGCCCGGCGATCCGGAGCACGACGTGCTGACACGGCTCATCCAGGGCGAGGAAGCGGGCGAGCGCCTGTCGGAGCCGGAGCTGCTGCAGAACTGCATCTTCATCCTCAACGCAGGCCACGAGACGACCACGAACCTCATCGGCAACGCGCTCGCCGCGCTGCAGGAATGGCCCGAGCAGAAGGCCGGGCTGATCGCGGGATTGCAAGCGGCCGCGCACGACCCCGCCGCGCAGGAAGCGCTGCTCACGACCGCCGTCGATGAATTCCTGCGTTTCGAATCCTCCAACCAGCTCGGCAACCGCCGCGCGCTGCGCGCCTGCGCAGTCGGCGGCGTGCAACTGGAGGCCGGAGCGCTCGTCACGCTGTGCATCGGCGCAGCGAATCGCGACCCGGCGCAGTTCGACCGCCCCGGCGAACTCGACCTGCGCCGCGCGAACAACCGGCACCTCGCGTTCGGCTTCGGCATCCACCAGTGCGCGGGCCTGAGCCTCGCGCGCCTGGAAGGCCGCATCGCGATCGGGCGCTTTCTCGCGCGCTTTCCCGGCTACCGCCTCACGGAATCGCCGACCCGGGGCGGGCGGGCCCGCTTTCGCGGGTTCTTGCACGCGCCCTTCTCCGTGGCCTAAACTGCCCGCAAACAGGAGACAGCCATGGCCTCAGCTGATACCGTTCACGCGGCGGGCGCGCCCGCCGACCCTCGCGCGATCAAGAGCTTCGCCGAGTTCTACCCGTTCTACCTCTCCGAGCACAGCGACCGCACCTGCAGGCGCCTGCACTTCGCCGGCTCCAGCCTCGCGCTCGCATGCCTCGTCGCCTTTGCCGCGACCGGCAACGTGTGGTGGGTACTGGCAGGCCTGCTCTGCGGCTACGGCTTCGCGTGGATCGGCCACTTCGGCTTCGAGAAGAACAAGCCCGCGAGCTTCAAGCGGCCGCTCTACAGCTTCATGGGCGACTGGGTGATGTACAAGGACATCTGGACGGGGAAGGTGAAGATCTAGCCTAGATCGCGTCGCGCAGCGTCATCTCCGACAGCCGCGCGCTCGTCCACAGCTTCTGCGTCACCTCGGCGGACGGCACCAGCAGTTGCCGCAGCAGGGGCGCGAGCTTCGTCGAAGCCGGGTCGGCCAGCAGCACGAAGCGCGTGTTCTCCTCCTCGCTCACTTCGTTGACGCGCCCCACCCAGTCCAGCGCGACGAGCGCCTCCAGCACCGGCTCCAGCTGCAAGGCGTCGACCTGCAGCGCCTGCGCGACCTGCGTCATGGACAGGCCGTGGCGCGGTGTGCCGCGCGCACGCTCCAGCTGCTGCAGCGATTCGAGCGCGAGCTGGAACTGCCACCCGGGCCCGCCGCCGCGCCTGTGCGTGCCCGCAATCAGGCTGGGCAGGTAGGCCGCGATCACCGCGCCGAGCAACGCGATCACCCAGACCACATAGATCCACACCAGCAGGATCGGGAAGGTGGCGAAGGCCCCGTACACCGCCGAATAGGTCGGCACCTTGCCCAGGTACAGCGCGAGCAGCTTGCGTGCGATCTCGATGCCGGTCGCCGCGAAAAGGCCCCCGGCCCAGGCATGGCCGCGGCGCACTGGTGCGTTCGGCACATAGCGGTACAGCGCCGCGAGGCCGGCGGCGAGCAGGAAGAATTCGACGATGGCGAGCAGCAACTGGACCGCGCCGGGCACCGCGGACACCAACCCCCGCGACGCCGAGAGCAGGTAGGAGCTGAAGCTGAGCGACGCGCCCAGCAACAGCGGGCCCAGCGTCATCACGGCCCAGTACACGAGCACGCGCTGGCCGAGCGGCCGCGCGCGCTTCACGCGCCAGATGCCGTTGAGCGTGCGGTCGATGGTGAGCACCAGGGCCAGGGCCGTGACGAACAGCGCCGCGAGGCCGACCGCCCCGAGCCGGCTCGCCTTGCCCGCGAACTGGTTGAGGTAACCCAGCACCTGCCGCGCGATCGCATCGGGGATCAGGCTTTGCAGCAGCCAGCCTTGCAGCGCGTCCTGCAGCTTGCTGAACATCGGGAAGGCGGTGAACACCGCGAGCGCCACGGTGAAGAACGGCACCAGCGCCATCGTGGTCGTGAAGGTGAGGCTGCTGGCGGTGAGGCCCAGCCGGTCTTCGCGAAAACGCTCGCGCAAGGTGAAGGCGGTCGACCGCCAGGGAAAGCGCGTGAGTTCGGCGAGCAGGGGCTTGAAGTCCATCGGCCGCTATGATGCCATCGGCCATGGACGTCCCCGCACCACCCCCCGCAGCACCTGTTGCAGCACCACCTCTCGTGGCCTTCGCGCGGGGGCTCGCCGTGGCGAGCCTGCTCGGGCTGATCGTGCTGGGCCTGGCGTGGGAACTGTGGCTCGCGCCGCTGCGGCCCGGCGGCTCCTGGCTGGTGCTGAAGGTGCTGCCGCTGTGCGTGCCGCTCGCGGGCCTGCTGCGCAACCGCATGTACACCTACCGGTGGGTGAGCCTGTTCGTCTGGCTGTACTTCATCGAAGGCGTGGTGCGCTCCACCGGCGACCGGCCGCCCAGTTCGTGGCTGGCCATGGCCGAAATCGCCTTGTGTCTCGCCCTCTTCGCCGCGTGCGTGCTGCACGTGCGCTCACGCCTGCGGAAGGCAGCAACATGAATTCCCTGATCGAGCAATTGAAGACCATCGCCGGCGCGCCGAACGTGCTCGTGGATGGCGACCTCACCGCCTACGAGCAGGACTGGCGCAAGCGATCGCGCGGCAAGGCGCTGGCTGTGGTGCGTCCCGCGAGCACGACGGAAGTCGCCGCCATCGTGAAGGCCTGCGCCGCCGCAGGCGCGAGCATCGTGCCGCAGGGCGGCAACACGGGTCTCGTCGTCGGCTCCACACCGGACGAAAGCGGCAGCCAGGTCGTGCTGAGCCTGCAGCGCACGAATGCCGTCCGCAGCATCGATGCCCATAACCTCACCATGACGCTCGAAGCGGGTTGCATCCTGCAGGCAGCGCAGGAAGCGGCCGAGCGCGAGGGCCTGCTGTTCCCGCTCAGCCTCGCGGCCGAAGGCAGCTGCACCATTGGCGGCAACCTGTCGACCAACGCGGGCGGCACGCAGGTCGTGCGCTACGGCAACGCGCGCGAACTGTGCCTGGGTGTCGAGGTGGTCACCGCGCAGGGCGAGATCTGGAACGGCCTGTCGGGCCTGCGCAAGGACAACACGGGCTACGACCTGCGCGACCTCTTCATCGGCAGCGAAGGCACGCTCGGCGTGATCACCGCCGCGACGATGAAGCTCTATCCCCTGCCGGTGGCGTCGCTCACCGCGTGGGCCGCCGTGCCGACGATGCAGGACGCGGTGGAGTTGCTCGCCCTCGCCCACCGCCACCTCGGCGCCGGTTTGACCGGGTTCGAAGTGATGGGGCAGTTCCCGCTCCAGCTCGTGGCGCGGCACTTCCCGCAGCAGCGCGTGCCGCTGTACGAGCAGAGCCCCTACTGCGTGCTGCTGGAAAACTCCGACAGCGAATCGGAAGACCACGCCCGCGCGCAGTTCGAGCGGCTGCTCGAGCTGGCGATGGACAAGGGCCTGGTGAGCGACGCGGTTGTCGCGGAGAACATCGCGCAGGCACGCCAGCTCTGGCACATCCGCGAGAGCATCCCGATGGCGCAGGTGGAAGAAGGCCTGAACATCAAGCACGACATCTCCGTGCCGGTGTCGGCGATCCCGAAGTTCTGCGAAGTGACGGACGCCTTGCTGGCGCGCGAAATCCCGAACGTGCGCCTCGTCAACTTCGGCCACCTCGGCGACGGCAACCTGCACTACAACGTGCAGGCGCCCCCGGGCGTGGATCCGGCGGCATTCCTGCGCGAATACGAACACCGCGTGACGACGCTCGTGTACGACTCGGTGCGCAATTTCGGCGGCTCGATCTCGGCGGAGCACGGCGTCGGCAGCCTTAAACTGGACAAGCTGGAAGACCATAAATCGCCGGTGGCGCTGGGGATGATGCGGGCGATCAAACGTGCGCTAGATCCGCAGAACCTGATGAATCCTGGCAGGGTGCTGAATCCCTGATCGTTTTTTGGACGCAGAATTCGCGGAAACTACGCAGAAGGAAGACAAGAAAAATACAAATTGCATTTTGGTTCTTTCTTGCCTTCCTTCTGCGTAACCTCCGCGAATTCTGCGTCCGGATATTTGGTTCAGGCCCTTGCATAATCTAGCCATGACAGCCGCCCGCTCCCAGTACGAGGACTTCATGCGCCATGTGTACACGCATGGCACGCCCAAGGCCGACCGCACCGGCACGGGCACGCGCAGTGTGTTCGGCTACCAGATGCGCTTCGACCTGAACGAAGGTTTTCCGCTCGTCACGACCAAGAAGGTCCACCTCAAGTCCATCATCCACGAGCTCCTGTGGTTCCTCCAGGGCTCCAGCGACAACAACTGGCTCAAGGCGCGCGGCGTCTCCATCTGGGACGAATGGGCGCGCGAGGACGGCGACCTCGGCCCCGTCTACGGGGTGCAGTGGCGCAGCTGGCCCACGCCGGATGGCGGGCACATCGACCAGATCGCGGAAGTCATCAAGACGCTCAGGACCAACCCCGACTCGCGCCGCATCATCGTGAGCGCATGGAACGTCGCCGACATCCCGAAGATGGCGCTCGCGCCCTGCCACGCGTTCTTCCAGTTCTACGTCGCGGACGGCAAGCTCTCGTGCCAGCTGTACCAGCGCAGCGCGGACATCTTCCTGGGCGTGCCCTTCAACATCGCAAGCTACGCCCTGCTCACGCACATGGTGGCGCAGCAATGCGACCTGGGCGTGGGCGACTTCATCTGGACGGGCGGCGACTGCCACATCTACAGCAACCACCACGAGCAGGTGGAGCTGCAGCTGTCGCGCGAGCCGCGCCCCTACCCCACGCTCCACATCAAGCGCAAGCCGCCTTCGATCTTCGACTACGAATTCGAGGATTTCGAAGTGACCGGCTATGACCCCCACGGGGCGATCAAGGCGCCGGTGGCGGTGTAACCGCATGACCCGCCTCGGACTCGTCTTCGCACGCGCGCGCAACGGCATCATCGGCAAGGACGGCGTGATGCCGTGGCACCTGCCCGCCGACATGGCGCACTTCAAGCAGGTGACGATGGGCGCGCCCGTCATCATGGGACGCAAGACCTGGGAATCCCTGCCGCCGCGCTTTCGTCCCCTGCCGGGTCGCAGCAACATCGTCGTCACGCGCCAGTCGGACTGGCAGGCACCGGGCGCGACGCGCGTGGCCTCGCTCGAGGAAGCCGTCGCCGCGTGCGCCGGCGAACCCCGCGCATGGATCATCGGCGGCGGGCAGATCTACGAACAGGCCGCCGCGATCGCGCACGACGCGGAGGTGACGGAGATCGACGCCGACTTCGATGGCGACACCTATGCGCCGCAGCTCGGCGCGCACTGGCAGGAACAGCACCGCGAAAGCCACTTGTCCACCGGGGGGCTGCGCTACAGTTTCGTGACACTGCACAACACACAACGAGGAGACTGACATGTCAGGAGCGGGATTTCACGTGCACGGGCCGCACGACCACGAGCTCGAACACGCCACGCAGCACGCCGCGCACGGCGAAGGCGCCGGCGGCATGATCAACCAGATCGCGATGTTCACCGCGGTGATCGCCACCATCGGCGCGATCTTCGCGTACATGGGCGGCGCGACGCAGGCCAATGCCGGCCTCTACAAGAACAACGCCGCGATCAAGAAGACGGCGGCGTCCAACCAGTGGAACTACTTCCAGTCCAAGAGCACCAAGCAGTCGCTCGCCGAAGTCTCGCGCGACCTCACGCCGCAGCAGGCCGACAAGGACAAGTACCAGGCCAAGATCGACCGCTACGAGAAGGAAAAGAAGGAGATCGAAACCGAGGCCCGCAAGCTCGAGGCCGAGTCCGACGACTGGGACAAGCAGAGCGACGCGCAGATGCACGTGCACCACCGCTGGGCCCAGGCCACGACCGCCTTGCAGGTCGCCATCGCCCTGGCGGCCATCGCCCTCCTCACCCGCAAGAAGTGGCTGGAGTGGGGCATGTTCGGCATGGGTGCGATCGGTGTGGCGATCGGGATCGCGGCGGCACTGCACATCTGAGCTTCCCGTGAAGATCACCACCTGGAACGTCAACTCCCTCACCGCGCGCCTGCAGCACGTGCTGGACTGGACGGCGGCCAACCCCGTCGACGTCCTGTGCCTGCAGGAGCTCAAGATGACGGACGACAAGTTCCCGCTCGACGTGCTGCGGGACGCCGGCTACGGGCACTGCGCGGTGTTCGGGCAGAAGACCTACAACGGCGTCGCGATCATGAGCCGAGCGCCGGTGCGCGACGTGGTGAAGAACATCACCGGCTTCGCCGACGAGCACTCGCGCGTGATCGCGGCGACGGTCGATTCGCCCGCCGGCGAGCTGCGCGTCGTCAACGGCTATTTCGTGAACGGGCAGGCCCCCGGCACCGACAAGTTCGCCTACAAGATGAGCTGGCTGAGCGGACTGCGCGCCTACCTGGAGGCCGAGATGCGGCAGCACGGGCGCCTCGTGCTCTTGGGCGATTTCAACATCGCGCCGGAAGACCGCGATTCCTTCGACCCCGAAGGCCTGCGCGAGACCATCCACCACACGAGCGAGGAGCGCGAGCACTTCCGCCAGATCGTCGGGCTGGGCCTGTGCGACAGCTTCCGCCTGTTCGAGCAGCCGGAGAAGAGCTTCAGCTGGTGGGACTACCGGATGCTGGGCTACCCGAAGAACCGCGGCCTGCGCATCGACCACATCCTCGTGAGCGACGCGGTGCGCCCGCACGTGAAGTCCTGCGGGATCGACCGCGTGCCGCGCAAATGGGACAAACCCAGCGACCACGCCCCGGTGACCGTCGAGCTCGGCTGACGCTCAGCCCAGGCCCAGTTCCTGGATCTTGCGCGTGATGGTGTTGCGGCCGATGCCGAGCTTCTGCGCGGCCTCGATGCGGCGGCCGCGCGTGTTGGCCAGCGCCGTGAGGATCAGCCGGGATTCGAAGCGCTTGGTGAGCGCATCCCATACGTCGTGGCGGCCGCTCGCGAGCAGCTCCATCGCTTCGGCTTCGAGGCCGGTCTCCCAGCTCTTCCCACCCACATCGAAGCCGGTGACGGCCGGCACGGCGGGCGCGGCATGCGAAGCGTCTTCGGACGCGACCCCGCGCGAAACTTCCGGCGCCGCCGCAGGTGTCCGCGCGGCGGATTCGGAGGTGCCGATCACTTCCGGCGGCAAGTCCTTCGGCTCGACCAGTTGCGCCGGCGCCATCACCGTGAGCCAGTGGCAGATGTTCTCCAGCTGCCGCACGTTGCCAGGGAACGCGAAGGTGCCGAGCTTCGCGAGCGCCGCATCGGAAATCCGCTTGGGCTCCACGCCGAGCTGCTTGGCGCTTTGCTGCAGGAAATGGCGCGCGAGCATCGGGATGTCTTCCAGCCGCTCGCGCAGCGCCGGCAGCCGCAGGCGGATCACGTTCAGCCGGTGGAACAGGTCTTCGCGGAACACGCCTTCCTTCACGCGCTGCTCGAGGTCCTGGTGGGTCGCCGCAATGACGCGCACGTTCGCCTTCACGGCGTTGTGCCCGCCCACGCGGTAGAAGTGGCCATCCGACAGCACGCGCAGCAGGCGCGTCTGCAGGTCGAAAGGCATGTCGCCGATCTCGTCGAGGAAGAGCGTGCCGCCTTCGGCCTGCTCGAAGCGGCCGCGCCGCATCGTCTGCGCGCCGGTGAAGGCGCCGCGCTCGTGGCCGAACAATTCGGATTCGAGCAGGTCCTTCGGGATCGCGGCCGTGTTGATCGCAACGAAGGGCCCGCCCGCGCGCGGCGAATGCTTGTGCAGCGCGCGCGCGACGAGTTCCTTGCCCGAGCCCGATTCGCCGGTGATCATCACCGTGACGTTGCTTTGCGACAGCCGCCCGATCGCGCGGAACACGTCCTGCATCGCGGGCGCCTGGCCGAGCATCTCCGGCGTCTCCGCCATGCGCTCCTCCGCGACTTCCTCGCGCTGGCTCTCTTCCACCGCGCGGCGGATCAGCTCGATCGCCTTGGGCAGGTCGAAAGGCTTGGGCAGGTACTCGAAGGCGCCGCCCTGGAACGCGGAGACCGCGCTGTCCAGGTCGGAGAACGCCGTCATGATGATGACGGGCAGGCCGGGGAGTTTTTCCTTGACCTTGGTGAGCAGGTCCAGGCCGGAGCCGCCCGGCATGCGGATGTCGCTCACCAGGATCTGCGGTCCGTTGTCGTCGTCGCCCGCCTCGAGGGCCTGCAGCACTTCGCGGGGGTTGGTGAAGCTGCGCGTGGGCAGGTCTTCCCGCAACAGCGCTTTTTCGAGCACGAAGCGGATGGATTGGTCATCGTCAACGATCCAGATCGGCTTCATCGGTTTTATCTTGTCGCCTCAGGTCAATCGCACATTTCTCATGGCAACGGAATCAACAATTTGAAATCCGTCCGTCCGGGGACACTGTCGCACTCGATCAGGCCATGGTGCTGCTGAACGAATGTTTGTGCAAGCGTCAGCCCCAGCCCCGAACCGCCTTCCCTCCCCGAGACGAGCGGATAGAAGATGCGATCCCTGATCGAGTCCGGCACGCCGGGCCCGTTGTCGATGACATGCAATTCCAGTGCCAGTCGGTAGCGCTGCTTGCCGAAAGTCACCTGCCGGGCGATCCGCGTGCGAAACACCAGCTGCGCATCGCCCGCGGAAATGCGGTCGGCCAGCGCCTGGCAGGCGTTGTGGGCGATGTTCAGCACCGCCTGGATCAACTGCTCCCGGTCGCCGCGGAACTCGGGGATGGAGGTGTCGTACTCACGCACGACGCGCAGGCCCTTGGGAAACTCCGCGAGGATGAGCGAGCGCACGCGCTCGCACACCTCGTGGATGTTCACGTCGCCCACCACGTGCGGCCGCCGGTGCGGGGCCAGCAGCCTGTCCACCAGCGTCTGCAGGCGGTCGGCCTCGTGGATGATGACGCGCGTGTACTCCTTCAGGTCCCTGGACTCGATCTCCATCTCGAGCAGCTGCGCCGCGCCGCGGATGCCGCCGAGCGGGTTCTTGATCTCGTGGGCGAGGTTGCGGATCAATTCCTTGTTCGCCTGCGCCTGGTCGATCAGGCGCTCCTCGCGGTCCTGGCGGGCCTGCGCCTCCAGCGGCAGCAGCTCCACGACGAACTCGCCGGGCTTGTCCGTCTGCGCCACGACGACGTGGACGGGCAGCGAATCGGCGCCGGCCTGGCGCACGAGCCGCGCGTCGTAGCGCAGCGCCGCGAATTCATTGCTGCTCGCGCCCTCGAGGGCGTTCTGCAGGATCACCGGCTCGGTGAAGCACTGCGGGAGGTTGGAGCCTTCGATGGTGCGGCGCGAGATGCCCAGCGCGTCTTCGAGCGCGGAGTTGGCGAAGAGCACCGATCCGTCTGCGGCCACCACGGCCACCAGCGTGGCCAGCAGGTCGAGCGACTGGAAGCGCTCCGGTTGCGCCGCCTTGGGGTTGCGGAACTCGTTCTTATTTGCGGCCGAGCTCGCGCTTGATGCCGGCGATGTCGTTTTCGTTGCGCGCAATGTTGGCCTTCAGTTCCGCGACGCGGTCCAGGTATTTCTGGTGGTTGCGGTGCTCGGGGCCCAGCTTTTCGGGCTCGCCGTTGTTGTATTCCTTCAGCAGCTCGGCCTGCCGCGCCTCGGCCTTCCTGAGTTCGGCTTCGAGGATGCCGCGCGCATCCGAATCGCGCGCACGCTGGTCGTCGGCGTCCACGCGCTGGCCGGGACCGGCCGCGGACTGCGGGGCCGTCGCCACGCGCACCGGTGCGTTGGTGGTCTTGACGCTCGTGCCCTCGACGACGGTGATGTTGCCGCCCTCCATGGGCCTGCAGTTGTTGGCCTTGGCCTCGGCGGCGTTGTTGGTGTAGACGTTACCGGTGCAGCGGAAGATCTGTGCGTGGCTGTTGGCCACCACAAAGAGGGCTGCAAGCGGAACCAGGAAGGCGGATTTCATTGCTATCTCCTCGCATCCGAAAATGCTCAGGACGGCCTGCCAGTATCGCGCAACTTCTCAGAAAAGCCAATTAAGCGCTTGATTCGAAAAGGAAAAGGGCGGCATGCGCCGCCCTTTTAAACCACAGACTGTGATTAATTACAGGCTGTAGTACATGTCGTACTCGACCGGGTGCGTCGCCATGCGGAAGCGCGTGACTTCCTGCATCTTCAGCTCGATGTACGCATCGATCATCGTGTCGGTGAACACGCCGCCCTTGGTCAGGAAGCCCCGGCCCTTGTCCAGGTAGTCCAGCGCCTGGTCCAGGCTGTGGCAGACGGTCGGGATCTTCGCGTCTTCTTCGGGCGGCAGGTGGTACAGGTCCTTCGTGGCGGCTTCGCCCGGATGGATCTTGTTTTCCACGCCGTCGAGGCCGGCCATCAGCAGGGCCGCGAAACCGAGGTACGGGTTGCACAGCGGATCCGGGAAGCGCGCCTCGATGCGGCGGCCCTTCGGGTTTGCCACGTACGGGATGCGGATGGAAGCGGAGCGGTTCTTCGCGGAGTACGCGAGCTTGACCGGCGCCTCGAAGCCGGGCACCAGGCGCTTGTAGCTGTTGGTGCCGGGGTTGGTGATGGCGTTGAGTGCACGGGCGTGCTTGATGATGCCGCCGATGTAGTACAGCGCGTAGTCCGACAGGCCCGCGTAGCCGTCGCCGGCGAACAGGTTCTTGCCGTCCTTCCACACGGACTGGTGCACGTGCATGCCCGAGCCGTTGTCGCCGACGATGGGCTTGGGCATGAAGGTCGCGGTCTTGCCGTAGGCATTGGCGACGTTCTGCACGACGTACTTGAGCAGGATGGTCCAGTCGGCGCGCTGCACCAGCGTGCTGAACTTGGTGCCGATCTCGTTCTGGCCCGCGCCCGCCACTTCGTGGTGGAACACTTCGACCGGGATGCCCAGGGATTCGAGGATCAGCGAGATCTCGGCGCGCAGGTCCTGCGTGCTGTCGACCGGGGGCACGGGGAAATAGCCGCCCTTGACGGTCGGGCGGTGGCCCTTGTTGCCGCCTTCGAGCTTGCTGCCCGTGTTCCACGGCGCCTCGTATTCGTCGATCTTGAAGAACGAGCCGGACATGTCGTTGCCCCAGCGCACGTCGTCGAAGATGAAGAATTCGGGTTCCGGTCCGAAGAAGGCCTGGTCGCCCAGGCCCGACGCCTTGAGGTAAGCCTCGGCGCGGCGCGCGATGGAGCGCGGGTCGCGGTCGTAGGCCTTGCCGTCGCCCGGCTCCAGCACGTCGCAGGACAGGAACAGCGTGGTCTCTTCGAAGAAGGGGTCGATGTTGGCCGTGTTCGGGTCCGGCATGAGCAGCATGTCGGAGGCTTCGATCCCCTTCCAGCCCGCGATGGACGAGCCGTCGAACGCGTGGCCGGCGCTGAACTTGTCTTCATCGAAATGCGACACCGGCACAGTGACGTGTTGTTCTTTTCCGCGGGTGTCGGTGAAACGGAAGTCGACGAACTTGACTTCGTTTTCCTTCACCATCTTCATGACGTCTGCGACGTTCTTGGCTGCCATCGAATTCTCCTGTGGATGGGTGTGTTGAAAGGGGTACGGGTTCTGGAATGCAGTTTCTGTGCCAAAGCTGGTGCATGGCTGCCCACCCGAAGCTGGGCGATTGTCCCCGATCCTGAGCGCTTTTCCCTACGGGAGCCTTGCGCATTCGGATGAGTTCCGCACCATCATGGTGCAACTCCGAGGTGGCACCTGAACAGTGCGCAGGGGCTCAGCGCACCAATTCGGGGCCTAGTTTGGCGCCGAAAGCGTTCAGGCCGGCCAGCAGGGTGGCATAGGCCGCATCGACCAGCGCCGGGTCGCCCTTCACGCCGAGGTCGATGTGGCGGCCGTATTGCGGATGGTCCACGCTCGGCAGGCTGAACACCTTCACGCCCGGATGCTCGCGCTCGACCTGCTCCATGAGCGGCGTCAGGCTCGCCTCCATCGCGCCGAACACGATGACCGACTTCTCCACATAGGCCTTCTCGCGGAACAGGTGCTTGTAGTGCGTGTCCAGCACCCATTCCATCATCGGCCAGGCCATCACCGGGAAGCCCGGGACGAAGTGCACGTGGCCGACGGTGAAGCCCGGGATCTTGTTGTACGGGTTGGGGATGATCGCCGCGCCCCTGGGAAACACGCCCATGTTCAGGCGGTGGATGTTGTCCGGGCGGTCGGGCACGTAAGGGATGCCCTGCTCGCGCGCGGTGTCCTGCATGCGCTCGCGGATCAGCGCTTCGGCCTGCGGATGCAGTTCGAGCTCCACCCCCAGCGCCTTGCCGGCGCATTGGCGCGTGTGGTCGTCCGGCGTCGCGCCGATACCGCCGCAGGAAAAGACGAGGTCCCCGGAGTCGAAGGCGCGTTTCAGCGTCGCGGTGATTCGCTCGGGCGCGTCGCCCACATACTCGGCCCAGCCGAGCTGCAGCCCGCGCGCGGCGAGCAGTTCGATGAGCTTGGGCATGTGCTTGTCGGCGCGCTTGCCCGAGAGGATCTCGTCGCCGACGATGACGAGGCCGACCGTTTGCGGGTCAGAGGTCGATGATGTGGGGTTCATTTCGGGGTGCCGGCGGTGCCGGGGGTGCCACGTTGGGAAGAGGAATCTGGCTGGCGCGCAGCTGCTCCAGCGCCGCCAGGGCGTAGTGCGCGAACCATAGCGAAGAGAAGGCGAAAACCAGCGTGTAGATCCAGATCGCGACCGGTACGAGGATCACGAACGCCGCCGCGAAGAGCGCGCCCGACGCCCACAGAACGCTCGGCGCCGCGCCGAGGTAGCCCGTCAGCACGCCGATGCCCAGCAGCCAGCCGCGATGCCGGCGGAAGATCTCGCGGCGCTCCTCGCGGCTCGCGTGGTCCGCCAGCACGTCGAAGGCCATCACGCGGTAGGTGAGCCAGCCCCAGATCAGGGGCGGCAGGATGAGGATGAGCGGCGGCACCACCCACAGCGGCAGGGATACGATGAGCGCGACGGCCGCGAGCAGGGTCGAGCCGAGCGACCACAGCACGCTGCCCGCGAGCGACGCGCCCTTCTTGCGTTCCAGCGCCGGGAAACGGCGCTCGGCCACCAGGGACGCGAGCGCCGGCGTCATGAAGGCGGCGACCATCAGCAGGGAGATGAGCACGAGCACCGGCGTCACCGCGAAGATCACGATGAGCGGCGCCGCGACGGTCTTGAGCCCGCCCGCGCCCACGCCCTGCAGCCAGTTCCACACCGCGCGCAGCAGGTCCGACGCCTCCAGCATCGCGCGCACGCCCTCCACGGCCGGCGCCCAGAAGAAATAGCCCAGCACCAGCGACAGCACCACCATCACCGCCAGCGGCAGGAACGACAGCGCGATCACGCGGGGATGCAGGCAGTAGGCGACGGCGCGCCAGAAGGAATCGAGGAGCAGGCTCATGGAGCCGACATCATGCCTTGCCGAAGAGGCGCTTCACGCCCAGCCATTGCTGCGACCAGAAACCGCGCCCGTAGTCGCGGCCCTTCTCCACCTGGTCCCGCACGCCGGTAGGGTCGTAGCGCTGCTCGAAATTCGCGGTGCGAAACAGCATGTCCCACCACGGCAGCAGCACGCCGAAGTTGTGCCCGCCGAGCGCGGGGCTGCGCCCCTGCGGCATCACGGGCCGGGCGTCGCCGCTTTCATGGCCGATGCCGATGCTGTGGTGCAGGCGATGGAAGCGCGGGCTGATCCACAGCCGTTCGCCCACGCGGCCGAACCAGAGCTTCAGGTTGGCGTGCTGCAGGCTTTCGCTCAATTGCGTGATGGCCACGATGGCGACGAACTGCCCCGGCGCCACGCCGATCACCTGCGCGAGCAGCACCAGCAGGCTGTCGCGCAGCAGGTCGTCCAGCAAATGATTGCGGTTGTCGCTCCACATCGTCATCTGGCGCTGGGAGTGGTGCAGCGAATGCAGGCCCCACCACCACTCCAGGCTGTGCTGCGCCCGGTGGATCCAGTAGTCCGCGAAGTCGAACACGACGAGGTAGAGCGCGAAGGCGAGCCAGGGCGCGTCGGTGAAGCCCGGCCAGAGCTGGTCGAGCTGGAACGGCGTGTAGCCCGCCACGTGCAGCACGCCGAACAGCGCGTCGAACCACGGCTCCACCAGGAAGAAGAGCGCCACGCGGAACACGCCCAGGCGGTGGATCAGCGTGTAGAGGATGTCCGTGCGCACCGCCACGCGGTCCGTCACCGGCTCCACCGGCTTCCACTTCTGCAGTGGGCCGATCACCGCGACCAGCACGAGGATCTGCACGAGCCCGACCAGCAGCCAGCCCGCCGCGGCGTAGCCGTCTTCCAGCAGGTGGCCGAGGCCGAGCGCGAACATCGCCGGCTGCATCAGCGTCTCGAACAGCCATTGCTGCGCGGTGGCGAAAAGGTCCTCGAGTCCGTCCATGGTCAGGGGTGGCTGGCGATCCAGTCACGATATGCCGGATGGTCGCGCAGCGTCCTGAAGCAGAAGCCGCGGTCCTTGAGCCCGGTGATGAGCGGTTCGAACACGGCGGGCGCCCAAGGTTCCTTGCGCGACCAGATGCCCAGGTGCGCGACGAGGATGTCGCCCGGCCGGATGCCATTCAGCGCATTCTTGAGCAGCGTGGCGTTGCTCACGCGCTCGCTGGGCAGCTCGTCGCCGAGGAAACCCGCCGGCGCCCACGCCACGTGCGCGTAGCCGCAGGACTTCGCGGCGGCCAGCAGCTGGGGCGAAGTCTTGCCGCCGGGGGCGCGGAACAGCGGCAGCGGCTTCTTGCCGGTGATCTGCTCCAGGCGCTTGGCCGACTTGCCGACCTCGGCGCAGTACTGCGTCGTATCCCAGGTGAAATCGCGCCCTTCGTCCGGGCCCGCCGAAGGCCGCACGCGAAACCGCTGCGGCGAACCCGCGGCGTCCCCGCGCCAATAGACGTGGTCGAAGGTATGCGATGCGAATTCGTGGCCCTCGGCCGCGCGGGCCTTCCACCAGGGCGCCCAGTGCTCGCCCAGGCTGCCGTCGCCGGTCTTCGTCTTCTCGTTGGCCGCGAAAAAGGTGACGAGCACGTGCTGGCGCGCGAGCACCTCCGCCATCAGCGGGGCCACTTCCATGTGGCCGGTGTCGAGGGTGAGGTAGACGGGCTTCGCGCAGTCGGGCGCGCGCGGCTGGCTGCCCACCGGCGCGGCGATCGCCACCAGCGCGAGCGCGGCGGCGACCCGCTTCGCGCTAGCGAGGCGCGTGGTCCAGCGTCCAGACGCCATGGGGAGACTTGCCCACTTTGACCTGATGCACGACCTTTTTCGTGACCGTGTCGAGCACGCTCAGCCGCTTGGCCCAGCGCGAGCTGACCAGCAGCGTCTTGCCGTCGGCCATCACGTCCACGCAGTCGGGGCCGCCGGGCACCGAGTAGCTGTCGACGACTTCGAGGGTCTGCAGGTCGAGCTTGCCGATGGTGTTGGCCACGCGGTTGCTGACGTAGACGTGACGCTTGTCGCCGGCCGCGCGGAAGGCGTGGGCGCCCTGCCCGGTCTTGATCTTCTTGGCCAGGCGCGGCTGCGGGCCTGTCACGTCGTAGACCTCGACGTTCTCCCCGCCCGTCATCCCGACCAGCAGGAACCTGTCGTCCCCGGTGCCGAAGACGTCGGCGGGCATCGGGCCCGTCTTGATGCGCCACTTCACGGCCTGCGTCGCGAGGTCGATCGCGACCAGCTCGTCGCTGTCCTGCATGCTGGAGTAGACGGTCGTGCTCTTCGTGTCGATCCAGAGGTGGCTGGGTGTCTTGCCGGTGGCGATGCGCTTGGCGAGCGTCGGGTTGGCGCCGTCCCAGCGGTAGATGTCCACGTGGTTCAGCCGGTTGCCCGCCGTCACGAACCACTTCATGTCGGGGGAGAAACGAAGGTGGTACGGATCGGGGATGCCCTTGACCGTGCGCTGGATCTCGGCCGTGCGGGGGTCGATGAAGGTCAGCGAATCGCCGAAGGCATTGGCGACGATGACGGACTTCTCGTCCGGCGTCATATAGAGGTGGTGCGGCTCCTTGCCGGTGGGCAGGCGCTTGGTCTCGACCCATGTGACGGGGTCGACCACGCTGACGCTGGCATCGAGCGAATTGAGGACGAATACCGGGGCCGGGGCGGCCGAAGCATTCAGGGAAAAGGCGGAGGACCAGAGGACCGCCGCCACAAGCACAGGGCTACGCCAAAAAAAGTTCACAACAACCGCTTCAAGGGCAACAGGGGAGTGTATCCCGCGCACGGGGGCAGACCTGCGTAACATTCTGCGATGGCACTGATGCAGATCAACGGCGCGCGACTGGAAGTTCAACGCATCGCGGCGCCCGGTGGCCGACCGGCCGCACCCCTCGTTTTCCTGCATGAGGGGCTCGGCTCCGTCGCAATGTGGCGCGACTGGCCCGCGGCCGTCTGCGCCGCGACCGGCCGTGAAGGCATCGTCTACTCGCGGCGCGGCTACGGCGGCTCCGACGCGGTGCCCGACGTGCGCGGCGCGGGGCGGCTCGCGCCCGACTACATGCATCGCGAAGCCTTCGACGTGCTGCCGGCGCTGCTGCAGGAATTGAACCTGGAAGCGCCCGTCCTGCTCGGCCATTCCGACGGCGGCAGCATTGCCCTGCTCCACGCGAGCCGGCATCCGGTGCAGGCCTGCATCGTGATGGCGCCGCACGTGATCGTGGAGGATGTCTCGGTGCGGTCGATCCAGGAAGCGCGGACGGCCTTCGAAACCGGCGAGCTGCGCGAGCGGCTGAAGAGGTATCACCCGGACGTCGACGGCGCCTTCTGGCAATGGAACGACATCTGGCTGGACCCGGCCTTCCGCGCCTTCGACATCCGCCCGGACTGCCGCCGCATCACGGCCCCGGTGCTGGCGATCCAGGGCGTGAATGACCCCTACGGCACGCTGCGGCAGATCGACGAGATCGCACCGACACAGGGACCGTTCCGGCGCGAGGTGCTGGCGAACTGCGGGCACTCGCCGCATCGGGACCAGCCGGAGGAGACGACACGGCTGGTCGCCGAGTTCCTCGCCTCACTGCGGTCGTAGCAGCGCCAGGTCCTCTTCCGTCAGCCACTTCCACTGCCCCGGCGCTAGGTCCGCAGGCAATGCAAGCCCGCCGATGCGCGAGCGATGCAAGCCCTCCACCCGGTTGCCGACCGCCGCGATCATCCGCTTGACCTGGTGGTATTTGCCCTCCGTCAGCGTAAGCCGCAACGCGTGCTCGCCAGAAGCCTCGCACGCAGCAGCGCGCACCGGCTTCGGGTCGTCGTCCAGCACCACGCCGTCCAGCAGGCGCTGAACCTGCTTCTCCTCCACGGGATGCTTGGTGACCACCTCGTACACCTTGGGCACGTGATGCTTGGGCGAGCTCATGCGGTGGATGAATTTTCCGTCGTCGGTGAGCAGCAGCAGGCCCGTAGTGTCCTGGTCCAGCCGCCCCACCGCCTGCACGCCCTGCACCGGCCCCTTCTGCGGCCGCTGGCGCAAGGGGCCGGGCAGCAGGGTGTAGATGCTCGGGTAGGTCGAGGGCTTTTGCGAACACTCGGTGCCCGCGGGCTTGTGCAGCATGACGTACGCGCGCTCCGCGTAGGGCCACGAGACGCCGTCGACCTCGAAGCGCAGGCCCTCGGGCTCCACGTCGAGCGCCGAATCCGTGACGAGTTCGTTGCCGATCTTCACGTGGCCCTGCTGCACGAGGCCCGCGCAGACGCGCCGCGTGCCGAACCCCTGGGAATAAAGGATGTCCTGCAGCTGCATCGCGCCTCAGCGCGACGATGCGATGGTGGAGAGCTCGCGCTCCAGAGGCGACAGCCGCGCGCCGATGCGGTGCAGCTCGCCGTAGAGCGCGAGCCGGCTCCAGGTGTCGGGGGCCGCCGCGATGCGCGCGCGCACGTCGTTGCGCTGGATCTGCAACTGCGCCACGCGATCGTTCAGCGCGACTACCTGGTCCATCGGCACCGTGCGCTTGGCCTGGGGCTGCGTCGGGTCGAACCTGTAAGCCGACGCAGGGGCGACGGCGCAGCCGGACAGTACGGCCGATGCCAGCAGGAGAACGGTGGAGAGAAGCAATCGCATGGCGGACCTCGCTAACAGGGATGCCGCCAATGGTAGCCGCGTCAAGCGCGTTGCAGGCGCCGGCGCAGCGTCGACAGCGCCCCGCCCGTCTTCACGCTCCCCGGCAGCGGATGCCCGACGATGTCCTCGGCCAGGCGCGCCGACTCCAGCAGCGCCTCGAGGTCCACGCCGGTCTCGATCCCCAGCTCCTCGCACAGGAACACGAAGTCCTCGGTGCACACATTCCCTGCAGCCCCCTTGTGCGACGCGAACGGACAGCCGCCCAGGCCGCCCACGGCGGAATCGAAGTGCGCCACGCCCATCTCGAGGCCCGCCATCGCATTGGCGATGCCCATGCCGCGCGTGTCGTGCAGGTGCAGCGCCACCGTCTTGTCCGGCCAGCGGTCGCGCACGTCGCCCACCATGCGCTTGATCGTCACGGGCGTCGCCCAGGCCATCGTGTCTGCCAGGAAGATCGTGCCCACGTCCAGGCCGCGCTCCCGCGCGATGTCGAAAAGCTGCGCGATCATCCCCAGCACTTTCTCGCGCGGGATGTCGCCCTCGAAGTTGCAGCCGAACGCCGCCGCGATGGAGACCCGGTGCACCGGCACCTGGTGCTCCACGTACACGTCCGCCATGCGCCGCACGCCCTCGAGGTTCTCCTCCAGCGTGCGGTTCTGGTTGCGCCTGAGGAACGTCTCCGATGCGGTGAGCACGAGGCCCGCCTGGATCTCCAGCTTCGTGCTGGCGAGCGCGCGCATCAGCCCCTTCTCGTTGAGCCACATGCCGCGATAGCTCACGCCCGGCTCGGCATGCAGGCCCGCGACCACCTCATCCGCATCGGCCATGCCGGGCACGTTCTTGCCTGGCACGAAGCTCACGACCTGGATTTCCTTCAGCCCGGTCTTCGACAGGCTGTCGATGAGCTCGATCTTGCGCGCGGTCGGGATCGGTCCCTTCTCGAACTGGAAACCTTCGCGCGGGCCCTCTTCCTTGATGGAAACGGCCTTCGGCAGATCGGACATGGGCGGCACCTTTCAAACTTGGCCGGACGCAGAATTCGCAGAAGTTACGCAGAAGAAATTCAAGAAAAAATCAATTGAATTGTTCTTGTCTTCATTCTGCGTAACTTCTGCGAATTCTGCGTCCGGAAGTCCTGCATTGAATCCCCCTGTGTTCACCTATCCCGAATTCTCAATTCACCGCCATGCCTTGCCGCTGGCTGATGCGCGCGGTCAGATGCAAGCCTCAGGAGACAAGCCCATGACGACTCGCCACGACCAGGCCCGGGCCGATGCAGCCCTCGGCCGGCGCGAATGCCTCGCCTTCCTCGCCGCCTGCGGCCTGGCGGGACCGGCAGCCGCGCAAAGCAGCTTCCCTGACCAGCCGATCCGGCTCGTGATCCCGTTCCCCAGCGGCGGCATCCTCGACGTGATGGCGCGCATGCTCGGGCGGCGGCTCGCCACAGCCCTCGGCCAGCCCGTGATCGTCGACAACAAGCCCGGCGCGGGCGGCAACATCGGCACGGAATTCGTGGTGCGCTCCAAACCGGACGGCTCCAACCTCGTCATCAGCGGCGCGAGTCTCGTGAGCACCGTGCTGCTCCAGCCCAACCTCTCCTTCAACCCGATGAAGGACCTCGCGCCCGTCGCCATGCTTGCGACCACGCCGGGCAGCATCGTGGCCTACCCCGGCGCGCCGTTCAAGACCATCCAGGAAATGGTCGCGTACGCCAAGGCCAACCCGGGCAAGCTCTCCTTCGCCACCGCCGGCAACGGATCGCTCGGCCACATGCTGGGCGCGTGGCTCAATGCCGTCGCGGGCATCGACCTGCTGCACGTCCCCTACCGCGGCGGCGCGGCGGCGTCGATCGACGTGATCGCCGGGCGCGTGCCGCTCTGGTTCGACGTCGCGGCCAATCGCGAGATGACGCTCGCGGGCAAGGTGCGCGCCCTCGCCGTGACGAGCAAGCAACGCACACCGGTGCTGCCCAACGTGCCGACGCTGATCGAGTCCGGCTACAACGTCGATGGCTACACCTGGTGGGCGCTGATGGCGCCCGCGGAAACACCGCGCACGATCGTGGACCGCATCAGCTCGGAGATGGCGAAGATCATCGCCGCCCCTGCAGCGCGTGAGGAGCTGGTCCGCCTGGGCGTGGACCCGGAGTACCGCCCGCCCGCCGAACTCACCGCCTTCATGCGCACCGAGTACGACAAGTGGGGCAAGGTGATCCGCGACGCCGGGATCAAGTCCAACGAATAACCGTAGAGTGCGACCATGACGATGTTGACCCCCGAGATCCTCGCGTACGTCGGCGTGAGCGCGGCCACCGAGTTCGCCTGCGACCCCGTCGAGCAGGGCGCCGTGCGCCGCTACGCCCAGGCGATCATGGACGAGGACCCGAACTACGGGCCCGATGCGCCGACCGACACGCCGTGGGGCGGCCCCATCGCGCCGCCGCTCTTCGTGAACCACGCGATACGACGCCCGCTGGGCGCGCCGGACATCGTGCAGGAGCGCGCGAAGGACCCGCACTTCGACGGCACCGGCGCGCCGTCCGGCGGCCTGCCGCCCATCGAGCCGCTCAAGGGCTTCGCCGTGCTCAACGGCGGCGCGGAATTCGAGCTCTACCGCTACGCCCGCCACGGCGAGCGCGTGCAGGTGACCCAGCGCTACGCCGACATCACCGAGAAGACCTCGTCCAAGGGATCCATGATTCTCGTGACGGTAGAGGCAGAGATTCGCACTGCGGAGAACGAACTGCTGCTGCGCGCGCGCCGCACCCTGATCCGGAGGCCCGCATGATGCGCGCGACTCCCCGCTTCGAGGACGTCGAAGTCGGCCTCGAGTTGCCGCCGCTCGTGAAGGGCCCGCTCACCACCGCGCACCTGATGCGCTGGTCCGCCTCGATGGAGAACTGGCACAAGATCCATTACGACCGCACTTTCGCGCAGGAGCATGACCACCTGCCCGACCTGCTGATCAACGGCTCCTTCAAGCAGCAGTTCGTGCTGCAGTTCCTCAAGGACTGGGCCGGCCCCAAAGGCTGGCCCTGGAAAAGCTCGTTCCAGTTCCGCGCGATGAACAAGGTGGGCGAGACGCTGACTGTGTGGGGACGGGTGACGGGCAAGCGGGAGATGAAGGGCTATGGGCTGGTGGACATCGACACGGGTGTGACCAACGAGCATGGCGTGGAGTCGACGCCGGGCAAGGCGGTCGTGGTGCTGCCGTATCGCGATGGGCCGGCGTTGCCTTATCCGTTCGTGGCTGAGGCTGGCGCATGAAATTTTGACCTCTGTATTTCCTCTGCGTTCTCTGCGCAACCTCTGCGCCCTCTGCGTTCAAAAGACCTTGGCCACTCACAAAATCCGCAGCTTCTCCCGATAGTCCGCATCCACATCGCAGATCGCCCGCAGCTGGCGCAATTGGGCGATGCCCATCGCCTCCGACGGCTTCATGATGTTCGGCTCGTCGCACACGACGCGTGCGGCAATCAGCGATTCGATGCGTTCATCCGTATAGCCCGCCACCTCCCGCAGTACCGCACGGTTGTCTTCCGCATAGGCCGGCGCGCGCTTGTGCACATGCGGCGCCCGGAATGCCCATCGGTACGGCCGGCTCATCATCGGACGCAGGCCCATCGGCTGCGGATGCATCACGCGCTCGTAGAAGCCGCGCGCGGCGAGATGCTCGTTCGTCAGCAGGTCGCGGCTGTTGAGCACCGGGCCGCAGGCGATGCCCAGCGACTGCACGATGCGCATCGCGTCGAAGGCATCCTGGCCGCGCAGCCACTCGCCCATCGCCGCATCGATCTCTTCCCGATGGGCGATGCGCGACGCCGCCGTCCCGAACGTCGCCGCGAGGTCCGCGCGGTGCATCGCACCGCACAGCGCCCGCCACTGCGCATCCGTCTCCACCGTCAGCGCCACCCATCGGTCGTCGCCCTTCACCGGATACGCATTGCTCGGCACGAAGCGCTCATGTTCATTGCCGATGCGCTGCGGCTGCGTGCCGTCCACCTGGTATTGCAGCAAGGGCTCGGGCACCAGCGCCGCGCCGACCTGGTACATGCTGAGGTCGATCCACTGGCCCTGGCCCGTGGCGCGCAAGGCATGCAGCGCGGCGAAGATCGCCGTCAAACCCATCCAGCACGCGATGAAGTCCGGGTAGGACTGCCCCACCTTCCACGGCCTCTCGCCGCGATAGCCGCTGAAAGCGGAAATGCCCATGGTCGCCTCGAGCGTCGTGCCCTGGCTTGGGAAGGGCGACCAGGGGCCGGTGGCGCCATAGCCCGTGTTCGACAGCATCACGAGCGCCGGATTGATCTTCTTCAACTCGTCGTAGTGCAGGCCCCATCCGCGCATGACGCGCGGCGTGAAGTTCTCGACCACGATGTCGGCCGTGGCGACGAGATCGCGGAACACCTCGCGGCCCGCCTCGGTCGACATGTCCAGCGAAATGCCGCGCTTGTTGCGGTTCAAGAGCTGGAAGATGCCCGAGCGGTTGATCGCGCCCTCGCCCGAATCCCCATCGAGGTAGGTCGTGAACACGCCGCGCCGCGTCTGGTCCAGGCGCACCGGCGACTCGATCTTGATCACCTCCGCGCCGAGGTCGCCCAGCAGCGCGGCCATGTAGGGCACCGCGACCACGGTCGAGAGGTCGAGGACTCGCAGGCCTTCCAGCGGCAGGCGAGGCTTGCCCGGTTTCGCGCCGGCGACGGCGCGTGAGGGCAGGTGCGAGAGTTCATCGAACACCTCGCGCTGGTGCTCCCCGCGCATCGGGGAGCGGCGGCGCACGCTCGTGGGCGTGCCCGACAGGCGCGCCATCTGCGTGGGAAAGCGATGCTCGCCCGTCGCAGGGTGATCGATCTTCCCGAAGAACTCGCGCGCGGCGAGCTGCTCGCACGCCAGCAACTCGGGCGCGCCCTGCACCATGCCCATCAGCATGCGGCGTCGCGATCCTTCGAGGAACAATTCCTTGGCCGAGCGGTCGCGCGCGGATCGCTCCACCAGTTCGCGAAACGCTTCCACGTTCGCCGCGCGCTGCGCGCTGTTCGTGAATCGCGGGCTGCGGAAGGCCTCGTCGCCGAAGACGTCCGCATAGCCTTCCAGCGGGGTGGGCCCGCCCGACTGGATGGAGATGAAGCCGTCGCGCGTGGGCACCGGCCCGCCCGCGAAGGGGTCCTGCACGGGCAGGCGGCGGCTCTGTACGGCGCCCATGTAGGTGTAGTAGGTCTCGCACATCAGCAGCTCGGAGGCGAGGCACTCGTGGATCGACAGGTCCACGTGCTCGCCCACGCCATCGGCGAGCGCGCAGTGCAGCGCCGCGAGCGACACGTACGCGGTGTTGAGGCCCGCGCACAGGCCTGCCTGGTTCAAGCCGTGCTTGAGCGGCGGCTTGTCCGCGCTGCCGCTGATCTGCATGATCCCGGCCATCGCCTGGTGCACGAGGTCGCTGCCCTTGAAGCCGGCGTACGGCCCGGACTGGCCGAAGTCCGTCACCGAGGTGACGACCAGCCGCGGGTTCCACTGCATCAGCGTCTCGACGGCAATGCCCCAGGTGGCAAGGGTCCCGGGAGCGAAGCTTTCGATCACGATGTCGCTGCGCTCCACGAGCTGGCGCAGCTGCGCGTGGGAGGACTGGTGGGCGAGGTCCAGCACGATGCCACGCTTGTTCCAGTTCAGGTACTGGAACATCAGGCTCGCTTCACCCTGCGTTGCGCCCGGCACCAGCGGCGCCATCTGTCGCGACGGGTCGCCCGCAGGCGGCTCCACCTTGATCACGTCCGCGCCGAAATCGCCGAGCAGGCGCGCTCCGAACGGACCCGCGATGCCGCTGGACAAATCCAGCACCCGCACGCCCGACAGCGCGCCCGGCGCCGCGGGCTTCGCAGCGGTCTCCGTCATGCGCCCGCCTGCTCCAGGAAGCGCTGCGCGTCCAGCGCAGCCATGCAGCCCGTGCCCGCGCTGGTGATCGCCTGGCGGTACACGTGGTCCTGCACGTCGCCGGCCGCGAACACGCCCGGCACGCTCGTCATCGTCGCGAAGCCCTGCAGCCCCGCCTTCGTGATCACGTAGCCGTCCTTCATCTCCAGCTGGCCCTTGAAGATGTCCGTGTTGGGCTGGTGGCCGATCGCGATGAAGCAGCCCTGCAGCATCAGGTCTTCCGTCTCGCCCGACTTCGTGTCCTTCAAACGCACACCCGTCACGCCCGTGTTGTCGCCCAGCACCTCGTCCAGCGTCTTGAAGGTCTTCAGCTCGATCTTGCCGGCCGCCACCTTCTCCATCAGCTTGTCCACCAGGACCGGCTCGGCCTTGAACTTGTCGCGCCGGTGCACCAGGTACACCTTGCTCGCGATGTTCGACAAATACAGCGCCTCTTCGACCGCGGTGTTGCCGCCGCCCACCACGCAGGTGACCTGCCCGCGATAGAAGAAGCCGTCGCAGGTCGCGCAGCCGGACACGCCCTTGCCCATGAACGCTTGTTCCGAAGGCAGGCCGAGATACTTCGCGGACGCGCCTGTGGCCACGATCAGCGAATCGCAGGTGTAGGTACCGCTGTCGCCGGTCAAGGTGAAAGGCCGCTTGCTGAAGTCCACGGCGCTGATGTGATCGAAGACGATCTCGGTCTTGAAGCGCTCGGCGTGTTCGAGGAAGCGCTGCATCAGGTCAGGCCCCTGCACGCCCTGCGCATCGGCGGGCCAGTTGTCCACGTCGGTGGTGGTCATGAGCTGGCCGCCCTGCGCGATGCCGGTGACCAGCACCGGGTTCAGGTTGGCGCGGGCCGCGTAGACGGCGGCGGTGTAGCCGGCGGGGCCGGAGCCGAGGATCAGGACTTTGGCGTGCATGGGGAGGACGAGTGGGGAGTCCGGTGGATTGTGGGCGGCGCCGACCGGCAGCTCCAGCGTAAAAATGCGAAGTCAGTTTTCGCCCGCTGTGCGTTGGCTTGCAGGGCCGCCGCAGGCAAAGTCCTTCCATGGATATTGCCGTGCTCATCAGCGGCGTCGCCGACCCGAAGTGGCCCCTGCCCGCCCAGCCTTCCGTCGCCGCGCTGCACACCCATGCCACCCAGTACGCGGCGCTCAGCCCCTTCGACGAGGCCGCGCTGGAGATCGCGCTCGCCCTGCGCGATGCCGACCCGGCGGTGCGCATCACCGCGCTCGTGGCCGCCGACGAAGGCCTCACGCGCAAGGTCGCCGGATGGCGGCCCGACACGATCCACCGCCTCGACCTGCAGGCAATACCGCGCTGGGACAGCGTGGCCGTGGCGCGCGCACTCTCGCAGGCCCTGCATGAGCTCGCGCCCTCCGCCGGGCTCGTGCTGGTGGGACGCGAGTTCGGCGATTACGACGACGGGTCGGTGCCCGCCGCGCTTTCCCATTCGCTCGATTCGCCGTTCATGGCGCTGGTGCTGGGAATCAAGCGCACGGACTCCGGATTGAACGCCACGCGCCAGGGCCCGGGCGGACTGGAACGTCTCCAGATCCCCGGGCGCGCATTGATCTGCGCCACGAACGACCCCGGCAACCGCCTGCGACATCCGCTGATGAAGAACGTGATGATGGCCAAGAAGGCGGTGCTGCCGGCGTGGACCGCGCTCGCACCGGCCGATGCCACGGCACCCACGCTGCAATCCGTGAGCCACGCGCAGGCCCCGGTGCGCAGCATCGCCTGCGAGTGGCTGCAGGGTTCCGCACAGCAGAAGGCGGATGCATTGGCGCAGGTGCTGAGGGCGGCGGCATGAGCGTTCGAATCACTGTCGTCCAGCATCCCTGGCAAACCGGGCAGGAAGAGCGTGCCGCACTCGTGCACGCGGCCGCGCGCCTGGGCGAAGGCGCTGAACCGAGCCTCGTCACCTTCACCGGCGAAGCGCACCCCGCGGCGATCGCCGCGCGGCTCGCGGAACTGGTCGCCAACACCGCCGGCCACCAGCTCGTGCTGTTTCCCACCGGTACCGAAAGCGAAGCGATCGCCGCCCTGCTGGCAGCGCGCACCGATGGCGTGAGCTTCGGGCGCTGCAGCGGGCTCAGCGTCGAAGGGAACAGCGTCTCGGCCACCAAGACCGCCTTCGGCGGCCGCGCGGAGCTTGCGCTGCGCAGCGACGCACGCATGACTTGCGCCACGTTGCGGCCGCCCCCGGAAGGTGCGCCTGCACAAGCCGATCTGCGCGAAACGAAGATCGAGTTGCAGGCACCGCCGCCCTACCCCGTCGAGCCCCTGCCCGCCGCCGGCGGCAAGCCCCGCGTCGAAGGCGCGGCCATGGTGGTTTCCGGCGGACGCGGCATCGGCGGGCCCGAGGGCTTCGAATGGCTCGCGAAGATTGCAGACGTCCTGGGCGCGGGCCTGGGCGGCAGCCTGCCTGCGGTGGACGCCGGCTGGGTGCCCGTCGCGCACCAGGTCGGCATCTCCGGCAAGTTCGTGACGCCCAAGGTGTACTTCGCCGTCGGCATCTCCGGCACGCCGCAGCACCTGGCCGGCATTTCCCCGAACACCCGCGTTGTCGCATTGAACAAGGACCGCGATGCACCGATCTTCGCGCGCAGCGACATTGGCGTGGAAGGCGACTGGCACGAGATCCTGCCGCTGCTCGCGCAGGCACTCGCCACGACTCCGCCGCACAGCTGAGCCATAAGTTTGACAACGACCCTGCGGCCTACAATGAACCTCCCCCGCTCACTGCAGGAGTTGAAAATCGATCGTCTCTGGGCCATGGAAGTTTTCGTGCGCGTCGCCGAGTGCGGCAGTTTTTCGCGCGCCGCCGAATCGCTGGACCTCGCCAACGCGACCGTGACGACCTGCGTGCGCAACCTGGAGCGCCACCTCGACGTGACGCTCATCAACCGCGACACGCGCCGCCTGCGCCTCACCGAAGAGGGCCAGACCTTCCTGCTGCGCGCGCGCGAGCTGCTGGAAGCCGTCGCGCGCACCGAGGACGAAATCCGAAGCCAGGTCGGCGAGCTGCGCGGCCGCCTGCACGTGGAAGTGCCGATCTCGCTGGGCCATGCGCTGCTGTGCCCTGCCCTGCCCGAATTCGCGAAGCGCTATCCCGACATCTCGACCGCCGTGACGCTGAGCAACCAGCCGCACCACGTGATCGAGCGCGCGATCGACGTCGCGATCCGAATGGACGAGGTCGAAGACGCGGACCTCGTCGCCCGCCCGATCTACGAGAGCCGCTACATCGTGTGCTGCTCCCCGCAGGTCGCGGCGAAGCTGCCCAAGCATCCCGGCGAGCTGGACCGCCGCCATTGCATCGGCATCCTCCCGGAAGAGCGGCGCTTCGTGAACCCGTGGTCCCTGAAGAAGGACGAGGAGGAACTGGAGATCCGCCCGGACGGCCCGCTGCACTTCAACAGCAGCGATGCCTTGCTGATGGCCGCGCAGCGCGGCGCCGGCGTGACCTGCGTGCTGGACGTCTTCGTCAACACGCACCTGGTGGACGGCACGCTGGTGCAGGTCTACCCGGAGTGGACGACCGCGGTGAAAACCTTCTACGTGGTGATGGCGAAGTCGCGCGTGGGCTCGGCGAAGGTGAAGGCCTTCACGGACTTCCTGTTCGAGGTGTTCGATTCGCAACGCCGCCCGAGTGGGCGGGGTGTCGTGGGGGTTCGGGCTTTGGGGGCTCGGTAAGGTCTTTTGAATACCGGACGCAGAATTCGCAGAAACTACGCAGAAGGAAGACAAGAAAATACCAAATGCATTTTGGTTTTTTCTTGTCTTCCTTCTGCGTAACCTCTGCGAATTCTGCGTCCAAAAAAAACCAGCCGCACTAAGACGCCATAGCCGTCCGCGCAGCCACCCGCCCGAACACAACAGCCTTCCCCAGCGCCGACCCCGTCATGTACGCCCCGCCGTGGAAACCGCCCACCACTTCACCGGCGGCGTACAAGCCTTCGATCGCATCGCCGAAGACATCGATCACCTTCATGTCGGCATCGATCCGCAACCCGCAATACGTGCCGAACACCGCCGCCGTCGACGGGTACGCATAGAACGGTCCCTGCTCGATGCGCACCAGCGCGCCGTGCTGGTGGACCAGCGCCGCGCGGCCGAATTCTTCGTCCTCGCCTGCATCGACGAACGCGTTGTACCGATCGACCGTCGCCTTCAGGGTCTCGTACGGCACCTCGATCTGGCGCGCCAGCGCTTCCAGCGTGTCCGCCTTGAAGATCAATCCCTCTTCCATGCGGCGGCCGAAGTCGAGGATGCGCACGCGGTCGTCGCCGCTCTGGAAGATCGGCTCGTCGAAGATCTGGTAGCCCGTGTGGTACGGCTGGCTCATGACGGCGTCGCCCAGCAGCTTGTACGAGATCGACTCGTCGACGAAGCGCTTGCCGTCCTGGTTCACCGCAATCGCGCCCTTGTACACCGCGAGGCAGCTGTGGTTGTTGTGCGTGTCGGTCGGGTGCTTGCCGAAAGTGCCCTTGATGTACGCCATGTCGCGCATGTCGGCCCCCAGCTTCCACGCCATCAGCAAGCCGTCGCCGACGTTGCCTTCGCCACCGACGAACACCGCTTCCGCGTAGTGCGGCGCGAAGCGATGGACGAGCTCGGCGTTGCGGCAGAAGCCGCCGCTCGCGAGCAGCACGCCATGTTCGGATTCGATGGTGAATTCGCCCTCGGGTCCCTGCGCGATCACGCCGGTGACGGGAGACGTCTCATCCTTGCGCACGAGCCGCAGCGCGCGCGTGTTCATGTGCACCTGCACGCGATCCGTGGCGGTGGCCTTGGCGGCCAGCAGGCGCACCATGTCCGCCGGGTCGACGGTGTGCACGCGCGGCACCGACTGGCCGGACGATGCTTCCAGCGACGGGCTGAACTGCAAGCCCAGGCCCCGCAGCCAGTGGTAAGTATCCAGCTGGTGGCGCACATAGGTGTCCACGACGGCAGGGTCGTTGTCTTCCTTGCCGACTTCGATCAGGTCGCGGCGCAGCAACTCGCCGGAGTCCTCCACGCCCTCCTTTTTCTGCAAGTCCGTACCCGCGAAGGCGAGGCAGCCGCCGCTCATCGCCGACGATCCGCCGATGGCGCCCGTCTTCTCCAGCACGAGCACCGAGACGCCCGCCGTCGCCGCTTCCAGCGCGGCCGCGAAGCCCGCGGCGCCGCCACCGATCACCAGCAAGCCGCATCGCACCGTCTTCATGCGGCGCTCCCCCGGCCGTAGAACGCCATCAGCTCGTCGATGCGTTCACGCGGCGGCGGCTCGTTGAAGTAGCCCCGCTGGCAGCGCTCGACGCCGCTCTGGCGCTTCAGGTCCACCAGCATCTCGGCATGCTTGACCCAGCACGACAGCGAATCGAGCACCGGCACGCCGTCCACGCTGGAGACGCCCTGGCTCATGAGCAGCACGCACAGCGGCGCCTCGCCGGGGATCAGCACCTCGGCGCCCGCGGCGATGCGCTTGCGCGCGGCTTCGCGGAAGCGGTCGATCAGCGGGCCGGGAGACGAGAACGCCTCCAGCACGTCGTTGAAACGGAAGCCCACGTCGGTCACGCCCGCGAAGCGGCCCGCCAGTCCGTACTTCTCGGCATTGGCTGCGATGAGGTCGGTGAGCTCGCTGATGAACACCATCACCGCGAACTTCGATCCGAGCAGGCAGGAAGAGAGCATCGCCGACTCGCCGTAGCCCACCACCGGGATGCGCAACATGCTGCGCGTCTCGCGCAGCGCCGGATCGGGCAGTGTGCTGATGGCGTACGCGTCGAAGCCCTCGCGCTCCGCGTCCAGGCCGGCCTGGATGAACTGCGTCGCATGCAGGTGCTGCAAACCGGCGTACCGGATGTCGATGCCGGGATAGTTCGTGCGATAGGTGCCCGGCTTCATGCCGTGCATCACGATCTCCGTGTCGGGCCGCGCGACCCGCTTGAAGTGCGCCTTCAGCGCGTCGTCGTACGCGCCGAGGTCCGACAGCACCGTGAAGCTCTGGTGCCAGATTTTCATCGCCATGTTGCGCTCCCTCGCAGCCGCCATCAGGCGGCGAAGTCGACGGCCGCGCTGGTCGTCACCTTGCAGAAACGCGCGAGGCTGCCCATGGAGTTGGCGTGCTCCTGCTCGCTGTGCGCGGCGCAGCAATCCTCCAGCACCACCATCTCGAAATCGCGGTCATGGCCGTCGCGCACCGTGGCCTGCACCACCGCCTGCGTGGAGACGCCCGAGCAGTAGATGCGCTCGATGCCCTGCGCGCTCAATTGCGCCATGAGGGTCGTCGAGTAGAACGGGCTCACGCGGTGCTTGGTCACCTGCACGTCTCCCGTGCGCTGCTCGAGCGAGGGATGGATTTCGGTGCCGAACTTGCCGAGCTGGAACATGCCCGCCTTGGGCGCGCCGGAGAACACCGGCGAATTTTTCGGGCACTCCGGGTAGCCTTGCGAGAAGCCGACGCGCACGAAGCCCACCGCGATGCCGGCGTCGCGGGCCTTCTTCAGCGCCACCGCGGTGTTCTCGAGGATGCGGCGCGCGCGCACCTGTTCGCCCATGGGCGATTTACCGTTGGGGCCGTCCGCGTGCACCAGGTCGTTTTGCATGTCGAGGATGAGATAGATGGATTTCACGGTGGGGTCCAGGTCAGGGAGTGGGAAAAGGGGAAAGGAAAGCGCTCAGTCGCACAGCATGCCGCCGTTGACGTCGAGAATCTCGCCGGTGATGAAGGAGGCTTCGCGCGAGCCGAGGAAAAGCGCCGCGTGCACGATGTCCGCCGCCGCGCCCATGCGCCCGGCGGGGATCAGCGCCTTGAGCTGCGCGGGAAAGCTGGTGGTCATCGGCGTGGCGATCGGGCCCGGCGCGATGGCGTTGACGGTGATGCCGTGGGACGCGAGTTCCTTGGCGAGGAACCCCGTCATGGCATGGATGCCCGCCTTGGAAACGCCATAGGCCACGTTGCCCGCGCGCAGCTGCTCGGCGCTGTCGATCCAGGGCCGCGCGTTGCCGGCGTTCTTGCCGACCACCGAGCCGATGTTGATGATGCGGCCGAACCCCGCGCGCTTCATGCCCGCCATCACGGCCTGGCAGGCGAGGAAGCTGCCCTTGAGGTTGATGTCGATCACGCGGTCCCATTCGGCTTCCGCGAGATCCTGCGCGCTGCCGAACGAGACGACGCCCGCGACGTTCACGAGCAGGTCGATCGGGCCGAGGACTTTCTCGATGCGCGCGACGAGCGCGAGGACCGCATCGCGGTTCGTCACGTCCAGGCGCAGCGTGCCGGTGGAGAGCGCGGATTTGTCCGCGCCGCCGGCGTCGAGTTCACCGCCCGCGTCCGCGCACACGGCGATCGCGCCGCGCGCACGCAGTGCCTCGATGATCGCGCTGCCGATGACGCCGCGCCCGCCGGTGACGAGTGCGATGCGTCCGGCCCAGTCGTTCGCGCCCGCGCTCATGCGGCCGCTTCCTGCCGCGTGGACGAGGCGTGCGTTCCCGCGATGCGCCCGAACACGAGGCCCTTGAGCACGGAGGTCGCGCCGGTGTAGTTGCGGTAGTAGATGCCCGCCGTCTCCCCCGCGGCATACAGGCCGGGGATCGGCACGCCGTCCGCGTCGACCACGCGCGCGGACTCGTCGATCTTCAGGCCGCCGAAGGTGAACACGTTGGACGAGATGATCGGGTAGGCGTGGTACGGCCCTTCCGTGAGCGGCATGGCCCAGTTCGATTTGGGCGGGACGAGCCCCCGCGTGGCGACGCCGTCGAGCTCCAGCGGCTTCCACTCGCCGGGCCCGCAGGCCGCGTTGTACTCGCGCACCGTCGCTTCGAGCGCATCCGCCGGTACGCCGATGCGCTGTGCGAGCTGCGCCAGCGAATCGCCCGCAACCGGCGGCTTGTCCGTGCGGATGCCGAGCTTGTAGTTGGGGATGCGGGTGTGCCGCGCGTCGAGCACCACCCACGCCGTGCCGTCGCGCTGTTCGTAGATGCGGCGCGTCACGCGTTCGTAGTACGCGTCCACCGTGCCCGGCGCCTCGTCGGTGAAGCGCTTGCCGTCGAGGTTGACCAGGATGCCGTAGGGGAAGATGAAGATCGACGGCTCGGCGACGCCCGAACGCGGGTCGACCGGCTCGGCGTGGTAGCTGCCGAAATCGCCGCAGCCCGCCGCACCGGCGGCCAGGCCCATCGCGATGCCTTCGCCGCGGTTGTAGTAGCCGCCCTTGCACACGGGCCGCAGGTACACCGCGCGCGGACCGATGTAGCGCGTCATCATCTCCATGTTGCCTTCGAAGCCGCCGCAGGCGAGTACGACGTCGCCGCCGAGCACCATGGTGCCGGCGCTGCGCGTGCGCACCTTCAAGCCCGACACGCGACCGCTGTCGTCCTGCTGCAGGGCCGTTGCGGTCGTTTCGTAGAAGAAGGTGACGCCGAGTTGTTCGGCGCGTGCCGCGAGCCCTTCCACCAGCGCGGCGCCACCGCCCACGGGCAGCAGGCGCGGCTGCGACTTGGTGAGGAACTGCGTGGGCAGGAAGTCGAAGCGCACGCCCATGCCCTGCAGCCACGCGATCGTGGGGCCGGCGTTCGTCGCGAGCCGCTCGATCACGGTCGGGTCGGCAATGCTCAGCGCTTTCGCGAGCGCCCCGCGTTGGGAATGCACGGCCTCCTCCACAAGCTCCGGGTCGATCGCGCCCGAGCCGTTCTCGGCCAGGTGCGTCTCGAAATCGTCGGTGACTTCGGTGAGGCTCTTCATGCGCAGGTAGGCCTCGGTGTAACGGCTCTGCCCGCCGCGCTCCTCGCGCGTGGAACGCTCGATCACGGCGACCTTCGCGCCGCCCTCCGCCGCCGCCACGGCCGCGGAGAGGCCCGCGACGCCGCAGCCCGCCACCACCAGATCGAAATTGCGCTGCTCCATGCCTAGCCTCGAAATGCCCAAGATGCAGCGATCATGCCCCCGCCGCGCCGGCGGGGCGACGCGCAAAAAGCGAAAACTGACTTCGATGAAGGGCGCTTTCGCCGCGCCCGCGCGAAACCTACAGTTGCCTGACTTTCATCGAGGAGACAAGCATGCGCATGGCCGACAGGTTCGGGATCGTCACCGCCGGGGCTTCCGGCATGGGCCGGGCGGGCGCCATCCGCTTCGCTGCCGAGGGCGCGGCCGTCGCGGTGGTGGACCTCGACGAGGCGAAGGCGAAGGAAGTCGCCGACACGATCAAGGCCGCGGGCGGCCAGGCCTTTGCGCTGGCCGGCAACCTCATGGAAGAGGACTTCGCGCGCGGCCTGGTGCACGAGACGCACAAGCGCTTCGGCAGGCTCGACTTCCTCTGGGCGCATGCCGGCCACCCCTCGGTCTCGCGCGTCGAAGGGCTGGACCTGAAGGAATTCGACGTCGCGATGAACCTGAACGTTCGCGCGGCATTGGCGAGCGCGATCGAGGCCATTCCCCTCATGCGCGACGGCGGCGGCGGCAGCATGCTCTTCACCTCATCCACGTCGGGCGTGATCGGCTCGCCCTTCAGCCCGCTCTATTCGGTCGCCAAGTGGGGCGTGATCGGCCTGGCGCGGTCCCTGGCCAAGCGCTACGGCCCCGACAACATCCGCGTGAACGTGGTCTGCCCCGGCACGACCGACACGCCCATGCTCGACACATTGGTGTCCCGTCCCGACGAAACCGAGACGCACGGCAAGGACCTGAACGAGCTCAAGCGCATCCGCTCATCGGGCAACCCGATGGGCCGCGCGGCCCGCCCGGAAGAAGTCGCCAACGTCGCGCTGTTCCTGCTGTCGCACGAAGCCTCGTACGTGAACGGCGCGTCACTGCTGGTCGACGGTGGCAAGACCGCCTGAGCGCCTCATGCAGCTCGAGGGCTACAACACCGTCGTGACGGGCGCCGCGCGCGGCCTGGGCGCGGCGGCGGCGAAACGCTTCGTGGCGGAAGGCGCTCGGGTGGTCGTGGCCGATATCGACGGCGACGCCGCCAATGCCTGCGCGCGCGAGATCGACCCGACGGGCCAACGCGCGATCGGCGTGACCTGCGACATCGCCGAGCCCGCGGCATGCGACGCCCTCGTCGCCCGCGCGGAGGCCTTCTTCGGCGCACCCATCGACGTGTTCTGCGCCCACGCGGGCCTGGGTTTCGCGGGCGTGTTCCACGAGTCGGACCCGGCCTTCATCAAGCGCATCGTGGACGTGAACGTGCTGGGCACGATCTATTCGGCGCAGGCCGCGTTGCGCAGCCTGGTGAAGAGCAGGCAGGCGAGCCTGATCTTCACCAGTTCCCTGCAGAGCGTCACGGCCCGCGCGCAGCGGAGCATCTACACGACGACCAAGCATGCGATCGTCGGCCTCACGAAGGCCCTGGCGCTGGAGTACGCGCCGCTGGGCGTGCGTGTGAACGCGATCGCACCGGCCTCGACGGACACGCCCTTCCTGCGCGGGCAGTTCGAGTTCCTGGGATCGAAAGATGTCGACCAGGCGGTGCGCGATGCGGCGGCGTCGATGCCATTGGGCTGGCTGCCGACGCCGGAAGACTTCGCGAACACCGCGGTGTTCCTGGCATCGCCTGCCGCCCGATCGATCACGGGAATCAACCTGCTGCTGGACAGTGGGGCGGCTGCGGGGATATTCAGGCGCTGATGCGGGACTGGGACGCGCTTGGGGATCTTCGAACGTAGAGAGCGCAAAGGGTACGCAGAGGGCGCAGAGGAATACCGAATCCAATTGAGAATTTTTCTTTGTCTTCCTTCTGGAATTTCCTCTGCGTCCTCTGCGTAACCTTTGCGTCCTCTGCGTTCAAAAATTCAAGGCAAGTCACTGCTCCACCTTAGCCCCGCTCTTCTCGATGATCCCCTTCCACCGCTGCGACTCTTCCGCGAAGAACTTGCCCGCATCGTCCGGCGATCCACCCACGGCAATCCCCTGCAGCGGCTTCAGCTTCTCCTGCACGTCCGGCGAATCCAGCGCAGCCTGCGCCGCCGCATTGACGCGCTGAACAATGGAAGCCGGCGTGCCCTTGGGCGCGGCCATCGCATACCAGACGGACGACTCGTAGCCCTTCACGCCCACCTCATCCAGCGTCGGCACATCCGGATAAGTCGAAAGGCGTGTCTTCGTCCCGACGGCCAGCATCTTCACGCTGCCACCCTGCAACTCGCTCAGGTACCCCGGCACGTTGTCCAGCACGACCTGGATGCGCCCCGCCGCGAGGTCGAGCTTGGTCGGCGCCGCGCCCTTGTAGAAAACGTTCTGGATCTGCACGCCCGTCATCGACTTGAACATCTCCAGCGACAGATGGCCCGAGCTGCCCGCGCCCGACGAACCGCCGTTCAGCGTGGTCGGGTGCTTCTTCGCGTACTCGATGAACTCCTGCGCGGTCTTCACCGGCAGGTCCTTGTTCACGATCAGCGCGTTCGGGAACTTCGCGAGCACGATGATGGGCGCGAAGTCCGACGGCTTGTAGCGCATGTCGTTGTACAGGTACTGGTTCGTCGCGAACGCGCCGGGGTTGGTGAGCAGCAGCGTGTAGCCGTCGGGCGCGGCCTTCGCGACCATCTCGGCCCCGATGTTGCCGCCCGCCCCCGCCTTGTTGTCGATGATGAATTGCTGGCCGAACTTGTCGGACAGCTTCTGCGCCACCAGCCTCGCCAGGATGTCGGTGATGCCGCCCGGCGCCCAGGGCACGATGACGCGCACGGGTTTGTCGGGCCAGGCCGCTTGCGCGGTCGCCAGCTGCGGCAGCAGCGCCGCGCACGAGGCGGCTGCCAGCAGGATCTTGCGGCGGGAAGTTTTCATCTCTTGTCTCCAACGTATGGCGTTTGCAGGGCTCAGCTCTTCGGCAGGTCCGCCCAGTTCTTCGGCAGCTTGATCTCCTTCGTGGTCACACGCGTGTAGCCGGAGTCGAGCGTCTTGATCCGGTTTCGTCCGGGGTCGCCCGCCACGAGGATCTCGATGTACTCGGGCCCGGGCATCACGCGGATCGGGTCGTCCGGGCCCACGTCGAATTCCGGCGGGTAGGTGCCCAGCTTGATCTTCTCCTCGATCGTGTGCACCTCGGCCATCGTGTACGCGAGCTCGAACTCCAGGTACTTGCGCGGCACCGTGGTGTTCTCGCAGATGTACTTGCGGATGTCGTCCTTCGAGTAGCCCGCGTCGGCCAGCACCTTGGCAACCGGCGGCGACAGCACGAAGGTGATGTCGTTCACGAAGCTCACCGGGCCGCGCTCGGCGAAGAGCGCGAAGGCGGGCTTGCGCAGCGCATCGCGGCACAGCTGCTTGAGCGCCACTTCCGCGCCGCTCATGTCGTCGCGCGTGTACGGCGAGGGCTGGAAGCCCCAGTTCATCGTCGTGCTCACGGACACCGTGCTCGCGTTGCGGTCGAAGCCCTTCTCCACGTGGTAGGGCTCCCAGGGGTTCAGCTCGTCGTTCTCTGCGAAGCAGAAGTTGATGGGGTACCCGAAGGTGCCCATCTGGTTCTTGCCCGGCCGGTAGCCGCCGATGTTGCGGATGATGAGCCCGAGCGCGCGCCCGAAGGACGGATTCGCACCGCGCGAGATCAGGCCCTGGCCGTTGTTGAAGCCCAGCTCCCGGGCGATCGGACCGTTCAGGAACACGTAGGGCACGATGCCCCAGGTGGTGCCGATGTTGTCGAGGTTGTACTTGTCCTCGGCCAGCGCCTCCACCATCGCAATGAGGATGGGCATGGTCTGCGGCTTGCAGCCCGCCATCACCCCATTGGCCGCGATGTTCCATGCGGTCGCGCGCAGGTTCATCTGCGGCAGCACGGCGATCACCTCGTCGGGGTTGCGGTCCGTGTACTTCAGGAACTCCTGCACCCGCTCGAGCGTGGGCGGCACGACGGGCAGGCCGTCGCTCCAGTCCATCTCGTGGAAATGCGCGTTGACCTGCTCGAAGGTGCCTTCGAAGACGATCTTCTTCGAATCCCAGTCCGTCGCCTTGCCGAGCACGCGCGGCTTGACCGGCTTGGTGAGCGCATTGACGATGCGCTCGAACAGCACGTTCTTGATCTTGTCGCGGATCTCCGCGTGGTCCACGCCGACGGCGCCCGGGTACTCGACCACGGGCGTGTCCGGCACGCCCGCGGCCTTCGCCGCCAGCTGGCCCACCATGTTGAACCCGGGCAGGGACACCACCGCGGAGGGGATGCCCAGGATCTTTTCTGCTTCTGCTGCCGGCCGCACCGCGGCCGGTGTGCAGGTGCCTCAGCCCCCGTTGCCGGTGATGACTGCGTCGGCACCCTTGGCGCGCAGCGCCTCGATGATGCTGCCGAGCACTTCCTTCTGGTAGGAGGGCGTGCCCTTGAGGGAGGCGAAGGGGATGTCCGTGTACGGGACGATCTTCACGTCGGGGAAGCGCTCCTTGAGCAGTTCCCGGTAGATGGGAAACATGATGTCGCCCTTGAAGTCCTCGTTCCAGACTTCGGCGACGACCTTGCCGTTGAGGGTGTCCAGGCGCTTGGCCAGGTTCTTCTGCTCGACGGCTTCGGCGCCGATCGGGCTGATGACGGAGAGTTTGTCCATGGAGGGTCCTTTGGGTGGTGTGCCGGGTGATATTAGGAGCCGCGGAAGGTTGCGTACAGGGCTGCGGGGGAAAACACCATTCGCTTTTTCGGGGGGTCTTCTTGAACGCAGAGAACGCAAAGGTTACGCAGAGGGCGCAAAGAAAAGTCACAACGACTTTTGTATTCCCTTGGCTGTTCCTTCTGCGTCCTCTGCGTAACCTCTGCGCCCTCTGCGTTCAAAAATACCTGACGCGCCCCGGCACCCCTACTTGTTCGCCTGCGGCTTCAACCCCGCCTGCGCCGCCACGCCGTTCCACTTCACGATTTGCGCGCGAACATAGGCCGTGGCTTCCTGCGGGGTGCTCACGGAGGGCGCCGTCTTGGCCGGGCCTTCCATGCGCTCTACCGTTGCCGGCTTGGCGATCGCCTGGCGGAAAGCCGCATTCAGTTTGTCGATCACATCCTTCGGCGTGCCCGCCGGTGCGAGCACCACATACCAGACGGAATCGCTCAGGCTGGGCAGGCCCGATTCCGCGAGGGTCGGCACTTCAGGCAAGCCCGCATAGCGCTTCGTTCCCGTCACGGCCAGCGCCTTGACCTTGCCCGCCTTGATTTGCGCCTCGGCCGCCGGCATGGCGATGAGGCCCATCTGCACTTCGCCCATCATGATCGCCGTCAGCGCCTCGGGCGTGCCCTTGAACGGCACGTGCACGATGTTCAGGGAGCGCTCGTTCTTGAAGAGCTCGCCCGCGAGGTGGCCGATGCTGCCGCTGCCGGCCGACGCATAGTTGAGCTTGCCGGGCTGCGACTTCGCGAGCGCCGCCAGTTCAGCCATCGAGTTGACGGGCAAGCTGGTCGGCACGACGAAGGCCATGCCCTGCTGCCCCATCAGGATCACCGCTTCGAAATCCTTCGCGGGATCGAAGTTCAACTCCATCAGGCTCGGCAGCACGGAGAAGCTCAGGCTGGCGAGGAACAGCGTGTAGCCGTCCGGCTTCGCCTTCGCGACGTACTGCGCGCCGATGGCGCCGCCCGCGCCGGGGCGGTTTTCCACCACCACGGGCTGGCCGAGGACTTCGGCCAGGCCCGGGGTGACGGCACGCGCCGTGAGGTCGCTGCCGCTCCCCGCAGGGAACGGCGACACGAGCGTGACGGGGCGGCTGGGGAAGCTCTGCGCGTGCGCGGCCGTGACGAGGCAGCAGGCGGCCGCGGCGAGCGCGGCGAGGAAGGCTTTGCGATGCATGGGTCAATCCGAAGTGATGTTCTTTTCCTTCACCAGTTTGCCCCAGCGATTGAACTCCTCGGCAACGAACTTGGTGAATGCATCCGGTGAAGCCATGACGGACGGCACGAGCGCGGCCTTGAGCAGCTGCGCCTTCACGTCTTCGCGCGCGACGATCTTCACGATCGCGGCGTTGATCTGGTCGACGACGTCCTTCGGCGTCTTCGCGGGCGCGAACACCCCCATCCAGTTCGTCACCGTGAAGCCGGGCAGCTCTTCGCGCGCGGTGGGGACGTTCGGCAGCATGTCGAAACGCTTGTCGCTCGTCATCGCGAGCGCGGTGAGCTTGCCGTCCTGGATGAAGGGAAAGAGCGGCGGCAGGTCCATCACGATGCCGTCGACGTGGCCGGCGACGGTGTCCGTCATCGCGGGCGCCGCGCCCTTGTACGGCACGTGCACGATGCGGCCCTTCGACGCCTGCGTGAGCAGCTCGATGGTGAGGTGCGGCAGGCCGCCGTTGCCCGAGGACGCGAGCGTCACGTCCTGCTTGCGGGCAGTCTCCAGCAGCTGCTTGAGCGTCGTCACCTTCAGGCGCGGGCCGACCGCGATCGCCTCGGGCGTGAGGCCGATGGTGTTGATGGGCGAGAAGTCCGTCAGCGTGTTGAACGGGATCTTGGCGAGCGTGTGCGGCGTGATGACGACCGGGCTCGCGCTCGCGACCAGCAGCGTGTAGCCGTCGGGCGGCGACTTGGCCACATAGTCCGAACCGAGCGCGCCGCTCGCGCCGGGCTTGTTCTCCACGAGCACGGTCGTGTTCAGCGCCTCGGCCAGGCGCGGCGCGAGGATGCGCGCCGCAATGTCGTTGGAGCCGCCGGGCGTGTAGCCCACGATGAGGCGGATCGGCTTAGCGGGGAAACCCTGAGCGCCCGCCGTGCCCGGGGCGACCAGCGAGGCCGCCGCGGCGAGCGACATGGCGACGAGGGAGAAGATGCGGCCGATAGCGAGGCCGCCGCGCGAGGAATGCGTGGACATGCGCGCCAGTGTAGGAAGCGCGCACCGGACGCACCACAACGGGTCCTCAAAGGGTGTTTTCGCAATATGCGAACGGGCACCGCGTGGGCGCGCGCCTAGGATGGCGGCATGCGCATCTGGCACCAGAGCTTCACGGACCTCGACGCGTTCCCGCTGTATCGCGACACCCTCGCTGCGCACGGCGCGAAGGTGATGCAGGGCCGCGCGGAAGTCACCGTGCATGGCCTGCGGCCCGGCACCTATCCGCCGGGCTTCGCACCGATGGACATGAACAGCATCGCAGGCTTGCGATTGCTGGGAGATACGCAGGTGTGCGAGGCCGCGATGGCCGCGCAGCAGGCGGGCTACGACGCGTTCGCGCTCGGTTGTTTCTTCGACCCTGCGCTTACCGCGGCCCGCTCGCTCGTGGACATCCCGGTGCTGAGCCTCACCGAATCGTGCATGCTCACCGCGTGCTCGCTGGGCCGCAAGTTCGCGATGATCTCGCTCACGCCCTTCCAGAAGATGCTCACGGAAGACCTCGCCGCCGCGTACGGCCTCACCTCGCGCATGGCGGGCGTGGTCGCGATGACGCCCGCCGTCAAGCTCTTCGACCTGGAGCGGCCCGAAGCGGTGGACGGCTTGCGCGCGAGCTTCACCGCGGCGTGCGAACAGGCACTCGCACTCGGCGCGGAAGTCATCATCCCCGGCGACGGCGTGCTCAACGAATTCCTCGTGCGACAGGGCATGCTGAAGGTGGCAGGCGCCGTGGTGCTGGACTCACTGGGCGTGCTCTTCCACCACGCCGAGTTCATCGCCCGCGGCCGCGCGGCGGGGGTGCTGGATGTGAGCCGAAGCCTGATGTATGCACAGCCGAAGGGCGGCATGCTGGAGCATGTGCGGAGGTTCTACGGGGTGTATGACCGGCGCGAGGGCGATTTCTCGGGGACCTGAGCCCGCTCTCAAACCTCATTGCGGGCCCGGCCCGCAATCCACCTCACGCGCCCTGCAACGCCCCCAGCTTCGCCGCCACCGCACGCGCCGCCGCCTGCCCATCGGCCACCGCATCCTCCAACGTGCCGCCGCAGCCCGAGCGCACGATGCCCGCCGCGAACACGCCGGGCATCGAGGTCTCCATGGCGTCCGACGCCTTCACCGCGCCGAACGCATCCCGCTCGATCTCCGCGGGCAGGAACTCGCTCGATGGCTTCAAGCCCACGAAGGCGAAGAAGCCGCTGCAGGGGATCACCTCGCCGTTGACGCGCGCGCCCTCCACGCCGTCGGTGCCGACCACTTCGCTCACCTCGCTGTGCCAGTGGACCTTCACGTTCCCTGCGCCCTTCACGGCCTCCACCCAGTGCGGTTGCGCGCGAAAGGTGTCGCCCCGGTGCACGAGGTGCACGTTGCCGCAGAACTTCGACAGCACCATGGCGGACTGCAGGGCCGAATCGCCGCCGCCGACCACCACGACATCCTGCCCCTCGAACATCGGCCCGTCGCAATCCGCGCAATGCGAGACGCCCTTGTATTCCAGCTCCGCTTCACCCGGTACGCCGAGCTTCTTCAAGGCGGCGCCCGACGCGACGATGACGGCCCGCGCACGATGCCGGCCCGCGTCGCTCACGACGACCAGTGCATCCCCGTCGCGCTCGATCGCGGAGGCGACGGCTTCCAGGTTCTCGCCGCCGGCCTCCATCGCATCCGTCATCCACGTCGACGACAGTTCCGCGCCGCTGCCGGCGATCGCACCGTCCAGCTCGTTCACGTTGAGCACGAGGCCGCCGAACATCTGCGCCTCCAGCCAGGCGGCGCTGAGCCCCGCGTTCAATGCCTCGCGCACGGCGCTGAGGCCGGCCGCGCCGGCGCCGATCACGACGACGTCGTGGGATGTGGTGTCGCTCATGGGGTTCTGGCTCCTTGGAGAGGGGATTCGGAAGAAGGGGAACGGGCTGGCGAGCGCATCACGCGGACGTCCGCGACACGCTGCGTCGCGCCGATGCGGTCCAGCGCTTCCAGCACCTGCACGGCGAGCGCGCGGCCGATGCCCGCGTCGTCGCGAAACTTGCCCGCGGTGAAGCGGCCGTCCGGCGCGTGCTGCGCGACGGTGCGCGCGACGCGGATGAATTCATCGATGGTGGCGCGCGCGTAGAAGCGGTCGTCGTTCACGCGTACCGTGTCGCCCGCCTGCGCCTTGCGATGCAGCATATCGCGCAGCACGAATTCCTTCGCGCGCAAGGCCTCGGACAGTTGCGCGACCGTCACCCCGGCGAAGCCCGCGCGGCGGAGCACCGGCTCGGCGAGCTGCCACAGCCGCACGTGTTCCGGGTTCTCCGGCAGCGCCTGCACGGGTTTACGCAGCAGCTTCGCGTCCGCGGCCGCGGGCGTCAGCACGAGGGTCTGCGCGCCGGTGCCCACGGCGGCCAGCCCGGCTTCTTTCAGGAGCTGCGTGAAGGCTTCGGGTGCGAGGTTGAAGTTGCGCGTCAAGGCTGTCGCGTCGACGCCGCCGGGGGAGCAGGCGACGAGGGCCCGCAGCGCGTCCACGGGGGTAGGCTGCGCCAGCGCCTGCATCTGCCGCACACGCATCTCCTGCGGCAGGCGCCGCTGCGATGGCGAGGCGTCCAGCACCCAGCCGCCGCCCAGCGTGCGCTGCGCGGACTGGTCGCGCAGGATGAAGCGGTCCCCGCGCGCCGCCGCGATGGGCTGGTCCACGATCAACCGCGCGAACGCACGCCTGCCGGGTTCCACCGAGCTGCCGTGGCTGAGCGTCACGCGCGCCGTGACGTCGCGCGTACCCAGGTGCAGGTGCACGGGGGTGCGATGCGCAAGCGCGTGCGCTTCGCCGGGGAGCACCTGCAGTTCCACGTCGAGCCGGCTCGTGGGCGCATGCAAATCCGCATGCAGCACCCAGTCGCCGCGCTGCACCTGCGACAGCTCCACGCCCGCGAGATTGAGCGCGCAGCGCTCGCCGGCCTGCGCACGCTCGGCCTTCACACCGTCTTTCTGGATCCCGCGCACGCGGACCTCGCGGCCGCCGGGCGAGAGGAGCAGACGGTCCCCCAGCCGCACCGCGCCGTCGAACACCGTGCCCGTGACGACCGTGCCGCTGCCCGCGACGGTGAATGCACGGTCCACGGCGAATCGCATGCGGCGGCCTTCGGACGCGTTGCGCGTGAAGCCGGCGGCCGCCTGCGCGAGTGCGTCGCGCAGCGCATCGACGCCCGCGCCCGTCACGGACGACACCGGAAGCACGCGGACATCCTGCAACGAGGTGCCCTGCAACAACCCGCGCGTCTCGTCGGCGACCTCCCGCAGCCGCGCGCTGTCCACGCGGTCGGCCTTGGTGATGACGGCCACGCCGAACCGGATGCCCAGCAGGTCGAGGATGTTCAGGTGCTCGCGCGTCTGCGGCATCACGCCGTCGTCGGCGGCGACGACCACCATCGCGTAGTCGATGCCGCACACCCCGGCGAGCATGTTGCGCACGAAGCGCTCGTGGCCCGGCACATCGACGAAGCCCACCACCGCACCGCCGGGCGTCTGCCAGTAGGCGAAGCCGATGTCGATGGAGATGCCGCGCGCCTTTTCCTGCGGCAGGCGGTCCGTGTCCACGCCGGTGAGCGCCTTCACCAGCGTCGTCTTGCCGTGGTCGATGTGACCGGCGGTCGCGACGATCAACTCAGTCCCCGGGCAGCTGCAGCTCGTGGAGCTGCGATGTGAATTCCGACTCCTGCGATTCGTCGAGGCAGCGAAAGTCCAGCCACAGCGCCCCGTCGCGGATGCGGCCGATCACCGGGACCGGGAGGCGGCGGAACGAGTCGGCCAGCGCATCCACGGCGCCGCCGCGCTGGTTCAGGGGCGACAGGCGCAGCCCCGAGCTCGGCAAGGTGTCCACGGGAAGCGCACCGCTGCCGATCTGGCTCGCGCATTCCGCGACGTCGACGGCAACGCCCTCGCCCACCGCCTGCTGCATCGCCGAACGCACACGGTTCGCCTGCGCCGCGATCTCATCGGCCTTGCGCGTGAGCAGGCGGATGGTGGGCAGCCGCGTGCGCAGCCGCTGCGGGTCGTCGTAGAGCGCCAGCACGGCTTCGAGCGCCGCGAGCCGCACCTTGTCCAGGCGCAGGGCGCGCTTCATCGGGTTCTTGCGGATGCGCGCAACCAGGTCCTTGCGGCCGACGATGATCCCGCATTGCGGCCCACCGAGCAGCTTGTCGCCGCTGAAAGTGACGAGGTCGGCGCCGGCGGCGATCGATTCGCGCGGCGTCGGCTCGTGCGGCAGGCCGAAATCCTCCAGGTCCACCAGCATGCCGCAGCCCAGGTCCTCGATCATCGGCACGCCGCCCGCGTGGGCGATGCGCGCCAGCTCGGCGGCCGGCACTTCCGCGGTGAAGCCGCGGATCTCGTAGTTGCTGGCGTGCACCTTCATCAGCGCCGCCGTCCGTTCGCCGAGGGCCGACTCGAAGTCGCGCGGATGCGTGCGGTTGGTCGTGCCCACCTCGCGCAGCACGCAGCCGGCGCTCGCCATGATCTCCGGCACGCGGAACGCGCCGCCGATCTCCACGAGTTCGCCGCGCGACACGACGACCTCGCGTCCGCCGCCCGCGACCGTGTTGAGCGTGAGGTAGACCGCCGCGGCGTTGTTGTTCACCACCACGGCCGCTTCGGCGCCGGTGAGGCGCAGCAGGCGCTCCTCGACGTGGCTGTCACGCTCGCCTCGGCCCGCGCCGTCGATGTCGTACTCGAGGTTGACCGGGCGCGCCATCGCCTGCGAGGCCGCGGCGACGGCTTCCGCCGGATAGAGCGCGCGTCCCAGGTTCGTGTGCAGCACGGTGCCCGTGAGGTTGAACACGGGCCGCAGCGAGGGCCGCGCCGCCACGGACAGCCGCTCGCGGCATTCGGCCGCCAGCGTGTCGTCGTCCGGCACCGCGGCGGAGCGCTCCCCTGCCAGGCGCTTGCGCTGGTCGGCGAGCAGCTTGCGCAAACAGTCGAGCACCAGCGGCCGGCCGAAGTCGTGGATCAGCACGCCGAAAGCGGGCGCCTTGAGCAGGGTATCGACGGCGGGGATGGCGCGGCGCGCCTGGCTGCTGGAGGTCAGCATGATGGAAGGATGGCCGCGTCTCTCTGGAAAAAGGTGGCGGAAGAGAGTGGGAGTCGAACCCACACAAGATCGTTAGCGACCCACTCCGGGTTTGAAGTCCGGCCACTCCACCGGGAGTGTTTCCCTTCCGTGTGACGCCATCGTAGGTGCAGGCGCCGCCGCCGCCAACGCGGCAATTCCAAAAACACCGTTTGGTTTTTCGGTGTGAAGGTGGGGACGGCTTCAATTAACTTGGCCGGACGCAGAATTCGCAGAAGTTACGCAGAAGGAATTCAGAAAAGACCAGAATTCATTTTGAATTTTCTTGCCTTCTTCCGCGTAACTTCTGCGAATTCTGCGTCCGGTCAGTTCGAATTGGCGCTGGACCATTCGCATTCCCCGAATGCTCTCTTCAATCCCGCCGATTGACGATGGAGGGCTCCAAACCCACCATGCAAGACCCGCCGGCAGTCGCCGACATCTCCGGGAAACACACCATGAACAAGCCTTGCGACGACGGCCACTTCGAAGCCTACTGGCCCCGCGGCGAGCGGCGTGCGACGACGAAGGCGCTGGCCCCGCGCCTCGCGAACCTCGAAGGCAAGCACGTCGCGCTGCTGTGGGACTACCTCTTCCGTGGCGACGAGATTTTCGCCACGGTCGAGCAGCGGCTCAAGGAGCGCTTCGCCGGCATCCGCTTCATGGACTGGCGCGAAATCGGCAACATCCACGGCAGCGACGAGCGGGCCGTCGTCGCCGCACTGCCCGCGCGCCTGAGGGCCGCGGGCGTCGACGCCGTCATCACGGCCGTCGCCGCCTGAGGCAGCTGCACGCCTGCCGTGTTGCGGGCGAGTGCGGCGTGCGAGGCGGCGGGGATCCCGTCGTCATCGCTCGTATCCACCGGCTTCGTCGAACAGGCGAAGGCCACGCGCATGGGGCTGGGCTTTCCCGACCTTCCCTGGGCGACGCTCGTTGGGCACCCGGCGGTGCAGGCGGTGGACGAGTTGCGTGACAACGTCTCGCGCGTGACGGTGCCGGGGATCATCGAGAACCTCACCGGCTGCATCGCGCGAGGCGACGCGGCAGCGGACGAGCCGCGGCCACGCGAGATCGTCTTTCGCGGCGGCTGGTCGGCGCTGAACCAGCATTTCATCGACAAGGAATGGAGCGACGGCCTGCCCATCGTGCCACCCACGCACGATCGCATTGCCGCATTCCTCGCGCACACGGTCCACCATGCCGATGAGGTCATCGGCGTCCTTCTCCCCGACAGCCGCGCCGCCACCGTCTGGAACGTCGCCGTCAACGGCGTGATGGCGGGCTGCCGCCCCGAATACATGCCCGTGCTCGTCGCCCTGGCGCAGGCGATGGCCGATCCGCGCTACGGCGTCGAGCACAGCGGCAATACGCCGGGCGGCGAGACGCTCATCATCCTCAACGGCCCCGCCATCCCGAAGCTCGGCTTCAACTGCACGCAAGGCGTGATGCGCGACGGCTTCCAGGCCAACACCACCGTCGGCCGCTTCTGGCGGCTTTACCTGCGCAACGTCGCCGGCTTCCTGCCGCACAAGACGGACAAGGCGACCTTCGGCAACACCTGGCGGGTCGCCATCGCGGAGAACGAGGAGGCCGTGCGGGCCATCGGCTGGCGCACCTTGGGCGAGGACCAGGGCTTCGCGAGCGGCGACAACACCGTGACGATCGCACGCTACACCGGCGGCGGCATGGCGTCGTCGATGTCCGGCAGCACGCCGCAGGAGCTGCTCGCCTACCTGGCCGACGGCCTGGTCAAGCAGACCTTCTGGCAGGTCATGTTCAGCGTGGGCACCGGCTACGGCATGCTGCGCCCGCTCGCGCTCATCACGCCGATCATCGCGCAGACGATCGCCGCCGCGGGGTGGTCGAAGGAAGACGTGAAGCGCTTCCTCTTCGAGCATGCACGCCTTCCCGCGTGGGAGTTCGAACGCCTGCTGCGCGACTGGACGCACAAGCCCATCTGGAACCTCGCCGGAGAGGTGCGGGCGGGAAACATCCCGGCCGTCTACGCGGAGTCGGACGACCCGGACCGGCTCGTGCCCATCGTCTGGGCGCCGGAACACTTCATGATCGTGGTCACGGGCGATCCGCTGCGCACGAGCGGCTACATGTTCGGCCACAACGGCCAGCTCGGCTTCCCGGTGACGAAGAAGGTGGCGCTGTGAGCGCCCGCGAAACGTCAGGTCAGCTGGACCTTGGTCGCCTTCATCACGCCCTGCCAGCGCACGAGTTCGTCGCGTACGAACTTGTCGAACTTCTCGGCGGGGCCCGGGTCCGGCTCGGCGCCCTGCGCGAGCATGGCCGCCTTGGTGTCCGGATGCTCCAGCGTCTTGTTCAGCGCGTCGTTGAGGATGTTGACGATGGCCGTCGGCGTGGACGACGGCACCTCGAGCCCGAACCAGTTCGAGCCGGTGATCTGCGGATAGCCCGACTCCGCGACGGTGGGCACGTTCGGCAGCAGCGCGAGCCGGTTCTTCGTGCTCACGGCCAATGCCTTGATCTTGCCCTCGCGGATGTGCTCGATCAGCACCGGCACCTCCGTGTAGAGCATGTGGATGTGCCCCGCGATCAGGTCGATGGTGGCCGGCCCCGTTCCCTTGTACGGCACGTGCGTCATCTCGATGCCCGAGATGAGCTTCATCCACTCGCCCGTGAGGTGCGGCGTGCCGCCGGGGCCGGAGGAGCCGTAGCTCAGCTTGCCCGGGTTCGCCTTCGCGTACGCCGTGAATTCCGCGAGGTTCTTCACCGGGATGTTGTTGCTGCCGGCGCAGATCTGCGGAAGGATCGCCATGTTGCCCACCGCGCGGAAGTCCTTCAGGAGGTCGTAGGGCATGGTCGCGCGGCCCGCGGTGTTCAGCACGGAGCCGCCCTGCGAGAACATCACGAGGGTGTAGCCGTCGCCGGGCTGGTGCGCGACGTACTCCATGCCGATGAGCGCGTTGGCGCCGGCCTTGTTGTCCACGACCACGGGCACGTTCAGGAAGGTGGACATGCGCTGCGCAACGATGCGCGTGACCATGTCGCTCGGGCCGCCCGCGGCGTACGGGCAGACGATCTTGATCGGCTTGTTCGGGAAGCCTTGCGCGGACGCCGCGGCCTGCGCGCGCGCGCGCAGCGGGGCGCCGGCGGCGAGCGCGGCCAGGGCGGACATCGATCCTACGAAGCGGCGGCGGGTGTTCATGCTGGGGCCCTTTCCTGCGGGGTGGTGGGGGCGGCGGTGCCGTCGATCACGCGGCTGATCACCGGCCAGTACCTGTCGCCCTGCCCGGCGTCGATGGCGCTGCGGAAGGTTTCATCCACCGCGTCGCAGCCGCGCACGGTGATGCCCATGTCCCTGGCCATCGAGATCGCGTACGACAGGTCCTTGCGCGCGTACTGCACCGAGAACGCGCGCATCGGGAATTCGCCGGGCAGGATGGCCTTCATGCCGTGGTTGCGCAGCGCGAAGCTGTCGCCCGAGCCCTGGCTGAGCGTGCCGAAGATGGTGTTCGCATCGAAGCCCGCGCGCTGCGCGATCGCATACGCCTCCGAGAGCGCGAGGCCGGTCTGGAACATCACCATGTTGTTCAGGATCTTCGTCATCTGCCCCGCGCCGATGGGGCCGCAGTGGGTGATGTCGGTCGCGACGCATTGCAGCAGGGGCCGCACCTCGTCGATCGTGGCCGCGTCGCCCCCCGCCATGATGAGCAGCGTGCCGTTCTCCGCCGCCTGGCGGGTGCGCGCAATCGGCGTGTCGATGAAGCGCGCGCCTTTCGCGCGCAGCAGCGCTTCCGAGTGCCGCGCGACGTCGACGCCGGAGGTGCTCAGGTCCACGAAGACCTGTCCCTGGCGCACGTGCGGCAGCAGCCGCGCGATGAGCTCCGTCACCGCCTTGCCGGAGGGCAGGCAGATCATCACGACGTCGCTCGCCTGCATCAGCTCCGCCACGTCCGCGCAGGGCTGCGCGCCGTACTCGGAAAGGCGCTGCATGGGCGCGGGCGACAGGTCGTGGCACAGCACGCGCTGCCCGCTCTTTGTCGCGAGGTTGCGGCACATGGGCTCGCCCATGACGCCCAGGCCGATGAATCCGATGGTTCGTTGTGTGCTCATTCGTGTCCTTGGCGGTCGGGGCTCACAGGCCCCAATACAGGCTTTTTTGCTGCTGGTACAGGCGCATGCCGGAGATACCTTTCTCGCGGCCGAGCCCGCTGTCCTTGTAGCCGCCGAAGGGCGTCGCGATGGACAGCTGCTTGTAGGTGTTGATCCAGACCGTGCCCGCCTCCAGCCGCTGCGCGACGCGCCAGGCCTTCTGGTAGCTGCCCGTCCAGATGCCCGAGGCCAGGCCGAAGGCCGAGTCGTTCGCCTGCGCCACGAGGTCGTCCTCGTCGTCGAAGGGCAGCACGACGAGCACCGGGCCGAAGATTTCCTGCTGGCACACGGTGGCGGTGTTCGGCAGGCCGGCGATCACGGTCGCTTCGTAATACGCGCCGGCTTGCAGCGACGCACCACCCGGGCGCGCGCCGCCGGTGAGGATCTCGCCGCCCTCCTCGCGCGCCGAGGCCACGAACTTCTCGATGCGCTCGCGATGCACGAAGGACGCGAGCGGGCCCATCTGCGTGCCCGGCGCATCGGGCAGGCCGAGCGCGAGGGCGCGCGCGTGCTGCACGACCTTGCCGACGAGCGCGTCGTAGCAGGCGCGTTGCACGAAGAGGCGCGAACCCGCGACGCAGGACTGGCCCGTCCCCTCGAAGATGCCGCCCGCCACCGCCGCCGCGGCCGCGTCGAGGTCCGCATCGGCGAAGACGATGTGCGGAGACTTGCCGCCCAGCTCCAGCGCCACGGGCATGAGCTTTTCCGCGGCGGCGCGCGCGATGCGTCGGCCGCTTTCCGTGCCGCCGGTGAAGGACACCATGCGCACGTCGGGGTGCTTGACCAGCGCGTCGCCGGCTTGCGCGCCGGTGCCGGGCAGCACGTTGAGGATGCCGGGCGGAAAACCCGCGTCCAGCGCCGCGCGGCCGAGCTCCAGCGCGCAGGACGGCGTGACTTCGGAGGGCTTGAGGATCACGGCGTTGCCCGCGGCGAGCGCGGCCGCGACTTTCTGCGCCTCCATCGTGAGCGGCGAGTTCCAGGGCGTGATCGCGGCGACGACGCCATAGGGCTCGTAGCTCGTCATGGAGATGTAGTTGCCGCGCGACGGCGTCACCTCGGAGCCCACCGTCTCGCACACGGCCGCGTAGTAGCGGTAAATGCCCTCGGCGGCGGTGGCCTGGGCCTTGCACTCGGATTGCGGCTTGCCGTTTTCCACCATCTGCGCCCGCGCGAAGTCCGCGTTGCGCGCGGCGACGATGTCGGCGAGCTTCGTCAGCAGCCGCGCGCGCTGGTGCGGCAGCATCCTGCGCCACGCCGGGTCGGCCGCGGCCTTGCGCGAGGAGCGCACGGCTTCGGCCACGACCTCGGGCGTTGCCGCCGCCAGCGCTTCGTTCTGCGCGCCCGTCGCGGGGTTCTGGGAGCTCAGCGTCGCTCCCGTGTCGCGCACCCACTCGCCGTGGATCAACAGCGGCCGGATCTCACTCATCCCGTATCCTTGGTTCAAGATGTTCTGCTACGCAGAACTATCGGTCTGTTATTAAAAAGGAGTGTCCGCCCCCGCTCCAGCGCTTGTCAAGGGCGGCAACCACTTATCCGAGTAAACCCCGATGGCCGCCAAAAGCGATTGACAAAAGATAGCGCTAACCCGGATGATAGCTCCAGTTCAGAATCTAAGTTCTATGCAGCAGAACGATAACGCCAGAAATGGTGTCCTCACCCCCGAAAGCTCGGCGCCGGCGCGGTTGCGCGCCCTGCTGTCGGCGGGAAGCTGCCGGGCGGTGCCCGAGACCGCCGACGGCCTCATGGGCCGGATGGTGGCGATCGCCGGCTTCGAGGTCGCTTTCGTGAGCCTCGCGGGTTCCGCGCTGAACCGCCTCGGGACGGCGGACGCCGGCCTGCTGACCGCAACCGAACTGGTGGACAACGCATCGCGCTGCATCGCGTCATCCGGTCTCGCGACGGTGGTCGATGCGGGCACCGGCTTCGGCAACCCGATCAACGTGCGCCGCACGGTTTCCGAACTGCAGCGCGCGGGCGCCGCGGGCGTCATGCTCTGCGACGCCCAGGAGCCGCGGGCGCATCGCCACGCCACGGCGTCCATCTCCGTCGCCGACATGGCCGCCAAGCTGCGCGCGGCGGTCGACGTGCGGGCAGGCGCCCCACTCGTGCTGATCGCGGCCGTCGAAGGCGCGGCGCAGGCCTCCTCGCTCGCCACCGTCGCCGGCCGCGCGGCGCGCTATCGCGAAGCCGGCGCGGACATGATCCACGTCGGCATGCTGCGCGACCCGGCACGCGCCGTCGCGATCGCGAGCGAACTCGCGGGCATGCCGCTCTCCTGCAGCCTCGCGCCCGACAGCGGCATCGACACGGCCGAGCTCGGCGCGCTGGGTTTCCAGCTCGCCTTCTTCCCCCATTGCGGCTTGATGGCGGCCGTGCCCGCCATCGAACACACCTTCGCCGAACTCGCGCGCACCGGCACCGTGGGCCACCTGCGCCCGCACATCGCCGACTTCCGCCAGTTCACCGACATCGCGGGGCTGCCGCAGGTGCAGCAGCTCGAGGAGCGCTACGGCGTGCCCGACGAGCAGCGCACCACGCTGTAGCCCACCCCAACCGACTTACAGGAGCAGCAGAGCATGAAGGAATACGACGTCATCGTGGTGGGCAAGGGCAACGCCGCGTTGTGCGCGGCGCTGTCCGCCCGGGACGAAGGCGCCCGCGTCGTGGTGCTGGAAGCGGCGCCGCAGTACGAGGCCGGCGGCAACAGCCGCTTCGCGGGCGGCGCGATGCGCATCGCCTACAACGACGTCAACGACCTGCGCCGCCTCATCGACATCAGCGACGAGGAAGCGGAGAACACCGACTGGGACACCAACACCGTCGACGAATTCTTCGACGACATGTTCCGCGTCACCGCGTTCCGCTGCGACCCGGACCTCACCGAGACCCTCATCAAGCAGAGCCTGGAATGCATGGTGTGGCTCAAATCCAAGGGCGTTCGCTTCACGCCCTTCTACGGCTCGACCTCGCAGGTGGTCAACGGCCGGCGCAAGTTCTTCGGGCGCAACCCGGTGGCCGTGTCCGGCGGCGGCGAAGGCCTGGTGCAGGTGCTCGACGAGGCGGCGCTCAAGGCCGATATCGAGGTGATCTACGAAACCCGCGCGACCTCCCTGCTCTACGACGGCGCGCGCGTCTCCGGCGTGCGCACGCTGCAGAACGGCGAAGTGGTGGAGTTCCGCGCGAAGTCGGTGATCCTCGCGTGCGGCGGCTTCGAGGCCAACCCCGAGATGCGCACCAAGTACCTGGGCAAGGGCTGGGAGCTCGCCAAGGTGCGCGGCACGCGCTTCAACATGGGCGAGGGCCTGAAGATGGCGCTGGACATCGGCGCCTGCCCGCACGGCAACTGGTCGGGCCGGCACACGACGCCCTGGGACCGCAACGCCCCCGAGTTCGGCGACGTGACGCTCATGAACAGCTGGTACCGCCACAGCTATCCGCTGTCGGTGATGGTCAATGCGGACGGCAAGCGCTTCGTCGACGAAGGCGCGGACTTCTACAACTACACCTACGCCGTCTACGGCGAGGAGATCCTCAACCAGCCCGGCCAGTTCGCCTGGCAGGTCTTCGACGCGAAGTCCAAGAAGTACGCGCGCTCGGAATACCAGGACAAGCGCGCGACCAAGGTCAGCGCGGATACGCTGGAAGAACTCGCCACCAAGCTCGAAGGCGTGAACCCCGAGCAGTTCCTCAAGACCATGCGCGAGTACAACGCCGCCGTGGTGCAGGGCGTGCCCTACAACCCCGCCGTCAAGGACGGCTGCCGCACCGAGGGACTGGCGCTGCCCAAATCCAACTGGGCGCTGCCCGTGGACACCGCGCCCTTCGAGGCCTACAACACCACCTGCGGCATCACCTTCACCTTCGGCGGGCTGCGCGTGGACCCGCAGAGCAGCCAGGTGCTGGACCTGACGATGAAGCCCATCCCCGGCCTGTACACCGCGGGCGAGATGCTCGGTGGCCTCTACTACTTCAACTACGGTTCGGGAACGGGGCTGGTGTCGGGCTCGGTGTTCGGCCGGCTGGCCGGCACGTCCGCCGCCAAGGCCGCCGGGGCGGCGCGTCACTGACGCGGGCGCATCATGCAGGAACGCCCGACCACCCGCCTTCGCCGCCTGATCGCGCAGCCCGGCTGCGTGATGGCGCCGGGCGCGGCCGACGCGCTCACCGCGCGCATGATCGCGCGCGCCGGCTTCGATGCGATCCACATGACGGGGTTCGGCACCAGCATCGGCCGCCTGGGCATGCCGGACATCGGGCTGCTCACCGCCAGCGAGATGGTCGACAACGCGAGCCGCATCGCCGACGCCTCGGGCCTGTGCATCGTGGCCGACGCGGACACGGGCTACGGCAACGCGATGAACGTGCGGCGCACCGTGCGCGATTACGAGAAGGCCGGCGTCGCCGCGCTGCACCTGGAAGACCAGGTCGCGCCCAAGCGCTGCGGCCACCTCGCGGGCAAGCGCGTGATCCCGGCGCGGGAGATGGTCGGCAAGATCAAGGCGGCCTGCGACGCGCGGCAGGACGCCGACCTCGTCATCATCGCGCGCACCGACGTGCTCGCGATCGACGGCATGGACGCCGTGTTCGAGCGCGGCCGGCAATACCGCGAAGCCGGCGCCGACATGATCTTCGTCGATGCGCCGGTGGGCCTCGACCAGATGCATGCGGTGGCGCGCGGCCTCGCCGGCATCCCGCTCTTCGCGAACATCGCCGCGAGCGGCAAGACGCCCGACATCCCGGCGGCCGAACTCGGCGAGATGGGCTTCAAGCTCGCGATCTACGCGAACTTCGCGATCCTCTCCGCGATCCCCGCCATCCAGAAGATGCTGGCCGAGCTGAAGGGCCGCGGCAGCCTCTCGCGCATCGCGGGCACGCTCGCGAGCTTCGGGCACATCGAGGAGATCGCCGGCATGGCCGAACACGACGCCCTCGAAGGCCGCTACGGATTGACCCCATGAACGCACCCGCCACCCTCTTCGAGAAAGTCTGGAGCCGCCACGCGATCGTCACGCGCGGCGCCAGCGAAGCGCTGCTGTCGGTGGACACGTACTTCGTGCACGAAGGCTCCTTCCACGCCTTCGGCGCGCTGGCGAAGGAAGGCCGCCAGGTGCGCAAGCCGAAACAGGTGTTCGGCTCGCCCGACCACTTCGTGCCGACGGTCAACCGCGACAAGGGGCTGGCGGGCATCGCCGACGCCGAGTCGCGCGGGCTGGTGGAATACCTCGCAGGCAACGCCGCGAGGTACGGCTTCGACCACTTCGGCGTGGACGACCCGCGCCAGGGCGTGATCCACGTGGTGGGCCCGGAGCTGGGCATCACGCAACCCGGCCTCGTCATCTGCTGCGGCGACTCGCACACCTCCACCCACGGCGCGTTCGGCTGCTATGCCCTCGGCATCGGCGCATCGCAAGGCAAGCAGATCCTCGCCACGCAATGCGTCTGGCAGAAAAAGCCCAGGACCATGCGCATCACCATCGACGGCGCACTGGGCTTCGGCGTCACGGCCAAGGACATCATCCTGTCTGTCATCGCGAAGATCGGGGTCGCGGGCGCCGTGGGCCACGTCGTCGAGTTCGCCGGCTCCACCGTGCGCGGCATGACCATGGACCAGCGCATGACCCTGTGCAACATGGTGACCGAGGCCGGTGCGCGCACCGGCATGGTCGCCCCCGACGAGACCACCATCGCGTTCCTGGAGGGCCGGCCGTACGCGCCCTCGGGGGAGATGTGGGACCAGGCCGTCGCCTACTGGAGGACCCTGCCGAGCGACGAGGGCGCGGTGTACGACCGCGAGGTCCATCTCGACGCCGGCGCCGTCGGGCCGTCCATCACCTGGGGCACGCTGCCCGAGCAGGTGCTGCCGATTGACGCCGCCGTGCCGAGCGCGGAAGGCGCGGAAGCGGAGAAGAAGGCAGACATCGAATCCGCGCTGCGCTACATGGGCCTCGCGCCCGGCACGCCGCTGGAAGGCATCAAGGTGGACCGCGTCTTCATCGGCAGCTGCACCAACGGCCGGCTCGACGACCTGCGCGCAGCCGCGGACGTGTTCAAGGGCCGCAAGGCGAAGGTGCCGACCTGGGTGTCGCCCGGCTCCAGCGGCGTCAAGCGCGCGGCCGAAGCCGAGGGGCTCGACCGCATCTTCATCGACGCGGGCGTGGAGTGGCGCGGCTCGGGCTGCTCCAGCTGCGCCGCGATGAACGGCGACACGCTGGCGCCGGGCGAGCGCTGCGCCTCCACCTCCAACCGAAACTTCGAGGGCCGGCAGGGCAAGGGCTCGCGCACGCACCTCATGAGCCCCGCGATGGCGGCGGCGGCTTCGGTGAGCGGCCACCTCATGGACGTGCGGAAGCTGGACTGACATGGAAGCCTTCACCCGATTCACCGGCCTGGCCGCCCCGCTCGACATGAGCAACGTCGACACCGACAAGCTGCTGCCCAACCGCTTCTTCCGCAAGGCGCGCGGCAACGGCCTGCAGCAGTACATGCTGCACGACATCCGCTTCAACGGCGACGGATCGGAAAAACCCGACTTCATCCTCAACCGCCCCGCCTACCGCGAGGCGCGCATCCTGGTGGCCGGCCCCAACTTCGGCTCCGGCTCGGCGCGCGAAGGCGCGGTGTATGCGGTGGCCGACTACGGCATCCGCGCCATCATCGCCCCGAGTTTCAGCGACATCTACGCGGGCAACATGCTGCAGAACGGCCTGCTGCCCGTGGTGCTGCCGCAGGAGACCTGCGACGACCTGCGCGCGCAGCTGCACGCGAAGCCCGGCGCAGAGATCACGATCGACCTCGAAGCGAAGACGGTGACCGGCCCCGACGGCAAGGTGCACGCCTTCGACATCGACGCCAGCCCGCGCGAGCGGCTGCTCAAGGGCCAGGACGACATCGACCTGATCCTCGTGCACCAGGCCGCGATCGAAGCCTTCGAACAACGCTATCTCGAACAACATCCCTGGCGGCGCGCAGCCGTGCAGGGCACTCCCGCATGACCACCACCCTGCCCCCCTCCCGCGGCCGCCTCGTCATCGACGAGGTGGAAATCATCCCGCTCGACATCGTCCCGCGCATGAAGCGCAAGATCTCCACCGGTCCGCTGCTGTACGGCGACACCGGCAGCTGGATCGGCCGGCCGGTGCTGCTGCGCATCAGCGCGGGCGGCATCAGCGGCTGGGGCGAGGTGCGGCCGGTGAACCCGTGGATCGGCGAGACGGCGGCGAGCGTCTTCGCCTGCCTGCGCGACTTCTACGCGCCGGTGCTGCTGGGCCGCGATGCGATGGACATCGAGCGCGTGCTGCGCGCGTGCAGCGCGAAGCTGCCGGGCAACCTTGCCGCGCTGGAGGTCACCGACTTCGCGCTGCACGACCTCGTGGGCAAGGCACTGGGCGTGTCGGCCCACACGCTGCTGGGCGGCGCGCAGCGCGACAGCATCCCGCTCGAATGGTCGGTCGGCCTCGCGGACGACAAGACCATGATCGACGAGTCGGTGATGGCCGCGGAAAAGCACGGCATCCGCTACATCTGCATCAAGGTCGGCCCGGAAGAAAAGATCGAGGCGGACGCGAACGTCGTCAAGCAGATCCGCAAGGCCCTGGGCCCCGACGTGTACCTCGGCATCGACGCCAACATGGGCTACACGCCGGTGGGCGCGGTGCAGCTTGCCAAGCGGATCGAGGAAGTGAACCTCACCTACTTCGAACAACCGGTGCCGCCCACGCATATCGACAACCTCAAGTGGGTGTACGACCGTTGCAACGTCTCCATCATCGCGGACGAGTCCTGCTACAGCCCCGCCGACGCGGCGCGCCTGTGCGCCAACGGCGCGGCGGATGTGATGGCCGTGAAGTTCTACAAGTGCGGGGGATTGCGCCGGGGCCGCGACATCGCGACCATCGCCGATTCCTTCGGCCTGCGCGCCAACGTCGCGGGCACGGCGAACGGCAGCTACCTGGAAGCCATCGCCGGCGCGACGCTCGCGGCGGCGATCCCGAACCATGCCTTCGGCGCGGAATTCGTGATGGGCCTGCCCGCCATCGACGTGGACCCGATCGTCGCCAACCGACCCATCGACGTGAAGAACGGCCACTGCAACCTGCCCCTCGGCCCGGGCTTCGGCGTCGAGCTGGACATGGCGCAGGTCGGCAAGCTCGCCCTCGACCGCGCCGTGGTGCGCAAGTCCTGAAAGCCCCCGCGCCATGACGGTCTCGCAAACGCTGGCGGATTTCGCGGCGGGGCTGCGCCTCGAGGAAGTGCCGGCCGCGGTGAGCGAGCGCGCGCGTTATCTCGCGCTCGACGCGCTGGGTGTCGCGCTCGCGTCCAGCCGCAAGGACTTCGCGCGCATCGCCTTGAACGGCGTGCAGGCGATGGGCGACACGGGCACGAATGAAGTCGTGGGCATGGGCGCCGGCCTCACGCTGCGCGATGCGATCCTCATGAACGGCCTGCTGGTGCACGGCCTCGACTACGACGACACCTACCTTCCCGGCTCCATCCACCTGTGCGCGACGAACGTGCCCGCCGCTTTCGGCGTGGCGGCGCAGCGCCATGCGAGCGGCCGCGAGCTGCTGGCCGCGCTGGTCGTGGGGCTGGAGGCCGGCGCGCGCATCGCGCAGGCGGGCCTGGGCAACATCCACAAGGCGGGCTTTCATCCGACCTCCGTGTGCGGGGCTTTCTCGTCGTCCCTCGTCGCGGGGCGGCTGATGGGGCTGAACACGAAGCAGCTCACGCTCGCGCAGGGCATCGCATTGGCCACCGCGTCCGGCACGGTGCAGCCCATGCAGGACGGCACCTGGACCAAGCGCTTCCATCCGGGCTGGGCCGCTGCCAGCGGCGTGGTCGCGGCCCACATGGCGCAGGCGGGTTACACCGGGCCCTCGCTGGCTTACGAAGGCCCCATGGGTTTCTACAACGCCTTCCTCGGCGCGCTGGCCAAGGAAGCGCGGCCGGCCATGGTCGGCGCGCAGCTCGGCGAGCGCTGGGAATTCCCCACGGCGTCGATCAAGCTGTATCCCGCGTGCCACCACATGCACGCGTTCGTGAATGCGGCGCGCGACATCCGCGAGCAGATGGTCGGATCGCTCCGTGCGGAAGACATCGAGTCGGTGCATGCGCTCGTCGCCAGCGTCGCCGTGCCGCTGGTGTGCGAGCCCGCGGCGGAGAAATACGCCCCGGCCACCGACTACATCGCGCAGTTCAGCCTGCAGTTCTCCATCGCCTGCGGGCTGCTGCGCGGCGCCTTCGGGCTCGGCGAGCTGGAACCCGCGGTACGCACGGATCCTTCACTCGTTGCACTCGCGCGCAAGGTCACCTACGAGGTCGACCCGGCCTCCGGCTTCCCGAAGAGCCGCACCGGCGAAGTGATCGTGCGCCTGCGCGACGGCCGGGTGCTGCGTGCGCGCAACGAGATCCTGCCGCAGGAGCCCGCAAGCAACGAGGAGATCGTCGCCAAGTTCATGGAGAACGCGCGCACCGCCGTCGCTCCCGCGAAGGCCGCCGAACTCTGCGAGCTCCTGATCGGCCTCGAACAACAGAAGGACGCCGCCGTGCTGATGCAAGCGCTGGGCCGCGCGACGCCCGCACCAGGACATTCCGCATGAGCACCCCCACCCGGCCCGCGATCCGCGAGCGCTACGAACACTTCATCGGCGGCGAATGGGTCACGCCCGCCGGCGGCGACTACTTCGAAGGCATCAATCCGTCCACGGGCGAAAAGCTCGGCCGCTATGCACGCGGCAACGCGGCGGACGTGGACCGCGCGGTGCGCGCCGCGCAATCCGCGCAAGTGCAGTGGGCGGCCGTGGACGCCTTCAAGCGCGGACAGATCCTGCAGAAAGTCGCGCAGCTGCTGCGCCAGAACCGCGACCGCCTCGCGATGCTCGACTCGCTGGACGTCGGCAAGCCGCTCGCCTCGGCCCTGAACGACGTGGAAGTCTGCGCGCGCTACTTCGAGTTCTATGCCGGCCTCGCGGACAAGATCCACGGCGAAACGATTCCCGCGCCGGGCAAGCACCTCGTCTACACCGTGCGCGAGCCCTACGGCGTGATCGGGCAGATCACCGCCTGGAACGCGCCCATGGGCCAGACGGGCCGCAGCGCCGCGCCCGCTTTCGCGGCGGGCAACACCATCGTCATCAAGCCGGCGGAGCAGACCAACCTGTCGATCTTCGAATTCGTCGCGATCTGCATCGAGGCGGGCATGCCGCCCGGCGCCTTCAACGTCGTCACCGGCTTCGGCGGCGAAGCGGGCAACGCGCTCGTCTCGCACCCGCTCGTGCGCAAGATCAACTTCACCGGGTCCGCGGACACGGGCAAGCTCGTGATGGCCGCCGCCGCGAAGCGCATCGTGCCGGTGAGCCTGGAGCTGGGCGGCAAGTCGCCCTTCATCGTCTTCGAGGATGCCGACATCGAGGCCGCGGCCAAGTCGGCCGCATTCACCCTGTCGCGCAACGCGGGGCAGGTTTGTTCTGCCGGGACGCGGCATTTGGTGCATCGGAGCATCGCGGACAAGTTCGTCGCACGTTTCGCGTCGCACCTGAAGGAGGTGACGATCGGCCCCGGCCCGGACAACCTCGAGATGGGCCCCGTCGTCTCCGGCGAGCAGCTCGACCGCATCCTCGGCTACATCGAGCTCGGCCGGAAGGAAGGCGCGACGCTCGCGTGCGGGGGGCGGCGCCTCACCGAAGGCAGGCTCGCGCAGGGCTTCTTCGTCGAACCCACGATCTTCACCAACGTCGACAACGGGATGCGCATCGCGCGCGAGGAGATCTTCGGCCCGGTGTCCTGCGTGATCCCCTTCGACACGGAGGCCCAGGCGCTGGAGATCGCGAACGACACGGACTTCGGCCTCGCGTCGGCCGTGTGGACGCGCGACGTCTCTCGCGCGCACCGCGTCGCGGGCAAGCTGCAGGCCGGCCAGGTCTACATCAACAACTACCACGGGGTCGGCGTCGAAGCCCCGTTCGGCGGCTTCAAGCAAAGCGGCATCGGGCGCGAAAAAGGCGTCGAGGCCATGCACTACTACACCCAGGTCAAGACCGTGATCCTCCCCCTGGAGGGCTGAGTCCCAATTTCAGGAGACAAACCCGTGAAACGCCAGTTCCTCCAGCAGATGGCCGCGCTCGCGGCCGCGGCCGCCGCCTCGCCCTTTTCCTTCGCGCAGGCGGCCTGGCCGGACCGGCCGATCCGCATGCTCGTGCCCTACCCGCCGGGCGGCTCGACCGACCCGATCGCGCGCGTGCTCGGGCAAAAGCTCAACGAGCTCCTGGGCCAGCCCATCGTCGTGGAGAACCGCCCGGGCGGCAACACGTCGATCGCCTCGGCCTTCATCGCGAAGGCGGCGCCCGACGGCTACAACCTCCTCTTCAGCTCGGTCAGCACGCACGTGATCCACACGATGCAGTCCAACCTGCCCTACGACAGCATCCGGGACTTCGCGCCGATCTCCACCGTCTCGCGCTCGGGCTACATGCTCGCGGTGCATCCGTCCGTGCCCGCGAAGACCTTGCCGGAACTCATCGCCTACGCCAAGGCCAACCCGGGCAAGCTCAATTACGGCAGCGCGGGCATCGGCAACGCCAATCACCTGGCGGGCGAGCTGTTCAACATGAGCGCGGGCGTGAAGATCACGCACGTGCCGTACAAGGGCACGGGCGCCGCGATGATCGACCTGCTGGCCGGCCGCGTGCAGATGTACCTGAGCACGATCTCCTCCCTGCAGGGCCACATCGACTCGGGCGCGCTGCGCGCCATCGCCTACACCTCGCAGCCGCCGGGCAAGCCGCCCGTCGCCACCTTCGAGCAGTTCGGCCTGAAGGACTTCGAGAAGATCGAGCTCGTCACCATGCTGCTCGCCCCGCGCGACACGCCCGCGGCCATCGTCAACAGGATCGCAGACGCGGTGCAGAAGTCGCTCGACATGCCCGACGTGCGCAAGGCGATCGAGACACAGAACCAGGCGCCCTTCTTCATGCCGCCCGCCGCGCTGGCCGAGCGGCTGAAGAGTGACCGCGCGAAATTCGCGGAGATCGTCGAGAAGGCCAACATCAAGCTCACCGATGTCTGAACCCGCCGGCGCGCTTCAGGGCGTGCGTGTGCTCGACCTCGGGGACGGCATCGCGTCCTCCTTCGCCGCACGCCTGCTCGGCGATTTCGGCGCGGACGTCGTCAAGCTGGAGCCGCCGGGCGCGGGCGATGCGACGCGCCGGCTGCCGCCGCTGCATCCCACCGCGCCCGAGCCCGAGCGCAGCCTGCTCTTCCAGTACCTGAACTGGAACAAGCGCAGCGTGGCGCTGGACATCGCCGATGCGCGGTCGCACGAGGCGCTGCGGCGCTGGGTCGAAGGCGGCGACATCCTCTTCGAGAGCTTCGCTCCCGGCACGCTGGCGCGCTGGGGCCTGGGCGTGGACACGCTGCTCGCATGGAACCCGCGCCTCGTTGTCGTGTCGGTGACGAACTTCGGCAGCACCGGGCCGTATGCGGGCTACGCCGCGAGCGACCTCGTGCTGCAGGCGATGGGCGGGATCATGCACATCAGCGGGCGCGTGGACCTGCCGCCGCTCAAGCACGGCCTCAACCAGAGCGCGTATTGCGCCGGCCTGAACGCCGCGTATGCGGGCATGGCGGCGCTGGTGGCGGCGCAAGCCGACGGCGTCGGGGAGCACGTGGACGTGTCGATGCAGGAATGCCTCGCGTCCGAGCTCGTGATGAACCAGCCGTACTACTCGTTCATGGGCGCGGTGCAGGGGCGCCGCAGCGCGACGCAGGACCCGTTCCAGGGCGAGCCCATCGCCACGCGCAAGGGCTACCTCACCGTGCAGTCCGGGCCGACGCGCTTCGAGAGTTTCGCCGACCTGTTCGGCCGCGAGGAATTCCGCACGCCGGAATACGCGCAGCGCGTGAAGCGCAACACGCGCACGGCGGAAGTGCGCGCGGTGCTCGAATCCTGCGTCGCGAACCGCGATGCGAAGGACCTCTTCGAGCAGGGCGCGCGCATGCGCCTGCTGCTGGGCGTCGTGCAGGGTGCGCCGGAGCTGCTGCAGTGCGACCATCTCGCCGCGCGCGGCGCGTTCCGGACGGTGGCGCATCCCGTGGGCGGCACCTGGAAATTTCCCGCGGAACTGGCGCGCATGTCGGCCACACCGATGTCGGTGCGCAGCGCAGCGCCCCGCCTGGGCGAACACGGCGGGCGGGATGCAGGGTGGGCGCCCAGGAACGAAACACGTGGGCGGCCGTCGCCCGGCCCCGCCCGCCTGCCGCTTGCGGGCCTGCGCGTGCTCGATCTTTCCTACGTGTTTGCCGTGCCCTACATGGGCGCGCTCATGAGCGACCTGGGCGCGGAGGTGATCAAGATAGAAGGCACGCACCGCCTCGACCAGACGCGCAGCGGCGCCTTCGGCCCGCACCTGGACAACGACCCGGGCGACGAACCCTGGAACCGCTCCGGCGCCTTCCACATGCTCAATCGCGGCAAGCAATCCATGCTGCTGGACCTGGCGAGCGAAGAGGGACGCGCGGTCTTTCGCAAGATGGTGGAGAGCGCCGACTTCGTGCTGGAGAACTACACGCCACGCGTCATGCGCGGCTGGGGCCTGCACTACGAGGAGCTGCGCAGGATCAACCCGGCGCTCATCATGCTGTCCAACACCGGCTACGGATCGACCGGGCCGTGGTCGGAATTCCCGAGCCAGGGCACGACGCTCGAAGCGACGATGGGCATCACGCAGTACACCGGTTACCGCGGCGACAAGCCGTGGAAGGTCGGCCAGTCCTATCCCGACTTCCTCGCATGCTGGAGCGGGCTCACGGCGCTCTTCGCCGCGCTGCACCACCGGCGGCGCACGGGGCAAGGCCAATGGATCGACCTGGGCATGTACCAGCTCGGCGTCGCCGCGATGCCCGAGGCGCTGCTGCAGTGGCAGCTTACCGGCACGGAGCCGAAGCGCATCGGCAACGAGGACGAGCTGCACGTGCCGAGCAATCTCTACCCGGCGCGCGGGGACGACCGGTGGGTGGCGATCAGCGTCACCAGCGATATGCAATGGCGCGTGCTCGCGCGGCATGTCGGGCTTGACGGCGACGCCCGCCTCGCGACGGAGGCGGGCCGCCGCGAGCATCGCGAGCTGGTCGATGCGGCGGTCGCGCGCTGGACGGCCGCGCATGACGCATGGGAGACCACCCGCCTGCTGCAGTCGGGGGGTATCGCCGCCGGCCCCGTGCTGAACAACCGCGACCTGCTGCTCGATCCGCATTTGCGCGCGCGCGGCTTCTACGAATACGTGGAGCATCCGCAGCCGGTCGGCCTGCGCCCCGTCATCGGCCGCCCCTACCGCATGCGCCACCGCACACCGCGCATCCAGGGCCCCGCGCCGCGCCTCGGAGAACACGGCCCCAGCGCGAAGGCCCGGCCCGGCGCCACCACGATCCCCGGCGCGCTGGACATGCAGGAGGCGCTGCAGTCGCGCACCGTCACCGCGCTGGACGCCGACTACCGCGAGCGCCTGGGCATCGCCACCCACCGCAAGGAAACCGCATGACCCCGCAAGCCGCCACGGCGATGCACAACAAGCGCGTCGGCTACTTCGTCACCGGCGGCATCGGCCTGCTGCTGTCGGCGGTGTACCTCCTGCTGTCGCGGGAATACCCGTTCGGCACGCTCGACGAACCCGGCGCGCGCGTGTGGCCCACCGTGGTCGGCTGCATGGTCATCGCCGCCAGCCTCGCCGTGCTGTGGGAGGCGTGGTGGATGCCGCCGACCGAGCAGTTCGAGATGCCCGCGGGCGGCGGCGCGAAGCGCGTGGTCATCATGATCGTGCTGCTGGTCCTGTACTTCGGGACGATGGAGTATCTCGGCCAGCTCGTCTCCAGCGCCATCTTCTGCCTCCTGTTCATGCGCCTCGTGAGCCCGCTCTCGTGGCCGCGCATGGTCGTCGCCTCGCTGTGCATCGCCATCGGCCTGCAGCTCGTCTTCGTGGTGCTGCTGAAGATCCCCATGCCCAAGGGCCTGCTCGGCATCTGAACACCATGAGCTCCTTCGACGGATTGATGCACGGGTTCACCATCGCCCTCACGATGCAGAACCTGCTCGCCGCCTTTCTCGGCGCGCTCGCGGGAACGCTCGTGGGCGTGCTGCCGGGGCTCGGGCCTCTGGGCGGCATCGCGCTCATCCTGCCCATCACCTACTCGTTCGACCCGACCACCGGACTCATCGCGATGGCGGGCATCTTCTACGGGGCCATGTACGGCGGCTCCACCACCGCCATCCTCATCAACGTGCCCGGGGAGGTGGCGTCGGCCATCACCTGCCTGGACGGCTACCAGCTCACGCGCAAGGGCCGCGCCGGCGCGGCGCTCACCATCGTCGCGGTCGGCTCCTTCGTCGGCGGCACGGTCTCCGTATTGGGCATCATGCTGCTGTCTCCCGCCGTGTCGCGCGCGGCGCTGCTGTTCGGCCCGCCGGAGTACTTCGCGATGCTGCTGGGCGGCCTGCTGATCTTCTCGCGCATCTCCGGCGGCACGCTGGCCGCCGGCCTGTTCCCGATGACCATCGGCCTGCTGCTCGCCACCGTGGGCCAGGAAGCGGTCACGGGCCAGCAGCGCTTCATCTTCGGCATCAACGAGCTGAGCCCGGGCTTCACGCTGGTCGCCGTCGTCATCGGCCTCTTCGCGGTCGCGGAGATGATGCATCTCGTGGCGACGAAGGAAGACCACATCCCGCCCGTGTCGATCAGGATGCGCGACCTGATGCCCACGAAGGAGGAATGGAAGCGCAGCTTCTGGCCCATGGGCCGCGGCACGGTCGTCGGCTTCATCATGGGCGCCCTGCCCGGCCCGCCCTCGTCGATGTCGAGCTTCGCGTCGTACCGGCTGGAGCAGGCCGTCTCGAAGTACCGCCACGAGCTCGGCACCGGCGCGATCGAAGGTGTGGCCGGCCCCGAGACGGCGAACAACGCCGCCGCCACCGCCACGCTGATCCCGCTGCTCGCGATGGGCATTCCCTTCGGCGCGATCACGGCGCTCATGATGTCCTCGCTGATGATCCACGGCATCAACCCCGGGCCGCTGCTCATCCGCAACTACCCCGACCTCTTCTGGGGCCTCATCGCCTCGATGTACATCGGCAACGTGATGCTGGTGATCCTGAACGTGCCGCTCGTCGGCGTGTGGGTGAGCCTGTTGCGCGTGCCGCAGTACATCTTCCTGCCGATGATCGTGCTGCTCACCATCATCGGCGCGTACAGCGTGAACAACAGCATGCTGGATGTGTGGCTGCTCCCGCTGGTCGGCTGCATCGGCTACGTGCTGAACAAGCTGGGCTTCCGCCTCGCCCCGATGGTCATCGGCCTGGTGCTCGGCCCGCTCGTGGAAAAGCACCTGCGCGAGGCGCTGATCCTGTCCAACGGCCAGGTCAGCACCTTCTGGAGCTCGCCCGTGGCCGTGGTCACCTGGATCGTGGTGATCGGCGTGCTGCTGTTCGGATTCCTGCTGCGGCCGAAGGAAGTGGCCGCGGACGATTGACCTGCACGACAACTTCGATGGAGACGACCATGACCCCCTTCACCCGACGCCAGTTCGCCTTCGGCGGCGCCGCGCTCGCCGCCGGCATCGCGCTGCCCGCGCGCGCCGCGGGCTACCCGGAGCGCGACATCACCTTCGTGAACCCCTGGTCCCCTGGCGGCTCCACCGATGCGATCGTGCGGCAGTACAGCAAGCAGATGGAGAAGGTGCTGGGCGGCAACATCGTCGTCACCAACCTCACCGGGGGCTCGGGCACGATCGGCGTGGGCTCCGTCATCCGCGCCAAGCCCGACGGCTACACGATCGGCTACGCGGGCAACGGCACCCTCGTCTACCAGCCGATGGTGATGAAGGGGCTGGCCTGGGCCAAGCCCGACGACTTCCAGCCGCTCGTCAAGCTCAACTCCATGCCCACCCTGCTCGCGGTGCGCGCCGATTCGCCGGTGAAGAACTGGGCCGACTTCATCAAGGACGTGCAGGCGCGGCCCAACCAGGTGCGCGTCGGCGTCGCCGGCCTGCGCACGTCCGCGGACCTGGAGATGCAGCAGGTCAACATGGCCGCGAAAACGAAGATGCGCATCGTCCCTTTCACGGGCGGCAGCGGGGAATCGGTTCTGGCCTTGCTCGGCGGCCGCGTCGAGGCCATGGCCGGCTACACCGACGGCCTGCGCGGGCACGTGGAGGCCGGCGCGATGCGCGTCATCGCCGTCTTCCAGAAGGGCCGCTACGAGCCCTTCCCCGAGGCCGCGCCCGTTGGCGACCAGCCGGGCTTCACCAACGCCACCCTGCTGCCCGCGTGCAACTACGTGATCGCACCCAAGGGCCTGCCCAAGGACGTGCTGGACAAGCTCGCGTCGGCTTCGAAGCAGGTGGTGACGAGCGACGAGTTCAAGGCTTTCGCCGCGCGCGGCGGCCTGGTGCTCGACCCCATGGGCCCGAAGGAAGTGCGCGCCGAACTGCAGCGCGTGGTCGGCACCTACGACACACTGCTCAAGTTCCTCAACGCCGCCAAGGTTTGACCGTTTTCAATCAAGGAGATCGCCATGTCCGATACCGCCACCGCCACCGCGCAGCAGGCCGCGCCCATCGCCCAGCCCTTCAGGTTCGACTCGCCGGAGATGCCCGAGGGCAAGCACGTCGGCAAGTTCGTCGTGCGCCTCGCACGCACCGACCGCATGATCGCCAACGTGCAGGTGCTCAAGAACGGCGGGGAGACCAACCTGCACACGCACCACCACCTCGACGGCTTCTGGATGGTGCTCAAGGGCCACGCGCGGTTCTACGGCGAGGGCGACGTCGTCGTCGCGGACCTCAAGGAGCGGGAGGGCGTGCTGATCCCGCGCCACTTCAAGTACTGGTTCGAATCCGTCGGCGACGACGTGCTGGAGATCCTGCAGGTGGAATGCGCGGACTTCTCGATGCCGGCGGGCAAGCCGCTGGAGCGCGAGGACTTCACGCCGCTCACCAACGCGACGCGCAACATCACGATCATCGAAGGCCGGGTGAACGAGCCGGCCTACGGCCAGCGGCACAAATTGAACATGGGTTGAACATGAAGCGAATTTTCCTCAAGCAGCTGGCCGTGCTCGCGGCCACGGCCATCGCCGGCCCCGGCGCCTTCGCGCAGGCCAACTACCCCGACCACCCCATCAAGCTGGTGATCCCCTTCCCGCCCGGCGGCTCGGTGGACCCGATCGCGCGCGTGCTGATGACGAAGGTCGGCGAGATCCTCGGCCAGCCCATCGTCATCGACAACCGCGCCGGCGGCAACACCGCCATCGGCGCGCAGCTCGTGGCCAAGGCGCCGCCCGACGGCTACACGCTGATGTTCACCGCGCTCACCACGCACGTGATCCACACGCTCCAGTCGAGCCTGCCCTACGACAGCATCAAGGACTTCGCGCCGGTGGCCTCGGCCTCGCGCTCGAGCTACATGCTCGCGGTGCACAACTCCGTGCCCGCGAAGACCCTGCCCGAATTCATCGCCTACGCCAAGGCCAACCCGGGCAAGCTCAACTACGGCAGCTCCGGCACCGGCAACTCGAACCACCTTGCGGGCGAGCTCTTCAACCTGCGCACCGGCACGAAGATCGTGCACGTGCCCTACAAGGGCGGCGCGCCGGCCCTGCAGGACCTCGTGGGCGGCCGTGTGCAGATGATGATCACCAACGTGCCGCTGCTGCAGCCGCAGGTGGATGCGGGCACGCTGCGCGCGCTGGCCTACACCTCGCCGCAGCCGGGCTCCGCCGTGCAGACCTTCACGCAATACGGGCTGCCGGATTTCGAGGGCATCGAATCGCTGAACGTGCTGCTGGCGCCTGCGGGCACGCCGGCGCCCATCATCGCCAAGGTCGCCGCCGCCGTGGAGAAGGCGCTGGCCTCGCCCGAGGTCAAGGCCGGGATCGAGAACCAGAAGCAGTCGCCCTATTTCCTCGCGCCGGCGGTGCTCGGCGAGAAGATGAAGTCCGACCGCGCGAAGTTCATCGAAGTCATCGAGAAGGGCCACATTACACTGACGCAGTGACTTCCCTCCTCGACTCGCTCGACAGCCGCAGCCGGCGCGCCACGACACAGGCAACACCCCAGGGCCAGGTGGTGTGGCGCAGCTGGGGCGAAGGCCCGCCGCTCGTCATGCTGCACGGCGGCGCGGGCTCCTGGATGCACTGGGTGCGCAACATCGAGGCCCTCTCGCGCGAGCGCGAGCTGTGGCTGCCGGACCTGCCGGGCATGGGCGACTCCGACCTGCCGCGCGACGGCCTCGACGCGGACAGCATCGCGCCCATCGTGCTCGACGGCATCGTCGAACTGCTCGGGGGGCGCGGCTTCGACCTCCTCGGTTTTTCATTCGGCAGCCTGGTGTCGGGCTACATGGCGCACCTGGCGCCGGAGAAGGTGCAGCGCCTGGTGCTCACGGGCGCGACGGGGCTTGGCATCCACCCGGGGCCGCGCCACGACCTGCTGCCGCTGCGCGGGGTGACGGACCCCGATGCGCGCAAGGAGGTGCTGCGGCACAACCTCGGCGCGATCATGATCTACGACCGCACGCACATCGACGACCTCGCCATCGAGGTGCAGGACCGCAGCGCCCAGCGCGACCGCGTGCGCGACCGCAAGCTGGCGCGCAGCGACGGCATGCTGCGCATCGCGCACACCTGGCAGTGCCCGGTGTCGGGCATCTGGGGCGAAGACGATGTCGTGCGCCGCCGCGACCCGGCGGCGTTCGATGCGGCGGTCTCGCGGCTCGGCCTGCGCGAGAAGCACGTGGTGCGCGACGCGGGGCATTGGGTGCAGTTCGAGCAGGCCGATGCGTTCAATGCGCTCGCGATGCGGCTGCTGGTTGGGACCTGAGCTCATTTGGCAGCCTCGCCTTTGCATTGTTTTGCGTCGCGACCCCGAGGTGTGATGCTTGGGAGTTCAAAGCAGCAGGCACGCCATTCCCCGGGTCGCGTCAGGCGGTAGGCGGCAGGGGCGATTTCTGTGGCGGCTGCTTTCGCTGCTCCGGCGGCGGAGCGCGCTTGCGCGCCTTGTGAACTGACTCACCGCAAGTGTTTGAGCGAGAGCG